>NZ_JAQHYR010000003.1:0-351568 GCF_027858075.1 Clavibacter sp. CT19 | reverse complement strand
ACGGCTCCATGACGCGCGAGCGGATGATGGCCGCCCCGGAGCTCGCGCACTACGTGGCCGGCTGGCCGCGCGCTGGGGACGTGGGCGTGGTCGCGGAGGGGCACGGCGAACCCGTCGGCGCCGCCTGGGCGCGCCTCTTCGCCGACGACGACCGCGGTTACGGCTTCGTCGCGACGGACGTCCCCGAGCTCGGCATGGCGCTCGTCCCGTCCGCGCGCGGCCGGGGCCTCGGGCGGCGGATGCTCGTGGCGCTCGTCGACGCGGTCCGCGCATCCGGCGCCCCGGCCGTGAGCCTCAGCGTGGAGGACGGGAACGACCGCGCCCGCGCCCTGTACGAGTCGCTCGGCTTCGTGGTCGTCGGGCGCGAGGGCGGATCGGACGTGCTGCTGCTGCGCTGGTGACGCGGGTGGCGCGGGTGACGGTGGTGCGTGTCCGGTCGCCACGGCCGCCGAATGCTCAGCGCACCGTCCCGACCGGATCCGCGATGGGGCTGCTCTAGCAGTGGCTGTTGTGCACGTCCGGGAGCTTGATGTAGATGTTCTTCCCCCTGCAGATCGGGTAGTACACGTAGATGCCCACGAGGACGCCGATGATGGCGGTGGCGAACCCGCACATCAGCGTGCCGACTCCGGGGGTCGCGCAGATGAAGGCCGCGGCGATGCCGCCCTCGCCTCCGACGATCAGCTTCGCGATCCGCCCGTCGAGGGTGATGGTCGTCCAGTGCTTGACGAAGCGCCGGAAGGAGAAGAGGGAGGAGCCGACCGTGCTGGCCGACGCCGAGACGCGCCCCCGCTCGGATGCCGTGATGTCGACGTCCGGGGTCGCCGGGAGGCCGCCCGAGACCTCGAGCGACGTGACCTCCGCGGTCATCCGCTTCGTCACCTCGTCGCGGGTCGGGGTGGTGACCGAGGATCCACCGCCCGCCCAGGCGGTGAGGTCGGCGTCGACGAGCTGATCCACCGTGACCTTCCGCGTCGTGATGTCGGAGATGATCGTGCCGGCCTTCAGCGAGGCGGCGATGACCTCGATCGAGGACGGTCGGGTGGAGGCCTCGGCGGATGCCGGGGCGACGAGGATGGCGCCGACGACAGCCATCGTCGCGGCCATGGCCACGCCGCTGGCGCGGGTGCGCCGGATGTGATCGCGAGGACCTGATGCGGGGCCGTTCGACACGATGAGCTCCGTTCGAGTGAGGGTGCGTGGCGTGTGCAGGGAATCCGGTCCGGGGACGGCGCGGCCCATGCCGTCGGGAGGTGCGTCGTGTTGCGGTGTGTGACGTGCACGCTAGGTGCTGCCAGACGATCGTCTGGGAGTTGTGCACAGGCGAGTGCCAGCCTGACCGGGATCCCCTCCGCCTCATGGGCGCGCTGTTACCGTCCAAGTCGGCCCTCCCGGATGGGAATGGGCGTATCCGGTACGGATGAGGGTGGCTAGTTGGACAGTCGACGAGCGGACATGTTGCGGTCGCGACACGAGATCGTGGAGGCGGCGGGGGCCCTCTTCGCGCGATTCGGCTATGCGGGGACGACGTTCTCACGCATCGCGCGCGCCATCGATCGTCCGAAGTCGGCCATCGGCTACCACCTCTTCTCCTCGAAGGCCGCGCTGGCCGCGGCCGTCCTGACCGACGACGACATGCGGTGGCGGACGATCGACGATGCCCTGGAGCGCGCGGGGCTGCCCATGGGGACGGAGCGCCTCATCTCCCTGCTGCTCTCGCGCATGCGGGGGATCGAGTCACACCCGGAGCGGGCGGGCGCCCTGCGGCTGCTGCTCGACCTGCCCGCGTTCGACGTCGAGGATGGGGCACCGGCGGAGGGCCGCACGGGGGTGGAGCGCATCCGGTACGTCTGCGACTGCCTCGCGGCCGACCTGCCGTCGTCGCCGGGCTCCGAGGATGAGGTCGAATCGTTCGCTGAGCTCCTCCTCGACTCGACCCGCGGCCTCGTGCTCTGCCACGTCGCGAAGCAGCCCCACGAGCCCCTCGACTCGCGGCTGTGCGCCCTGTGGGCGTCGCTGCTGAACGGTGCTGGCGTCCCTCGTGCGGAGGCGCTCGTGCGTCGGGTGCAGACCTCGACCCGCCTGCCCGAGATCATGGCCGATGTGGAGCGGGAGCTGGTCGACGAATCAGCCGACCGGCGCGTCGCGATGCGCTGACGGATGCGCCCGGCGGACCGATGGCCGAAGCCGCCCACGGACGTGCTGCTGCTGCGCGGGTGACGCATGTGGCACGACGCGGGACGCCGGGAGGGGACTCCCGACGGCCCGCGTCGCCACGTGCCGCGGCCGGCGAGCGGCCGCGCGCGGATCAGCGTCGGATCGTCACCCGCAGTAGCTGTCGTACTGGGTGTCGGGGAACACGACCCACATCCCGTCGTTTCCGCAGCGCGTGCCCAGGATGAACGCGACGAGCCCGGTCATGAAGCCGCCGACGAAGGCGCATCCGATCGGTCCGGTGATGGCGCAGAGGGAGCCCGCGGTCAGCGCGCCGATGGTGGAGACGGCGGTCTTCATGACGATCGCCGAGATGTGGAACTTGATGTGCGGGTGCGAGACGGCGTGCCAGAAGGAGCGCCAGCTGTCCGAGGCGACCAGCGGGTTCGCGGCGGGGGCCGCGCCGGGGTGCGCGGGGTCGAGGGTGGCGGTGCCATGCCCACCCGCGGCCATCGTGAGCCTCCCGTCGGCGTCGGCGCCGAGCTCGATCGACGTCGGCTGGGCGTCGGGGCGCTCGAGGCGGATCTGGGCGACCTGCGCGCGGATCTCCGTCACGAGCCGCGCGTGCTCGGCGGGCAGGGAGGCGGCGGGCAGCGCGGCCGCGGATCCCGAGTTGACCTCGGCGGCGTCGGCGAGCTGGTCGACCGTGATGCGCCCGGATCGGACGTCCTGGTCGACGGTCCCGGCGCGGACGGCTGCGGGGATCGCCGGCGCGATGACGGGGTGCGTGACCGACGACGCGGGCGTCGCGGCATCCGCCGGGACGATCCCGGTCGGCACGATCCCCGTCGAGTACACGGAGACGACCGCGACCGCGAGGAGGGTGAGCAGGACGCCACGGCGGATCGGCCGCGGGCGGTGGTGGGGGGATGACGGGTTCATCCCGGTGGACGGGTGGACGGTGGTGCTGGACATCGCTGCCTCCGGATGTGCGGGTGGGTGGGAGGACCCCGCCGGGCAGCGTGCTCTCGTCTCGCCGACCGGAGTGGAATCCGGTCGGAAAGATATTCCCGTTTTTTCTCCTAACACATTTCCATGTACATAACCGCTGATTTCTTACGCTTTCTCCGCGCATGTGCGGAGGCATTTCCTCCATCGTCGGCGACGGTGCGGGACGGGGCCTGCGGCGACAGCGTGCGGCGGGTGCGGACACGGCTCCGCCCTCCGCTCCGCGTGGGCGGAGGGAGGGCGGAGGGAGGGCGGAGCGGGGGTGGAGCGCGCGGCGTCCGGCCGGAGCGCGTGTCCGGCCGGACCCGATCAGGCGCGCGTCGGGCGGCTCGTCGTCGGCGCGCGGCGGCGGCGTCGGGCCTCGAGCGCGCCCGCGGATCCGACGACCAGCAGCAGCGCCGCGAGGGCGAGCGTCGCCGCGGGCGAGGACCCGGTGCGCGGCAGCGAGCCGCGGAGGCTCGCGGCCGAGCTCGCGCCGGAGGTGCCGACCGGGCTGGAGCCGTCCGCCGACAGGGCGCCGGGGGAGGCGGTGCCCGCGGTGGCGGTGCCGGATCCGGGCGTCGTGCCCGTCCCGGAGCCGCTGCCGGCGCCCGGGTCCGACCCCGAGCCGCCGGCGTCGGCCACCGCGGCCGTCGTGACCACGGCCGCGGACACGTCCGCGTCGAGGCCGGACGCGTCGACCAGGTGGAGACCCGTGACCGTGCGGGACGCGCCCGTGGTCACGTCCTCCGCGAGCACCGCGGATCCGCCGTCGGGCAGCGCGAACCGCGTGCCCGGGGCGATGTCGCCGGCCGCGAGCGAGGCGCCGGCGATGCTGCCGCCGTCGCTCGAGACGCGCACGGTGCCGCCGTCGACCTGCACCCGCAGGCCCCGGATCGCGACCGCCGTGCGGCTGCCCGGGTAGAGCGCGATGTCGTCGAGGGAGGCGCTGCCGGATCCGCCGCTCGAGGCGAGGTGGATGCCCGTCGCGCGGATCTGCCCCGCGGCGCCGTCCCCGGCGGTGGCGCCCGGGTCGGTCGCGGTCGCCTCCGAGGCGCTGAGCGCGGCCGGGGCCGCGGCGGCCGCGTCGTCCGGCCGCGCCACCGGCGTCGCCGCCACGGCGCTCGGCCCGGTCGCCCGGATCCCGTACGCCGACCAGCCGGCCGGCGCCGTGTCCGGCACGATCGTGACGGGCGTCGGCGACGGATCCGGCACGGGCGTCGACCCGCTGCCCGCCGCCACCGTCACGACGCCCAGGCGCACCTCGGGGAAGCGCCCGGTGAGGTCGCGGTAGTGCAGCGCGGTGAGGGTCACCGTGCCGTCCTTCGCGACCGACCGCTCGCCGAACCGCACCTCGACGCGCGGGGTGCCGTGCTCGTCCACGCCCGTGTACAGGTCGGTGGTCGTGTCGATCCACACGCCGTTCACGAAGACCGCGCTGCCCGGATCCGCGAACGACACGGTCATCGCGCCGGCGGCCGAGACGGCCGCGTGGAGGCCGGCGACCCGGAGGGCCGGCCAGCGGTAGTCGGCGAGCGGATCCGTCGCGGCGCCCGGCACCTGCCGGAACCCGCCCACGTCGACCGTGGCGGTGCCCGCGGCGGAGCCCGTGCCGAGGTCGACGGCGACGGCCGACGCGGTGTCGGGATCCGTCCCCGTGCCGGTCGCGGCGGCAGCCGTGGCGTGCGGCGCGGCGACGGTCGCGGCCGGCTGCGGCGCGACGAGCGCCGTGCCGTCGGCCGCCGTGACGCCGACGCCGTACGCGCCGACGACCTGCCCGGCCGCGGGCGGCACGACGACCGTGCCGAGGCGGACGTCCGGGTGGGCGCCCGTGAGGTCGCGGTAGTGCACGCCGGTGACCGTGACGGTGCCGTCGGCCGCCGTCTCGTGCTCGCCGAACGCGACGGTGACGCGGGGCGCGCCCTTCTCGTCGACGCCCGTGTAGAGGTCGGTGGTGGTGTCGATCCAGCGGCCGTCCACGAAGACCGCGCTGCCGGGATCCGTGAACTCCGTCGCGACCTCGCCCGTGGGCGTGACCGTGACGGTGAGCCCGTAGACCCGGAACGCCGTCCAGCGGTACTGGGCGAGCGGGTCGCCGGGGGCGCCCGGCAGCTGCTCGAACGAGCCGACGCCGATCGTGGTGGTGCCGTCCGCGCCGGTCTCGACGCGCGTGGAGGAGGCGTGCTCGGCGGATCCGTCCGTCGCGGCGAGCGCGTCGGCGGTGGACCTGCGGTCGAGGCCCTCGACGCGCGGCTGCCCGTCGATCACGCGCGTGCCGTCGGGGGCGGTGACGGTGACGCCCGTCGCGACGCGGCCGGGGGCGGGTGCGGGGGCGGGATCCGGCGCCGGGGTCGGCCCGGGCGCGGGCGTCGGGTCCGGGTCGGGAGCCGGAGCCGGAGCGGGCGCGGGCGTCGGCGAGGCCGACGGCGTCGGGACGGGCACGGC
Source organism: Clavibacter sp. CT19 (assembly GCF_027858075.1). Taxonomy (NCBI): domain Bacteria; kingdom Bacillati; phylum Actinomycetota; class Actinomycetes; order Micrococcales; family Microbacteriaceae; genus Clavibacter; species Clavibacter sp. CT19. The sequence goes on along the minus strand of NZ_JAQHYR010000003.1, from coordinate 345,982 downwards.
GGCGGCCGCCTGGCACGTCACGGATCCGGCGCGCACGCGCCAGATCTCCGAGGCCCCGCCCTCCGCCTCCACGTCGATGCCGAGCGTGGTCGCGGACCCGTCGTCGCCCTTCGCGGTGGATCCCACGATGACGCGGGTCGCGCCGTAGACCGATGCCGGCAGGTCGCGCGACCAGCCGGGCGTCGCGTCCGCCTCGGCGGTCACGTCCGCGCCGCCGATCGTCAGCCGGTCGAGGTGCACGGCGGGCGTGCCGCCGGGCGTGCACGACACGGTGAGGCCGGAGAAGACGATCGCCGGCCGGTCGCGGAGCTGGAACCGGCCGCTCGCGATGCTGCTGGACGCGCCCGTGGGGCCGGCCGTGGAGCGGAGCCCGGTCGTCTGCGTCGTGTTGAGCTTCATCACGTCGCCGGTGGATGCGGCCTCCCGCGTCACCGCCTGGCCCGCCGACCACTCGGCGAGCGGTGTCGGCACCGTGAGCGTGTCGCCGTCGATGTCGATGACCTCCACGCCCGAGGCGCGCGCGAGCACGACGTCGGCCGCGTGCGCCGCCAGGGGCGCGAGCCCGCCGAGGGCGAGGAGCGCCGCGAGGGCGGTGGCGCCGGTCGCGCCGAGGATCCCGAGGGATCCGCGCGCGCCGAGCCGCCGCGTCGTCGGGAGCGAGGCCCGGACCGCAGCCCGGCTCATCGTCCCGCCTCCGCGCCGAGGCCGTCGATGAACGCGCGGCCCGCGGGCACGCCGGCCCCGGTCACGTCGTCCCAGCCGGGCGCGGAGCGGAGCCCCTGCCTCCCGGTGTCCCACAGGAAGAGCGTCTCGGGCCACAGCGCTCCCGCCGACGGCCCCTTCGGGGACCACGTGGCGGCGGACGAGGGCTGCACGTCGCGCAGCGCGCCCGTGCCCATCAGCGCGTAGAGCGCGGGGCTCGCGAGGCCGAAGCGCCGGCCGGTGACGGCCTTGGAGATCGCGACCATGGAGGCGACCATCGGCGTCGCGAGGCTCGTGCCGCCGTGCGCCGCGTACTCGGTGCGGCCCTGATGCGGGCCGTAGGTGATGAAGCCCGTGTCCGGGTCGCCGAGCGAGGCAACGTCCGGCAGCAGCCTGCCGGTGCCCGCCACCGCGAGCCGGTCGGCCTGCCAGGTGGGTCGCGCGTACACCGCGGACTGGCCGCCGCCCGCGCCGAACGCGAAGCCCGGCGGGATCAGGGCGCCGTTGCGCGCGAAGCGGGTCTCGGTCTCCCAGCCCGCCTCGACGGCGATCGAGCCGTCCTGGGCGAGGCCGGTGCTGGTCGCGCCGACCGCCGTGACGTAGGGGCTGGACGCGGGCGACGCCACGGTGGCGTTCCCGCCGTGGTCGCCGACGCCGCTGTAGTCGCCGTCGTTGCCGGTGGACGCGAAGACCGACACGTCGCGCGACGCCGCCTCCACGAGCACGCGGTTGAGGAGCTCGCGGTCGTCGGCCGTGTCGAGGCCCTCCATCGCGCCGAAGGACAGGCTGATCACGTCGGGCCCGTCCTCCGCCGCGTCGAGGATCCGCGTGTAGAGGCTCGTGCTGGTGCAGTCGTCGGCGCCCCAGTAGGAGACGGCCGCGTCGGGCGCCATCGCGTGGACGGCCTGCACGTCGAGGTGCTGCTCGTCGGTCCACGCCGTGGGCCCGCCGCAGATGCCGGTGCGCGGCGAGGCGGACGGGTGGTCGCGGTACTGGCCGGCCGTGAAGACCGGCTCGCCGACCGCGCGGGAGTAGGTGTCGGTGTCGGCCTGCGTGTCGGGGTCGTCGTAGGCCGCGACGATCGCGATGGTCGCGCCGGCGCCCCGGTCCTCGGCGGGCACGTCGTCGACGCGCCGGAGCTGCGCCGGGCCGTAGCCGCACAGCGAGTTGGAGCGGTGGGCCACGGCGACGGATGCGGGCCACGTGTCGGTGAGGCGCTGGCCCCACCACGCGGCGCACGTGCCGTCGTCGGCGGAGGAGGCGGGGGATCCGCCGGACGCCTGGCCGGGGATCGGCGCGGGGATCGGGGTCGCGGCGGCGGGCGCCTCCGCGGTGTCGGCCGCGAGCGCGGCGTCCGACTCCGCGTCGGACGGCATCAGCACGTCGCCCTGCACGGTCCCGGCGACGCCGCGCACGGCGTCGAGGGCCGCGGGGACGGCGAGGGTCCGCTCCGGTGCGACGACCTCCCGGCCGCCGACGCGGAACCGGGCGAACCCGGTGTCGAAGGCCCGCGACGCGAGCGCGAGCGTGCCGGAGACGGGCAGCGCGGAGACCTCGCCGCGCGCGTCGCCCACGTCGAGGCCGCGGTCGCGCAGCCACGCGGCGACGGCCGGCGCGGCGTCGGGTCGGGCCGGATCCAGCAGCACCGTGAAGGCGGCCGTCGCGTCCGCGGGCGCGTCGCCCAGTCGGACGGCGGGGACGGCGGCGGACCACGAGGGTGCGGAGCCCTCGAGCGCGCGGAGTCCGGAGGCGGCGCGCTCGGCGGCCGGATCGGACGCGGCGGACGCGGATCCGGTGCCCGCGAGCGCGGTCGCGACGAGGGCGGCGACGGCCGCCAGGGCGACGATGCCCGTGCCGAGGGCGACGGACCGGCCGTGCGCGGGCAGCGGGCGGCGGCGGGCGAGGGCGCGGATCCGGCCCCCGGTGGGCGGGCGCTCGGCGGGCCCGCGGGCCTCGACGGGTGGGAGGGACGAGGGACGAGAGGGCATGCGGGATCCAGCTTCGATTCAAGGGGGTCTGCGCGAGGGCGCGTGCGGATGCTATCCCTCCGTGAGAACCGTTCTCACCACCTGTGGAGGGCGGCGTCCGGAGGCCCTCGCCGCCGATCCCGGCGGCACCCGTTCACAGGGGCGTCGGCGTCCCGCGGCTCCGGCTGCGTAGACTCCCTCCCACCCGAGCCGGGGCAGACGGGAGCGTGACATGAATCGACGGCAGCAGGCGGTGTCCCGGGCCCGACGCGAGATCGTCGAGGCGGCGGGAGGCCTGTTCGCGGCCCACGGCTACGAGGGCACGTCGTTCTCCCGCGTCGCCGAGGCCATGGGGAAGCCCAAGTCGGCCATCGGCTACCACCTCTTCGCGTCCAAGGAGAGCCTCGCGGGCGCCGTGGTCGAGGATCAGGAGGACCGCTGGCTCCGCATCGAGGCCGCGCTCGACGGCTCGGGTGCGCTGTCCGACCTCGTCGTCTTCCTCCTCACCGCCGGCCGCACCGTGGAGGTCTGCCCGGTCGCCGCCGGCGCCGTCCGCCTCCTGCAGGACATGCCGCGCCTCGGCCTCGCGGTGGAGCGGCGCTTCGACGTGTGGCGCTTCACGCGGGAGCACCTGGAGGCGGAGCTCGCCGCCCGGGATCTCCCCGTCCCGGATCTCGACCACACCGTCGACGTGCTGCTCAGCGCCACGTTCGGCGTGCTCTCGTACCGGTCGCCGCGTCCGGCGGCGGGCGACCAGGTGGATCGGCTGCGCGCCCTCTGGGTCCCGCTGCTCACCCACCTGGGGTTCGCCGACGCCGACGCCGTGGTGCGCGCCGCCCGACCGCTCGACCCGGAGCGGGTGGAGGAGGGCCGCCCGGATCCGTCCGTGGCGCACCTCGGCCCCGCGAGCGCCGTCGGACGCCCGGCCGCCACGGTGGACGAGGACCGCGCCCGCGCCTGACGCGGCCCGCACGACGACGCCGGCCGGTCCCTCGGGGCCGGCCGGCGTCGTCGTGCGTCGCCGCGCTACTCCACGCGACCCGCGTACCGGTACCGGAAGCCGTCGCCCGCGGTGACCACCACGTCGTAGTAGCCCCACTCGTCCACCGGCCAGTTCACGGTCGTGCTCCGGCCCGGCTTCACGGTCTCGTGGCGCTCGCGCGTGAGGAAGTCGTTCGCCGTCAGCGTGTAGTGCACCGAGGGCGTCCCGTCGTTCGCGAGCGTGAGCCGCAGCACGGGCTTGCCGCCGGGGATCGTCTCGACCGAGACCCGGGGCACGGGCACGTCGTCCTTCCCGGCCGCGACCACGGTGCCGGCGAAGCGGCGCAGGAACCGGTCGGGCCCGTAGAGGCTGAAGTCGTAGGCCCCCGCGTGCGCCGATGCGTCCCACGTGTACGCCGCCGTCCCGCGCGGCGCCACCGTGAACGGCGTCGACGCGAACGGCAGCGCGATGTTCGGGAACACCTGGTGGGAGACGCCCTGCCGTCCGCCGTTGCGCATCGTCATCGTGACCCGGCCGCTCGCCCGGTCCACCGCCACGTCCGCGTCCTGCCGGTAGGGGAGCGGGCGGTGGCGCATGGTGCCGTCCTCCTGCACGGGCATCCGCTGCGCGCCCACGGCGGGCTCCTGCACCGGCGGCTTCGCCATGTCGGCGTCGGCGGCGGCGACGAGCGCCTGCGTGGCGCTCAGGGGCAGCACCTCGGCGGCCGACGGGATCGAGAAGTCGGGGTGCGCGAAGTCGAAGCACGAGGTGAGGTCGCCGGAGATCGTGCGCCGCCAGTCGGAGATGTTGGGCTCGTGCACGCCCGTCCACGTCTCGAGGAAGCGGATCACCGAGGTGTGGTCGAACACCTGCGAGTCGACCCAGCCGCCGCGGCTCCACGGCGACACGACCGTCAGCGGCACGCGCGTGCCGTAGCCGATGGGCAGCCCGTCCACGTACTCGTCGGCCGTGCCTGGCTCGGCGAGCGGCGGCAGCTGGTGGTCGAAGTAGCCGTCGTTCTCGTCGTAGTTGATGAGGAGGACGGTGCGCGCCCAGGTGTCCGGGTTGCTCATGAGCGCCTGGATCACCGCGTTCGTGTAGTGCGCGCCGTAGTCCGGGCTCGCCTTCGGATGCTCGCTCCAGCCGTAGGGCGCGACCACGTACGACACGGCGGGCAGTGTGCCGGCGGCGGCGTCGCGCCCGAACTCGCTGAGGAGGTGCGTGACGTCGAGGCCCTTGCCGGAGTCGGGCTTCCACCCGTCGTGCAGGCCGCCGGCCTCCGCGAGCGCGCGCGTGGCCGGATCCGACGACGCGAGCGCCTCGTGGTACCGGTGGAAGAGCCACAGCGGGTTGTCGCCGTAGTCGCCCACGTAGGGGTGCGTGCCCTCGTCGCCGACCTCGTCGTTCGCGTACGTCTTCCAGCTGATCCCGGCCTGCTGCAGGCGCTCGGGGTACGTCGTCCAGCTGAAGACCGGCGCGTAGTCGTCCGGGTTGTCGATGGCGGGGCCGCCGGCCGTGCCGCGGGGGTCGATCGTGCCGGTCCACTGGAAGAGGCGGTTCGGCGTCGTCGGTCCGATGAGGGAGCAGTGGTAGTGGTCCGCGATCGTGAAGGCGGACGCCAGGGCGTGGTGGAAGGGGAGGTCGTCCTTCGTGAAGTAGCCCATGGTCTGCTCGCTCTTGGCGACGACCCAGTTGTCCCACGCGCCCTTGTTCCAGGCCGCGTGCCCGCCCTTCCAGGAGTGGTCGAGGCCGCCGGCGCCCTGCGCGTTGTAGCGCGACGAGTCGAGCGGGAAGGGCAGCATCCGGCCGCCGTCGGGGCGGGTCGCGTCGGGCTGCGCGAAGACGGTGCCGCCGCCCGGGAGCTCGACGGCCTGCTTGTCGCCGAAGCCGCGGACGCCCGGGAGCGTGCCGAAGTAGTGGTCGAACGAGCGGTTCTCCTGCATGAGGATCACCACGTGCTCGACGTCGCGGATGCTGTGCGTGAGCCCGCGACGGGTGGCGGCGGCCGCGGCGGTGGCGCTCGCGGTGCCGGATCCGGCGACGGATCCCGCGGCGACGCCCGCCATGATCGCGGCGGCGCCGCCCATGAGGACGGTTCGGCGGCTGACGCCCGGGCGGACGGCGCCGCGGTACGGGCGCGAGGGGTCGAGCGGGGGAGCGGCGTCGACGCCGGCCTCGAGGTCGACGTCCGGGGCGTGCTCTTCGGGCTTGGAGGTGCTCACGGTGGCTGTCTCTCTTCCTGGATCGTGCCGGGCGATGCGGGCGGGGATCCCGCGGAGCGGCGACGCGGAGGGCGCACGCCGTCGCGGCGTTCCGCGGGGCGCGTGCTCGGCTCGACGCGGGGGATCCCGGCGGGTCGCGCCCGGGAGCGTCGATGCCAGGCGCGATCCTCCCCGTCCGAGGGGAACAGCGGGTCGCTCGACGCGACTTCCGGCGGAAGACCTCCTGAACAGCGGGAGCGTTCCCGATGCGGCCGCGTCCCGTCTCGGGATCCGCGGCGCCGTCGGGCGGCGTGCCCCTAGACGGGCCAGACCGGCCGGAACTGGATGCTGATGCGCGGCCCCACGGCCTTGGCCGTCTTGAGGATGGCGTGCTCGTGCGTGCGCTGCGCGCTGCCGCCCATGACGACGAGGTCGCCGTGCCCGAGCGGGAACCGCCGCACCTCACCGCCGCCCTTGGGCCGCAGCGACAGCGTGCGCGCCGCCCCGACGGACACGATGGCGACCATGGTGTCGCGGTCGATGGCGCGCCCCACCCGGTCGCCGTGCCAGGCGACGCTGTCGTCGCCCGTGCGGTAGAAGCAGAGCCCGGCGGTCTCGAGCACCTGCCCGGGCGGGCGGCCGTAGTGGTCATTGAGGGCGTCGCGCGCCTCGACCAGCACGGGCGCGGGCAGCGTGGCCCGCGGGCCGAACCACGACAGCAGGCGCGGCACCTCGACGATGCGGCCGTGCATCAGCCGCGTGTCGGCCGTCCACTCGACGTCCTCCACGAGGCGCTCGAACAGCGCGTCCGAGTCGGTGACCCAGCCGGGCCGGATGTCGAGCCAGGCGCCCTGCCCGAGGTCGAGCCGCTCCACCTCCGTGCCCAGCGCGCCGATGGCCGGCTCCGCCCGGAGGTCGTCGAAGAGGGAGGCCTGGAACGCGATGCTCATGGCGCGAGCATAGCCCGGTTTTTCGAACGCATGTTCGAATCGGCCGAGCCCGGCGGGGGCGCTTCAGGCCGGCCGGGCGGGGGAGGAGCGGCGGCCGGCGGCGATCAGCAGCAGCGCCAGCCCGCAGATGAACGCCGCGATCACGACGACCCAGACGGCCACGGTGCCGTAGCCGCCCGCGCCCGTGGCGGGATCCAGGAACGGGTACGGGTAGTACGTCGCCGCGCCCGTCACCTCGTTGCCGGTGAACGGCCCCCGGGCGAGCGTGACGCCGACCCAGACGAGCGGGAAGACCACGACCCGGCCGACCGCGCCGTAGCCGAGCGGCAGCCGATCCGGCGCGAGCAGCCAGTCGAGCAGCACCAGCGCGGGCACCACCACGTGCAGCACCTCGTTCGACCACGGCAGCGAGGCGCCGGGGATCGTGGGCAGCCCGCGCAGCAGCAGGTTGTAGACGACCCCGGTGGTCACCATGCACGTCGTCGCGACGAGCCGGAGCGCGGTCCAGCCGCGACCGGGCAGGGGCGCGCGACGCAGCAGCCGCACGGCGCCCACCGCCAGCACGACGCCCGCGAGCAGGTTCGACTCGATCGTGAAGTAGAGGAGGAAGTCGAGCGTCTTCCCCCCGATCCCCTCGACGCCGACGCTCCGCCAGTAGGCCGAGCTCACGACGTACTGGCTGACGACGGCGACCAGCACGGCGAGGGCGGTGAGGAGGCGGACGACCGCCCAGGTGATGCGCACGTCCCACCGTCCCACATCGGCGTGCCCGCGGCGATTCCGGGCCGAGCGCCGGGTCCGCCGCGGCCTAGGCTGGCGGGATGCATGGTGAGTACAAGGTCCCCGGCGGCAAGCTCGTCGTGGTCGACCTCGACGTGACCGACGGCCGCATCTCGGACTTCCGCCTCGCGGGCGACTTCTTCCTCGAGCCCGACGACGCGCTCGAGGCCATCGACCGGGCCGTCGACGGCCTCCCGGAGGACAGCGACGCGGCCGCGATCGCCGCCGCCATCCGTCGGGCGCTCCCGCCGCAGGCCGTGCTGCTCGGCTTCTCGCCCGAGGCCGTCGCCGTCGCGATCCGCCGGTCGCTCGCCCGCGCCACGAACTGGGGCGACTACGAGTGGGAGGTCATCCACGACCGCGCCTACCGGCCTGTCGAGCAGATGGCGCTCGACCAGGTGCTCGCCGAGGAGGTCGGCGCCGGTCGCCGGAACCCGACGCTCCGCATCTGGGAGTGGGATCAGCCGGCCGTCGTCATCGGCAGCTTCCAGTCGCTCCGCAACGAGGTCGACGCCGAGCAGGCCGCGGCCCACGGCTTCGACGTCGTGCGCCGCGTCTCCGGCGGCGGCGCGATGTACATGGAGGCGGGCGCCGTCATCACGTACTCGATCTACGCGCCCGTCGACCTCGTGCAGGGCATGACCTTCGCGGACTCCTACGCCTACCTCGACGAGTGGGTCATCACCGCGCTCCGCTCCCTCGGGATCGACGCGTCGTACCAGCCGCTCAACGACATCACGAGCCCCACCGGCAAGATCGGCGGCGCCGCCCAGAAGAGGCTCGGCGCCGGCGCCGTGCTCCACCACGTCACCATGAGCTACGACATGGACGGCGAGAAGATGGTGCAGGTGCTCCGCATCGGCCGCGAGAAGATCAGCGACAAGGGCATCACGAGCGCCGCCAAGCGCGTGGACCCGCTCCGCAGCCAGACGGGCATGAGCCGCGCCGACATCATCGACCGGATGAAGACCACCTTCACCGGCCTCTACGGCGGCAAGCCCGGCGAGGTGACGCCCGAGGAGTGGGCGAAGACCCGCCAGCTGGTGGAGGAGAAGTTCTCCACGCCGGAGTGGCTGACACGCGTCCCCTGACCGGCGTCGCGCGCGGCCCGCTGTCCACCCCGCGAACCGCGGATGTCCGCTCGGCGACGCGATGCGCTCCCCCGGACGAGGGACGCCTAGTGTCCTGCTGTCGGCCTTCCGGCCCCTCGGGGCCGAGCGTCGGCAGCGGCACGACCGAACCGCCTCGAGCGGCTGCGCTCGACTGCCGCGGGCGGCTCCGTGACGGCTCGATCCCATCGCGGAGCGGTCTCGCGGGGCGCGGCGACGCGCCCCGCGGGCAGCCCGGCCCGGGCCCGGCGGACCCGCCTCAGCCGCGCTCGAGGAGCTCCCGGTAGTCGGGGTGCTCGTCGATCCACTCCGCCACGAAGGGGCACGCGGCCACGACCGTGCGTGATCCGCCGCGCACGTCGTCGAGGGCGGCCCGCACCAGCTCGCCCCCGAGGCCGCCCCGCCGCTTCGCGGGGTCGATCTCGGTGTGGGTGAAGACGATGCGGTCGCCCTGGATCAGGTAGTCCGCGAAGCCCGCGCGCTCGCCGTCGAGCCACAGCGTGTAGCGCGAGCCGTCGGGGTCGTGGGTCACGTCGACGCTCATCACCCCACCCTATGCGCGGATGCGCGCCCCTCCGGGGGAGGGACGCGCATCGCAGGGGGTGGATCAGTCGTGGCAGTAGCTGGGCGTGTCGCCGAAGTAGAACTTGAACTTCTGGTCGCCGGGGCACGGCGGGTGGTGCTTCACCCACTCGGTGACGGCGGCGATCGCGATCACGCCGAGGAAGCAGAGGAAGGGGCCGATCTTGGCGATCGCGCAGAACCTGACCGTGGCGCCGGCGCCCGCGCTGGCGGTGATGATCGGCCACGCGTCCTTGCTGATGTCGACCCACGGTCCGTGCCTGTCCCAGCCGGCCCACTTCGCGCTCGCGCCGAGCGCGTGCGGGTCCTTCACTCCCGGGTCGGTCGGGGTGAGCGTGGTGCTCGTGCCGCCGCTCGTCGTGACCGCGGCGGCGGTGGCGGTGATGGCCGCTCCCGCTCGGGCCTCGGCAGCCGTGACGTGCGCGGTCGCGGCCGCGCTGGCGGGGTGGCTCTCGGCTGCCTGGGCCGGCATGGATCAGCCGATCACCACGGCGAGCGCCGTGGTGATGGCGATGGCGAGCGCGGCGACGTGCTGGTGCGCGCGTCCGATCCGTCCGCGGTCGTTCCTGGTGCGAGATGGTGCTGAGGTGATGCGTGTCATCGGTGCCTCCTCGGTGGATGTCCTTCGTGGCGGTGCACGCGGCGTCGGTCGCCGCTTCCATGAGGATGGTTCTCGGGGAGTGGAAGGCATCCGATTCTCCACAAGTCGATCGACTGGCCACTCGGGCGTCCTCGCGCCCGGGGCCGCGCGTGCTCCCTCTCGGGCGGCCCTCGTCGCGCCGTCCGGGGGACGCACGGGGTCGCGGGGTACCCTGGTCGCGCCCGGCATCCCGGCGCACCCCTTCTACCTCCCGGAGCAGCTCGTGACCGCCGACATCCGCCGCCGCAGCATCCTCGCCGCCGCGCTCGCGGTCCCCGTGACCGCCGCCCTCGCCGCCTGCACCCGCCAGGAGCCCGAACCGCGCGCCGTTCTCGGCGCCGACGGCCAGCCCGCCGCGTCGGGATCCGCGCCCGCCGTCTCCTCCGTCGAACCGGCCACGCTCTCCGTCTCGGGCGGCCAGACCGTCACGCTCGCCGGCGCCGGCCTCTCCGCCGCGACCGCCGTCATGTTCGCGGGCACAGCGGGCACCGACCTCAAGGTGGCGGGCGACGGATCCGTCACGGTCGTGGCGCCCCGCTCCGCCGACTACGAGGACCGGTCCGCCGAGATCCAGGTCATGGCGGGCGACGCCGCGCTCACGACGGCGACCGCCGCGTACGCCGCGCAGACCCCGGTCGACAAGCAGCTCCAGTACGCGCTCGCGCACTGGGACTCCTACAACCTCAAGGAGTACGGCAACTTCAACCCGTCCGGCGGCGACTGCGTGAACTTCGTGAGCCAGACGCTCATCCAGCGCGGCTGGGAGATGACGACGGAGTGGCACAACCGCGGCGGCGGGTCCGACTGGACCTACCCGTGGATCCACGTGCCCACCTTCGACAAGTGGCTCACCTCGAACGCGTCCACGCTCGGCATCACGCGCCTCGAGCTCGCGGACCGCGACAAGCTGAAGGTCGGCGACATCGTCATCTTCGACTGGAACCGCAACTCCTCGCCCGATCACACCCAGATCGTCTCGGCCATCGAGCCCAAGGCCGGCGGGAACATCGTGAAGATGGTCGGCCACAACCTCGACAACGACTACCGCGACCTCGACGCCGCCATCACCACCGAGCACCCCGGCGCCCAGGTGCACTTCTGGAGCGTGGCCTAGGTCGGGTCGTCGAGCCCGCGGCCGATGCGCAGCAGGCGGTCGACCGCGAGCACCAGCAGCACGCCGAGCGCGTAGGCCCCGAGGTCGACGGGGTCGTACCCGGTGCCGAGCAGCAGTCGGCAGAGGGGCACGTGCAGCGCCCACAGCGCGGGCCACCCGGTGATCTGCAGGAGCTCGATCCCGGTGCACCACACGAGCACGGCGGCGCCGTGCACGACCGTGTCCACGCGGGGGAGCGCCGCGATGAGCGCGAGGTGGAAGGCCGCCGCGTAGAAGATGTCGGGCCACAGCCCGCGGCCGTCGCTGTGGGTGACGACCATGCCGGCGACCACGACGGCGAGCAGCCCTGCGAGCGCCACGACCCGCCGGCGCGCGTGGCCGTCGGGGAGCCGCATGTGCCGGTCGACGACCGGGGTCGCGCCGGCCGCACCGTCGCCGGGGCGCATCGACGGCTCGTCCCAGACGAACGCATCCACATCCCCGGAATGGCGCATTCCCCCAGCGTAGGCATCGTGGATGCGAAGCCTCCCATCGCGGCGGCTGCGCATCGCCCGGTCGATCCCGCGTCGAGCCGCTAGGCGCCGAGCGCCGCGTCGACGATCCGCTTGGCCTCCGCCTGCACCGCGTGCAGGTGGTCGAGGCCCACGAACGACTCGGCGTAGATCTTGTAGACGTCCTCGGTGCCGCTCGGGCGCGCCGCGAACCACGCGTTCCCGGTGATGACCTTGACGCCGCCGACCGCGGCGCCGTTGCCGGGCGCGGTGCTCAGCTTCGCGGTGATCGGGTCGCCCGCGACCTCGGTGGCCGTGATGGCGTCGCCGTCGAGCTTGCCCAGGGTCGCCTTCTGCGCCTTCGTGGCCGCGGCGTCGACGCGCTCGTAGACCGGGTCGCCGAAGCGCTCCGTCAGCTCGCGGTAGAGCACGCTCGGCGTCTTGCCGGTGACCGCCACGATCTCGGCGGCGAGGAGCGCCAGCAGGATCCCGTCCTTGTCCGTGGTCCAGACGGTCCCGTCCATGCGGAGGAAGCTCGCGCCCGCGGACTCCTCGCCGCCGAAGCCGACGGATCCGTCGATGAGGCCGGGCACGAACCACTTGAAGCCGACCGGCACCTCCCAGAGGCGGCGGCCGAGCGACTCGGCCACCCGGTCGATCACGCTGGAGGAGACGAGCGTCTTGCCGATCGCGGCATCCGCGCGCCACTCGGGACGGTGCGCGTACAGGTAGTCGATGGCGACCGCGAGGTAGTGGTTCGGGTTCATGAGCCCGGCGTCCGGCGTGACGATGCCGTGCCGGTCGGCGTCGGCGTCGTTGCCCGTGAGGATGTCGAAGTCGTCCTTGCGCGCGAGCACGCTCGCCATGGCGGAGGAGGAGGACGGGTCCATGCGGATCTTGCCGTCCCAGTCGAGCGTCATGAAGGCCCAGGCGGGATCCACCTCCGGGTTCACGACCTCGAGGTCGAGGCCGTGGCGCTCGCCGATGGCGGCCCAGTACTCGACGGACGCGCCGCCGAGGGGATCCGCGCCGATGCGCACGCCCGCCTTCCGGATGGCCTCCATGTCGATGATGGAGCCGAGGTCGTCCACGTAGTGGCCGAGGAAGTCGTAGCCCTCGATGCGGCCGCGGGCCTCCTCGAGCGGGACGCGCTTCACGTCCACGAGCCCGCCCGCGATGATCGCGTTGGCGCGCGACGCGATCCAGCCGGTGGCGTCGGAGTCCGCCGGGCCGCCGTGCGGCGGGTTGTACTTGAAGCCGCCGTCGGCCGGCGGGTTGTGGCTGGGGGTCACGACGATGCCGTCGGCCACGTCGTCGTCGCCGTGTGCGTCGTCGCGGTTCCAGCGGAGGATCGCGTGCGAGAGGGCGGGGGTCGGGCACCAGGAGTCGCGGGAGTCGGCGAGCACGCGCACGCCGTTGGCGACGAGCACCTCGAGCGCGGTGTCCTCGGCGGGCTTCGAGAGCCCGTGGGTGTCGCGGCCGATGAACAGCGGCCCGGTGATGCCCTGCTCGGCCCGGTACTCCACGATCGCCTGCGTGATCGCGAGGATGTGGTCCTCGTTGAACGCGGTCTTCAGGGAGCTGCCGCGGTGGCCGCTCGTGCCGAACGCCACCTTCTGCTCCGGGTCCTCCACGTCGGGGTGGAGGTCGTGGTACGCCCGGATCAGCTCGTCGAGGTCGACGAGGTCGGACGGGAGGGCGACTGTGCCTGCGCGGTCATGCATGCTCCCATCCTGGCACCGGGGCCCGCCCATTCCCATCTAGGGTGCAGGCATGGCCGAGACCCCGCGACCCGACGAGACCTACAGCTACCTCGGCCCGTCCGGCACCTTCACGGAGGCCGCGCTCATGCAGGTCGAGGCCGCCCGCGGCCGCACCTGGCGCGCGGTCAACAACGCCTCCGAGGCCCTCGCCGACGTGGTGTCCGGCACCTCGGTCGCCGCCATGATCGCCATCGAGAACTCCGTGGAGGGCGGGGTGACGGCCACGCAGGACGCGCTCGCGAACGTCCCGGGCCTCCGGATCCTCAGCGAGCACCTCGTGCCGGTGTCCTTCGACCTCGTGGTGCGGCCGGGCACGGCGCTCGCCGACGTGCGCACCGTGGCCGCCCATCCGGTCGCCTACGGCCAGTGCCGCCGCTTCCTCGAGCGCGAGCTGCCGAGGCACGGGCACGTGCCGGCGACCTCGAACGTCGCGGCGGCCCTGTCCCTGCTGGACGGCGGCACCGCGGACGCGGCTATCGCGCCGCCGCGGATCACGGAGGGCCGGCCGCTCGAGGCGGTCGCCCGCGGCGTCGGCGACAATCCGAATGCGGTCACGCGCTTCGTGCTCGTCGGCCGCGCCACCACGCTGCCGCCGCGCACGGGCGCCGACAAGACGAGCCTCATCGTCGAGCTGCCCGACGACCGCGCCGGATCCCTGCTCGACCTCCTCGAGCAGTTCGCGACCCGCGGCGTGAACCTCACGCTCATCCAGTCGCGGCCCATCGGCGACGAGCTCGGGCGCTACCGCTTCGTCATCGACGCGGAGGGGCACGTGCACGACGAGCGCGTGGCCGACGCCCTGCTCGGGATCCGCCGCTTCAGCCCGCGGGTCACGTTCCTGGGCTCGTATCCGCGGGCCGACGGCGCGCGGAGCAGGTACCGCGCCCGGTACGAGGACGACGTGTTCCTCGAGGCGCGCGACTGGCTGCGGGGCATCCTCTCGGCCGAGCCGGGCGCGGGCGCCTGACCGGTCGACGCGCCCCGACGCGCCCGGGCCGCTTCGTTAGAGTGACGGGGTGATCGATCCGCAGACCCTCCGCGACCATCCCGACCTCGTCATCGCCTCGCAGGAGCTGCGCGGAGCCTCCGTGGAGGTGGTCGACCAGGCGGTCGCCGCCGACTCCGAGCGGCGCCGGGCGATCACGGAGTTCGAGGCCCTGCGCGCCGAGCAGAACGTGCACGGCAAGCTCGTCGCGAAGGCCGACAAGGCCGACAAGCCGCGCCTCATCGCCGAGGTGCAGGAGCTGAAGGCGCGCGTCACGGCGGCGCAGGAGCGCGCGCAGGAGGCCGAGGCCGCGCTCGACGAGGCCATGCGGCGGATCCCGAACATCGTCATCGAGGGCGTGCCCGCCGGCGGCGAGGACGACTGGGCGCTCGTGCGCGAGGTCGGCGAGAGGCCGTCGTTCGACTTCGACCCGCGCGACCACCTGGAGATCGGCGAGATCCTCGACGCCATCGACATGGGACGCGGCGCCAAGGTCTCCGGCGCCCGCTTCCACTTCCTGAAGGGGATCGGCGCGCGGCTCGAGATCGCGCTGATGAACTTCGGCCTGGCGCGCGCGCTCGAGGCCGGCCTCGTGCCGCTCATCACGCCCACGCTCGTGAAGCCCGAGATCATGGCCGGCACCGGCTACCTCGGCGCCCACGCCGACGAGGTCTACCACCTCGACGACGACGACCTCTACCTCACGGGCACGAGCGAGGTGGCGCTCGCCGGGTACCACGCCGACGAGATCCTCGACCTCGCCGCGGGCCCCATCCGCTACGCCGGCTGGTCCACCTGCTACCGCAAGGAGGCGGGCTCCTACGGCAAGGACACCCGCGGCATCATCCGCGTGCACCAGTTCCAGAAGCTCGAGATGTTCAGCTACGTCGACCCGTCCGACGCCGAGGCCGAGCACGAGCGCCTGCTCGCCCTGCAGGAGCGCATGATGCAGGACCTGGGCCTCGCCTACCGCGTCATCGACACGGCGGCGGGCGACCTCGGGTCGAGCGCCGCCCGCAAGTACGACGTCGAGGCGTGGATCCCCACGCAGGACGCCTACCGCGAGCTCACCTCCACCTCGAACTGCACCACCTTCCAGGCCCGACGACTCGGCACGCGCTTCCGCGGCGAGGACGGGCGCACCTCACCCGTCGCCACGCTCAACGGCACGCTCGCCACCACGCGCTGGATCGTCGCGATCCTCGAGACGCACCAGCAGGCGGATGGCTCGGTGCGCGTGCCCGAGGCGCTGCGCCCGTACCTCGGCGGCCTCGAGACGCTGGAGCCCGCCACGGCGAAGGCGGCGCGATGACCCCGCGCGTGGCCGACGCCGACCGCCTCCTCATCGCCCTCGACATCGACGGCACGCTCCTCGGCGAGGACGGCTCGCTCGACGAGCAGGTCATCCGCGAGGTGCGGCGCGTGGAGGAGGTCGGCCACGTCGTCATGCCCTCCACCGGCCGCTCGGTCGCCGACACCCTGCCGATCGTCGACCGGCTCGGCATCCGGCCGGAGTACATGGTCTGCTCCAACGGCGCGATCACCCTCGAGCGCGACGCCGACGTCCCCACCGGGTACAGCCGACGCTTCGTCGAGACGTTCGACCCCGCCGACGTGCTGCAGCGGATCCGCCCCCACCTCGCGAGCGGCCGCTACGCCGTCGAGGACGAGGAGGGCGTGTACCTCTACTCCGGCGGCGACTTCCCGGCCGGCGTGCTCGAGGCCAACGGCCGTCACGTCGAGTTCGAGGAGCTGCTCCACGTGCCCGCGACGCGCGTCGTCGTCATCTCGCCCGGGCACGACGTGGAGGACTTCCAGGGCGTCGTCGAGCGCATGGGCCTGCACCGCGTGAGCTACTCGATCGGCTGGACCGCCTGGCTCGACATCGCGCCCGACGGCGTGAACAAGGCCACGGCCATGGAGCGCGTGCGCGAGCTGCACGGCATCGCCCGCACGCACGTCCTCGCGATGGGCGACGGCCGGAACGACATCGAGATGCTGGAGTGGGCGGGCGCGCACGGCCGCGGGGTCGCGATGGGCCAGGCGCCCGCCGAGGTCATCGCGGTGGCCACCGAGGTCACCGGCCCCATCGCCGAGAACGGCGCGGCGGTGGTCCTCGCCCGTCTCTGACTCCGGTCGCCGCGAGATTCCCCACCTGGGGAGGATTCAGCCCGCTCGGATCCGCGACGTGCGAGAGTGACGCATCCCGCGCGGTCACCCGGCCGCACCCCGCGGGCCGACCGGCCACCGGTAGGATCCTTCACGATCGCCCCATCCGCCCCGCGGGAGGGCGCGCATCGGGAGGGCTGTCCGAGCGGCCGATGGAGCCAGTCTTGAAAACTGGTGGGCAGAGATGTCTCGTGGGTTCGAATCCCACGCCCTCCGCCCGGAGAGGACCCGCATGAGCGACGCGCCCCTGCGCCCCCGTCGATCCGAGACGCCGCCGGTCATCGCCCGCCACGGCCGGCTGCGCAAGTCCTCGGCGGCGCGGACGCTGCTGATCGGCACGGCCATGACGCTCGTGGTGCTGGTCGCGAGCGGACTCTCGGTCGCCACCATCGCCCTCTGGGAGCTCGACAAGTCCGTGCAGGCCAACACCGTCGACATCAGCGACGGCACCGAGCAGACCACGGTGGGCGTCGGCGCCCTCGACGGCGGCTTCAACATGCTGCTCGCCGGATCCGACACCCGCCAGGGCCAGGGCGACGGCTACGGCAAGACCGACGGCGCGCTCAACGACGTGAACATGGTGCTGCACGTCTCCGCGGACCACTCGCAGGCCACCGTCGTCAGCCTCCCGCGCGACCTGATCGTGCCCATCCCCGCATGCCAGCGCAGCGACGGATCCGGCACCACCTCGCCCCTGTCCGCCGCGCCCCTCAACTCCGCGCTCTCCGACGGCGGCCTGCCGTGCGTCGCGAAGACCGTCGCGCAGTTCACGGGTCTCGACATCCCGTACGCGGCGCTCATCGAGTTCAACGGCGTCATCGAGATGTCCAACGCCGTGGGCGGCGTGCCCGTCTGCTTGGCGAGCCCGCTCAAGGACAAGCGGACCGACCTCGACCTCCCGGCCGGCGTGACCCCGCTGAAGGGCAAGGAGGCGCTCCAGTTCCTCCGCACGCGCCACGCGGTGGGCGACCAGAGCGACCTCGCCCGCATCAGCAACCAGCAGGTGTTCCTGTCGTCGCTCGTGCGCACGATGCGGCAGTCCAGCACGCTCTCGGATCCCACGCGCGTCTACGGCCTCGCCAAGGCGGCGGTCGACAACATGCAGCGCTCCACGTCGCTCGACTACCAGACGATGGCGTCCATGGCGCTGGCCCTCAAGGACATCCCGCTCGACCAGGTGCACTTCGTGCAGTACCCGGGCACGACCTCGGGCACGGGCGTCTACGCCGGCAAGGTCCAGCCGCTGAAGACGGACGGCGACGAGCTCATGCAGCTCCTCAGGACGGACGCGCCGTTCCAGGTCAAGGCGGGCAACACGGGGCTCGGCGCGGTCGCGGAGCAGCCCGCGGCATCGACACCGGCACCGGCCCCGTCGGCGAGCGCGCCCGCTGCAGGCGGCGGATCCGCGCCCGCGCCCTCCGGCCCCACCGTGCTGCCCGAGGCGATCACGGGCACCGACGCAGGCACGGTCACGTGCTCGAAGGCGTCCAGGTGACCCCGACGCGCGCGCGGAGGTCGACGGATCCCGCCGACCGCCCGGGACGCGGGATGTGAGCACGGCCCCGCGTCCGGTACAGTGGACGGGTACGTCTGGAGACGTCGCATAGTTCGGCCTAGTGCACCACCCTGCTAAGGTGGAGTACCCGTATGGGTACCGTGGGTTCAAATCCCACCGTCTCCGCCACTTCTCTCCCTCCCCGTCTCGGCCTCGTGCGCCATGCGCCCCGGGGGTCGGGCGCATCCGGAACCGATACCATCCTCGGATGGACCGCCAGACGCTCGACCAGCTGACGACGGGCCGTTCTCGGCGCGACGTGCAGGCCATCCGCGACGCGCTCTCCGCGCTGTCTCCCGGGGACCTCGTCCGCGTCGTCATCCGCTCGCCTCGGTACGGCCTCTACGTCGTCGACGGCGAGGTGCGCACCGGGGCGAACGGTCAGATGTCCGTCGCGGACACCGCGCTCGGCGCCGCGGGCGAGATCCAGGGCATCTCCGTGAGGGCCGAGGACGCGAGCGCGAGCGCGCCGGCCCTGCCCTCGTCGGTGTCGGGCCTCGCCCACGGGACCGCGGTCCGCGTGACGTTCGACGAGCCCGCCTACGGCGCGTTCCAGGTCACGGGTCCGCTCACCGCGGGCGACGACGCGTTCCTGCTCGTCGGCAACTGGATCGTGGTGGACGGCGATCGGTTCGCTCCCCGGGTCGTCGGCATCGAGGTGCTGGCCGATGTCGAGGTGCATCCGGCGAACGTCCCGCCGAAGCGCCCGTCGGCCGAGGACCCGGCCGTGCCGGTGCCGGGCCTCACCGCCTAGCCTCGCGAGGACCCGGCCGGTCGCGGCCTCGTCGTCGAGGGCCGGTCGGCCTAGCATCACCCCCATGAGCGACACGTTTCCCGATGCGACGCGGGCGCCGGACCCCGATCACGGCTCCGGCACCACCCTCGGCCTCATCGCGCGCGAGGCGAACGTGTCCATCGGCACGGTCAGCAAGGTGCTCAACGGGCGCAAGGGGATCTCGCCCGCGACCCGGGCGCGCGTCGAGGAGCTCATGGAGCGGCACGGCTACAGCCGCCGCGGGGCCGAGCGGCCGCACGGCGCGCTGATCGAGATCGTGCTCGAGGTCGTCGACACGGGCTTCTCGGTCGACCTGCTGCGCGGCGTCTCCGCCGTCGCGCGCGAGCACGCGCTGAGCGTCATCGTCACGGAGCACGGGCGCGACACCGCCCTCGACGGCGACTGGATGGCGGGAGTGATGCAGCGCCGCCCGATGGGTCTCGTTCTCGTGTTCTCCGACCTCGCGCCCGCGCAGAAGCGGCAGCTGCGGAGCCGAGGCATCCCGTTCGTGGTGGTGGATCCCGCGGGGTCGCCGGCCGCGGACGTGCCGGCCGTCGGATCCACCAACTGGGAGGGCGGCCACGCCGCGGGGGAGCACCTGCTGGGGCTCGGGCACCGGCGGATCGGCGCGATCAGCGGCCCGCCGCACCGGCTCTACTCCCGCGCCCGCATGTCCGGCTTCCGCAGCGCGCTCGAGGCGGCCGGATCCGGGGTCTCGCTCGTGGAGGTCGAGGGCGACTTCGGGCGCACCGCCGGGCACCGCGCGGGCGGCGAGCTGCTCGACGCCGCCGACCGTCCCACCGCGATCTTCGCGGGCAACGACGAGCAGGCGCTCGGGCTGTACGAGGCGGCGCGGGAGCGCGGGATCCGGATCCCCGACGACCTCTCCGTGCTCGGCTACGACGACCTCCCGTTCGCCCGCATCGTCTCGCCCGCGCTCAGCACGGTGCGCCAGCCGGTGCGCGAGATGGCGGAGGCGGCGGCGCGCATGGTGCTGCGGATCCGCGAGGGCCGGAGCGACGAGCCCACCCGGCTCGACCTCGCGACCGCGCTCGTGGTGCGCGCCAGCACCGCGGCGCCCGCGGGCGGGAGCGCGATCGCGGGCGCCACGGTGTCGCCCCGCGAGTGAAACGTTTCGGATCCCCCGCGCGCTGCTTGCCGGCCCTGACCGCCGGTGCGTAGCGTTCGAGGGGCGCCGGCAGTCGCCCGGCCGCGCCCGACGAAGGAGTCGCAGATGCAGATCCCCCGCACGTCCGTCCGCCCGCATCCGGGTCGCCCGACCGGGACGGCCCGCTCGTGACCGTCGCCCGGAAGGCGCTCGTCGTCCGCGGCGGCTGGGACGGCCACATGCCCGTGGAGACCACGGGCCTGTTCATCCCGTTCCTCGAGGAGAGCGGCTTCGAGGTCCGCGTCGAGGAGGGCTCGGCCGTCTACGCCGACGCCGATGTCATGGCCGCGACCGACCTCATCGTGCAGGCCAACACCATGACCACGATCGAGCCCGAGGAGATGGCCGGCCTCCGCGCCGCCGTCATCGCGGGCACCGGCATGGCCGGCTGGCACGGCGGCATCGCCGACTCGTACCGGAACACCGCCGACTACCTGCACATGATCGGCGGCCAGTTCGCCCATCACGCGGGCAAGGACCCGGCCGAGCGCACGGGCGAGCAGTCCGACAACTACATCCCGTACACGGTCGAGATGACCGAGCTCGGGCGCACGCACGAGATCACCCAGGGGATCGCCGACTTCGATCTCGTGACCGAGCAGTACTGGGTGCTGAGCGACGAGTACAACGACGTGCTCGCGACCACCACGCAGACCGTGCGGCCGTGGGATCCGTGGCACCGGCCGGTGACCGCACCCGCGATCTGGACCCGCCAGTGGGGCGAGGGCCGCATCTTCGTCTCGGCTCCCGGCCACCGCATCGAGGTCGTCGAGGACCCGAACGTCCGCACCATCATCGAGAGGGGCCTCCTGTGGGCGGCACGCTGAACCACGACGACGACGCGATGACCCTCGGGATCATCGGCGTCGGGAAGATCAGCGAGCAGTACTTCGCGGCGTTCGAGTCCCTGCCGGGCGTGCGCCTGGTCGCCGTCGCCGACCTCGACCTCGAGCGGGCGCGCACGGTCGCCGAGGCGCAGGGCGTGGACGCGCTGAGCGTCGACGACCTCATCGCCGACCCGCGGATCCAGGCCGTGCTCAACCTCACGATCCCCGCCGCGCACGCCGAGGTCGACCTCCGCGTGCTCGAGGCGGGCAAGCACGTCTACGGCGAGAAGCCGCTCGCGCTGAGCCCCGCCGAGGCCGAGCCGATCCTCCGGCTCGCCGCGGAGAAGGGCCTCCGCGTCGGATCCGCCCCCGACACCGTGCTCGGCACCGGGATCCAGACGGCCCGCCAGGTGCTCGACGCCGGCACCATCGGGAAGCCCGTCGCCGCCAACGCCTTCTGGGGCGCGCCCGGCCACGAGCTCTGGCATCCGGCCCCCGCCTTCTACTACCAGCCGGGCGCCGGGCCGCTCTTCGACATGGGGCCGTACTACCTCACGGCGCTCGTGACGCTGCTCGGGCCCGTCGTCCGCGTGCAGGGCGCGTCGCTCCGCTCCGACCGGGTGCGGTCCGCCGCGTCCGACCCGGAGGCGCGCGCGATCCCCGTCACCGTCGACACCCACGTGAGCGCCGTGCTCACGCACGCGTCGGGTGCCGTCTCCACGGTCACCATGAGCTTCGACATCTGGGCCACGCGGATCCCGAACATCGAGGTGTACGGCACCGCCGGCACGCTCTCGGTGCCGGACCCGAACCACTTCTCCGGGAGGGTGCAGGTCGCCACGTCCGCGGACCGGGAGTGGACGGACGTCGAGCCGAGCGCGGGCTTCGTCGACGCGGGCCGGGGATGCGGCCTCGCGGAGATGGCCGACGCCATCCGTCGGGGCGTTCCGCATCGGGCGTCGGGGGAGCTCGCGTTCCACGTGCTGGAGGTCATGGACGCGATCCTCGACCCCGCCGCGACGGGCGCGATCCGCAGCACCGTGGAGCGTCCGGAGGCCGTCCCGCTGGGCCAGCCGGGGCGCTCGGGGGCCTGATCCGGGGTCGTGCGCGAACAGGTAGTGGGCAGCCTTCCACAACCCTCGGATCGGACCGTTCCTGGGAGCCCGGGGCTACTAGCCTGACGCCGTGACCCGCCACTTCTCGCAGTTCCTCTTCGCGCCGTACGGCGATGGACAGGGTCTGCGCGCCGTGGACGAGCACGAGGTCGACGAGGCGCTGCACCCCACCGTCGGCACCGGCGGCGCGTCCGAGGAGTCGCCGGCGACCGACGCCACGTCCCCGGAGGCGTGGCCTCCGCTGACGGCCGTGGAGTGGCCGCTCACGCACCGCCCGTTCGACGACGACGACGAGCCCGAGATCGCCGACGGGCACTTCGCGGCGGCGGACGAGGATCCGGACGCCGAGGCCGTCGAGGAGGCCGCGGCCTACGCCGCGCGGGCCGCCCTCCTCGCCGAGGTCTACGGCTGGCCGCACCGGGCCGTCTGAGCGGTCCGGCCGTCTGGCCGGTTCGGCTGTCCGGCCGGTCCGCTGATCTGGCCGGACCGGCCCCCGCCTGCGAGGGGGCGGCGTCGCGTGCCCGGGACGTCCCGGCGCGTCAGGCGCCCGCCAGCACCGCCCACGCGTGCGCGGGCACGCGGCCGTCGCCGTCCACCTCGCCCGCCTCGACCGCGGCGGTCCCGCCCGGGACGGCGATCGGCTCGTCGCCGAGGTTGAGCACGAGGCGCAGGGCGTCGGGTGCTCCCGGAGCGACGCCGCCCGCCGCGCCGGAGAGCGACGGCCGCAGCGTGACGGTGAGCGCGGTGTTGGTCAGGTCGGAGGTCCGGAGGCCCGCGTCCACGAGCCAGGCGTGCCGGCGACGGAGGCCGACGAGCCGCTGGTGCAGGCTGCGGATCCGGGCGGCGTCCGGATCGTCCGCATCGGCCGGCAGCTCGTCGGGTGCCGCCGGGTACGCGGGTCGCACGGCGTCGTCGCCGCCCGCGCGGTCCTCCTTCACGCCCGTCAGTCCGCGCTCGTCGCCCGCGTAGATCGACGGGATGCCGGGGAGGAGGAGCAGGAGGGCGATCGCGTGGCCCAGGTGGCGCGGATCCACCGCCGAGGCGATGCGCGTGACGTCGTGGTTGCCGACGAAGGTCTGCGGCGTGAAGGACGGCAGCAGCTCGGAGTGCCGCGTCAGGGTCCAGTCGAGCTCGAAGAGGTTCCGCTCGGCGATGGAGCTGCGGATGGACTTCCAGAGCTCGTAGGCCGTGATGGAGTCGATGGTCGACTCGGCGGCGTACCCGGCGTAGTCGCCGTGGATCATCTCGCCGACGAACCAGGCGTCCGGGTGGCGTTCGCGCACGCGCGGCAGCACCGCCGCCCAGAACGAGGCGGGCACGGCGTACGCGGCGTCGAGCCGCCAGCCGGCGATGCCGCGGTCGAGCCAGTGGACCATCACCTCGGCGACGTGCGCGCGCACGGCCTCGGAGCCGTGGTCGAGCGTGACGAGGGCGCCGTGGCCCTCGAAGCCGACGGGCTCGCCGGCCTCGTCCCAGCGGAACCAGGACGCCGCCTCGGATCCGGGCCCGTCGGCCAGCGCCTGCACGAAGCGCGGGTGGCTGTGGCCCACGTGGTTGAAGACGCCGTCGAGGAGCACGCGCACGCCGCGCTCCGAGGCGTCGGCGAGCAGCGCGTCGAGGTCGGCGTCGTCGCCGAGCCGCGGGTCGACCCGCAGGTGATCGCGCGTGTCGTATCCGTGCGTCTCGGAGTCGAACACCGGACCGAGCAGCAGGCCGTCGGCGCCGAGGTCGACGAGGTAGGGGAGCCAGGCGCGGAGGCGCTCGAGGCGGTGCGCGGGTGCGGCGTCGACGCCGTCGGCGAGGTCGTCGCGGGTCTGCGGCGCACCCGTGAAGCCGAGCGGGTAGACGTGCCACCACACGACGTGATCGGTCCAGGATGCCAAGGGTCGCTCCTCGCGGTTCGGGTCGATCCAGCCTAATCAGCGGGCGCCGGGGCGACCGCCGGAGGGCCGGGGCCGGACATCGCCTCGCCTCGGACCGCGTCCGGCCGCCCGATTCGCGGGGCGGCCCGCGAGCATGTAGTCTGTCTCCCGGCCTGATCGCCGCTCGCGGGGATCATCGCCGTACGACTGCGCCCGTAGCTCAACGGATAGAGCATCTGACTACGGATCAGAAGGTTGGGGGTTCGAATCCCTCCGGGCGCACAGCACCTCCGGGTGCGCATCTCTGGTTGAGACAGAATGGAACGGCCCGCCTCGTGCGGGCCGTTCTCGTCTCCCGGGTGCCTCGCCCCGGTCCCGCAGCTCAGCGGGTCGACCCGAGCGGCTCCACCACGCGGTTCTCGTACGCCCGGATCGTGGCGTGCTGGCGGTCGCGCACGTGGAGCTCGTCCAGCGTGGGGCTCACGTGCGTCTTCACCGTCGTCGGCGCGAGGAACAGCCGGCCCGCGATCTCGGCGTTCGAGAGGCCGCGCTCCATGAGGGTGCTGTGCACGGCACCTCGGAGTGCCGCGCACGGGCGTGTCCGTGGTCGCGGGCTCTGCGAGGATCGGGGGACACCGACCCGGGAGCCCCATGACCTCCACCTCCGACAGCGCCGCCGCGCCCGCCGCCTCCCTGCCGCCGACGCGCGTGACGTACCCGGCGGGATCCACCTCCTCCACGGGCACCGTCCTCCGCGTCGACCGCCGCGCTGACGGCACGCTCGCCGTCGTGCTCGACGCGACCGCGTGCCACCCGGTCGACTCCGCCTGGCCCGACCAGCCCGCCGACCGCGCCGTGCTCCGCGTGCGGGGCGCCGGGATCGAGGTGCTCGACTGCGTCGTGGGCGCGGCGTCCACGGATCCGGGGGAGGGCGTCGCCGCGCTCCACGTCGGCGCCGAGGTGCCCGTCAAGAAGGGCGCCGACGGCTGGTCCTTCGTCGCGGTGCACCTCGTCCCGGGCGACGCCGACGTCCGGGAGGGCGACGCGGCCGAGGTCGCGGTGGATCCCGAGCACCGCCGGGCGCTCAGCGCCGGCCACACGGGCTGCCACCTCGCCTCCCTCGCCCTCGACCGCGCGCTCGCCGACGCCTGGACCAAGGAGGTCCCGACGGACGCGCTGGGCGCGCCCGGCTTCGACGCGCTCGCGATCGACACGTCCCGCATCGGCCCGTGGTCGTCGATCGACACCTACCGCCTCGGGAAGTCGCTGCGGAAGAAGGGGTTCCCGACGGCCGCGCTCGTCGAGCACCTCGACGAGGTGCGGGAGCGGGTCGACGCCACGCTCGCGGCCTGGGTCGCGTCCGCTGCACCCGCGCGGATCGAGCGCGAGGGCGACCTGCTCACCTCCCGCCGCTCGTGGGTGTGCGAGCTGCAGGACGGCACCGCGCGCATCCCGTGCGGCGGCACGCACCTCGACGGCCTCGCCGCGCTCGCCTCCGTCACGGTCGAGCTGGAGGCCGAGGAGGCCGACGGCGCGGTCGTCGTGCGGATGCGCACCGCCTGCGTCCCGGCTTGACGCGCACGGGTCGGGGTGCTGCGGTATCCCCGCACCTCCCGTGTCGGGTACCGTTGACAGGCGCCGTCCGGCCGACCGGCATCCTCGGTCCGGCGACGGCGCGGTGATGGAAAGCGGTATCGAACGTGGCAGCAACCCCCGCGACGAAGTGCTCGGTCTGCGGCAAGGCGAACCCCGTCGGCATGGCCACGGGCAACATCCTCGACCACGGTCGGAACCACGAGCGCTGCCCGGGCTCCGGCAAGCCGCCGGCCGTCTCGACCAAGCCCGCCTCGGCGGCCGCGAAGTCGGGCACCGCCCCGTCGCGCAAGCCCGCGAGCGAGGCCGCCAAGCGCGAGCCCAGCCGCAAGACCACGCCGGCCAAGGCCGCCGGCCCCACGCGCGGCGTCACCGTCCGCCGCGTCGAGGTCGACACCGAGCGCCTGCGCCTCCGCGAGGAGAAGCTCGAGCGGATCCGTGTGCAGCGCGAAGAGGCGGCCCGCCGTCGCCTCGGCGACTACATCGTGCCGCTCGACGCCGACGGGCAGGAGGCCCCCGAGGCCGACATCACGTTGGAGACCATGGACGACGAGGCCGAGGCCACGGTCGAGCCCGGCGCCTCCACGGAGTCCGATGTCGCCCCCGCCCCGGACGGTCGCCCCTGACGCCTCGCGCGTAGCGTGGCGCTCATGACAGAGCAGTCCACGGAGCAGCCCACCACCCACCTCGGACGCACCGGCGTGGAGGTCTCGCGCCTCTGCCTCGGCACCATGATGTTCGGCGCCTGGGGCGAGACCGACCACGAGAAGTCCATCCGCGTGATCCACCGCGCCATCGACGCCGGCATCACCTTCATCGACACCGCCGACATCTACGCGTACGGCGAGTCGGAGGAGATCGTCGGCAAGGCCATCGCGCAGTCCGGCCGCCGCGACGACCTCATCCTCGCCACCAAGTTCTTCAACGGCATGAAGCCCGAGGCGAACTTCCGCGGCGGCTCGCGCCGCTGGATCATGCGCGCTGTCGAGGACTCCCTGCGCCGCCTCGGCACGGACCACATCGACCTCTACCAGATGCACCGGCCGGACGAGCACACGGACATCGAGGAGACCCTCGGCGCCCTCACCGACCTCGTCACGCAGGGCAAGGTGCGCTACATCGGCTCCTCCACGTTCCAGCCCAGCCAGGTCGTGGAGGCCCAGTGGGTCGCGCGCGAGCGCGGCACCGCGCGCTTCGTCACGGAGCAGCCGCCGTACTCGCTCCTCACCCGCGGCATCGAGGCGGACCTCCTCCCCACCACCCAGCGCCACGGCATGGGCACGCTCGTCTGGTCGCCGCTCGCCGGCGGCTGGCTCTCCGGCAAGTACCGCAAGGGCCAGGACATCCCGAAGACGCACCGCAACGACCGCGACCCGTCGCGCTACGACCCGTCCGACCCGAAGTTCGCCGCCGCCGACCAGCTGGGCGCCCTCGCCGACGAGCTCGGCGTGCCGCTCGTGCACCTCGCGCTCGCGTTCGTGCTGCGGCACCCGGCGGTCTCCAGCGCGATCATCGGCCCGCGCACCCTGGAGCAGCTCGAGTCGCAGCTCGACGCGGCGAACCTGGAGCTCGACGCGGCGACGCTGGACCGCATCGACGAGATCGTCCCGCCCGGGCAGAACGTGAACCCGGCCGACACCGGCTTCTCCAACTACTGGCTGGATCCCGCCAAGCGCCGCCGCTGACGACGGGCGCCGATCGGGCGCGCATCGGGGGCCGGCGGTCGATCCGCCGAGCGTCGGCCCCCGGCGTCCGTCGATCCCGTCCCCGTAGGGTCGACGCATGAGCCGCCTCCCCCGCGAGCCCGTCTACGGGACCGCTGTGATCCTGGGCCGCGCGCTCTTCGGATCCCTCCGCCTCCGCCTGGTCGCCGAGGGCCGCGAGAGCATCCCGGACACCGGCGGCGCCGTCATCGCGATGACCCACTTCGGCTACCTGGAGTTCGCCCTCGTCGAGTGGGCGACCTGGCTGCACCACCGCCGGCGGATCCGCTTCCTGGCGAAGAAGGGCGCGTTCGACCAGCCCGGGGTCGGCTGGGTCCTGCGGCGGATGCGCCACATCAGCGTCGACATGGGCGCGGGCGCCGCCGCCTACGCGGACGCCGTCCGGGCCCTGCGCTCGGGCGAGCTCGTCGGCGTCTTCCCCGAGGCGGGGGTCAGCGCATCCTTCCGCGTGCGGGAGCTGAAGACCGGGGCCGCGCGCCTCGCCGCGGAGGCCGGCGTGCCGGTGATCCCCGTCGCCGTCTGGGGCGGGCACCGGCTGCTGACCAAGAACCGGCGCATCCGGCTGCGCGACCGCGTCGGCGTCCCCGTCCACGTGCGCGTGGGGGAGCCGATCGCCGTGGCGCCCGACGCGGACCCGCGCCAGGTCACCGACGCCCTCCGCGTCGAGCTCCAGTCGCTGGTCGACGCGCTGCAGGACGCGTATCCCGTCGACGGGCGCGGCGCCTGGTGGCAGCCGCGGCACCGGGGCGGGGCGGCGCCGACACCCGAGGAGGCGGCGGCGGCCGACGCGGAGCGCGACGAGCGGCGGCGACGGCGCGCCGAAGGGCGCTGAGCGGAGCGGCGGCACGGCTGAGGGCGCGGGGACGCGCATGCGTCCATCCCGGCGGGAGAGATGAGACCGGCCCGGACCTTCGAGGCCCGGGCCGGTCTGCGCACGAGGACGTCTGTTACCCGCAGACGAACCGGCTGGTGCGGTACCGCTCACCCGAAGAGCCGTACCGGATGCCTACACGGTAGCCCGGCATCCTGGGATCACCCCCGGGTATGCGGGAATGTGCCCCGGACTGGGGGTCCCGACCTGTGTCCGTCGTTTGGGGGACCCGATACAGTGCGTGACCCGATCGATCGGCCCGGGTCACACCGGCTCGGCCAGCGGGGACCGCTCGAGGTCCGGCGCGGGAGGCGCGGTGGGGTCCGCGTCCACCAGCCGGATGCGGTTCGCCGCGTCCACGTGCACCACGCGCGGCTCGAGGGCGCGCGCCTCGGTGGTGTCCATCTGGCCGTACGCGATGAGGATCACGACGTCGCCCACGTCCACGAGGTGCGCGGCCGCGCCGTTGATGCCGAGCACGCCGCTCCCGCGCTCGCCGGCGATCGTGTACGTGTCGAGGCGGGCGCCGTTGGTGACGTCGACGATGCTGACGCGCTCGCCCACGAGGATGTCGGCGGCGTCGAGCAGGTCGCGGTCGACCGTGACCGAGCCGACGTAGTGGAGGTCGGCGTGCGTCACCGTGGCGCGGTGGATCTTCGCGGTCATCATGGTGCGCAGCATGCGTGCTCCTCGGCGGGCGGTTCCGTGCGCGCGGAGGCGGAGCACGGTGATCGCACGAGGCGATCACGAGGGGCAACGCGCGGCGTCCGGCGGATGTTCCGGCGGGTGCCGGATCCCGGAGCGCGAGGCCCCCGGGCGAGTGTACGAGACCCCGGCGGGCTATGCGCTCCCGCCCCGGCGGGCCACTCTGGGACAGGGGACCCGACCCGCACACCACACGGAGGCACCAGTGGCACGACACGACACCGCCGGCACGATCGACGACCGGCCCGACGAGGAGGACGCGCGCAAGCCCGACTCCCCGACGGAGATCGAGAAGCCGTCCTGGAAGTACGTGCTCCGCAAGACCATGCGCGAGTTCGGATCCGACCAGTGCACCGACATCGCGGCGTCGCTGACCTACTACGCGGTGCTCTCGCTGTTCCCGGCGCTCATCGCGATCATCTCGCTGCTCGGGGTGTTCGGGCAGGGGCAGCAGACCGTCGACGCCGTCACCGACGTGATCCAGCCCATCGCGCCGAGCGCGGTGGAGCTGCTCGCGCCCATCATCCAGGGCTTCGTCGACTCGCCGGCCGCCGGCTTCGCCCTCGTCTCCGGCATCGTGCTCGCCGTCTGGTCGGCCTCCGGCTACGTCGGCGCGTTCAGCCGGGCGATGAACCGCATCTATGAGATCCCCGAGGGCCGACCGTTCCTCACGCTCAAGCCCACCCAGCTCGCCGTCACGGTCATCGGCATCGTGATCCTGCTGGTGTGCGCCCTCATCATCGCGATCTCCGGCCCCGTCACCGAGGCCATCGGCGCGGCGCTCGGCCTCGGCCCGACCGTGCAGATCGTGTGGTCCATCGCCAAGTGGCCGGTGCTCGCGTTCGCGATCGTGCTGCTCATCGCGATCCTCTACTACGCCACCCCGAACGCGAAGCAGCCGAGGTTCCGCTGGATGAGCATGGGCGCGGCCATCGCGCTCGTCGTCCTGGTGCTCGCGAGCGTCGGCTTCGCGTTCTACGTCACGAACTTCTCCAGCTACGCGAAGAACTACGGCGCGCTCGCCGGTGTCGTCGTCTTCCTGCTCTGGCTCTGGATCGCGAACCTCGCGCTGCTGTTCGGCGCCGAGTTCGACGCGGAGCTCGAGCGGGGCCGCCAGCTCCAGGCCGGGATCGCGGCCGAGGAGACCATCCAGCTGCCGCCGCGCGACACGAAGGTCAGCGACAAGAAGGCGGCAGCCGAGCGCGAGGACGTGAAGCGGGGCCGCGGGATCCGCGAGCGGCACGAGCGCGAGGAGCGCCTCGGGCACCGCGAGGGTGACGACGCCTGAGCGGATGCGCCCGGCCGGGCCCGCGTGGAACGATCGCCGCGCGGGCCCGTGGCGTCAGCGGTCCTTGACCTCGTCGTAGGCCGCCAGCGCGCGGCGCCGCGACTCCTTCAGGTCGACGATGGGCGACGGGTAGGCCGCGAGCCCGCCCTCGACGCTCGCGTCGGCGTCGTCCTCCGCGCTCGCGACCAGGTCGCCCATCGCCTTCCACGGCTCGTGCACGACGTCGCGCGGCGCGTGCGCCAGCTCCGGCACGTAGGAGCGGATGTACTCGCCCGACGGGTCGAACTTCTGCCCCTGCAGCACCGGGTTGAACACGCGGAAGTAGGGCGCGGCGTCCGCACCGGATCCCGCCACCCACTGCCAGCTCGCCGCGTTGTTCGCGGAGTCCGCGTCGACGAGCGTGTCCCAGAACCACTGCTCGCCGTGGCGCCAGTCGATCAGCAGGTTCTTGATGAGGAACGAGGCGACGACCATCCGCACCCGGTTGTGCAGGTGCCCGTCCTTCCAGAGCGCGCGCATGCCGGCGTCCACCAGCGGCACGCCCGTCTCGCCGCGCTGCCACGCGCCGAGGGTGTCGTCGCTCGGCTCGGCCCACGGGAACGCGTCGAAGCGCGGCGTGAAGTTCCGGGTCGCGAGGTCGGGCTGGTGGTACAGCAGGTGGTAGCTGAACTCCCGCCAGCCGAGCTCGGAGAGGAACTTGGTCGCGTTGACCTCGTCGCCGCCGACCTTCTTCCCGCGCGTCAGCTGGATCCGGTGCCACACCTGGAACGGGCTCACCTCGCCCCAGCGCAGGTACGCGGAGAGCCGCGAGGTCGTCATCGCGGCGGGCTCGTCGCGCTGGGCGGCGTAGTCCTCCAGCTCGTGGTGCACGAAGTCCTCGAGGCGCTGGAGACCGGCGGCCTCGCCCGGGTCGCACGCCTCCCGGAGGCCGGCGGCCCAGTCCGGCTTCGTGGGCAGCAACTCCCAGTCGTCGAGGCCGTCCGAGCGGGGCGCCTTCCGCGGCGCGTCGAGCTCGTGTGGCGCGGGGAACGGCCTCCGCGGCTCCTCCCGCTCCTGCACGGTCTTCCAGAACGGCGAGTAGACGCGGAACGGCTCGCCCTGCTTGTTCGCGATCGTCCACGGCTCCACGAGCAGCGATCCCTGGAAGCTGCGCACGTCGAGCCCGCGGTCGCCGAGGCGCTTCTTGATCGCCGTGTCGAGGGCGATCTCCGCTCCGCCGTAGCGCCGGTTCCACAGCACCGCACCCGCGCCGAGCTCCTCCACGAGGTCGTCGAGGATCTCCGAGGCCGCGCCGCGCCGCAGCACGAGCGGCGATCCGAGCTCCCGCAGCGACTCCCCGAGGCGCGACAGGCTCATGTGCAGCCACCAGCGGGCGGCACCGCCGAGCGGGCGGATCCCGTCGCTCTCCTCGTCGAGCACGTACAGCACCACGATCGGCTCGCCGCGCTCGACGGCCGCGTGGAGCGCGGGGTTGTCGGCCACGCGCAGGTCGTCGCGCAGCCACACGACGGTCGGTCCGGGGGCTCCGGCGGCGTCCTCCCGGGCGTCGGATCCGCGGTCGGGGGCGTCGTCGTCGCTCATGCGTCGAGCCTAGGACGGTGTCGCGGCGCGCGACCCGGGCGACGTCGCTGCGCGGACCGGGCCGGGCGGCACGTAACATTGCACACGGCAGTGCGCGTCCGTCCGGGTCCGACCGCCGACACGGATCCATCGTCGTGGAGAGGCCCATGGACAACGACAGCACCGCCCTGCCCCCGCCCGCACAGCCCCGGATCGGCCGCACCGCGCCGGTCTCGGCGGTCATGGTCGCAGGCGACGCCGGCGCCACCATCGCGCGCTCGCTCGCCTCGATCCTCGCCCAGAGCGTCCCGCCCGAGCGCGTCTTCGTCGTGGTCGCGGGCAGCCGGGACGACACGTTCGCGGTGGCGCGCACGTTTAACGGGCGCCACGCGCACCGGGTCCCGGGCCCGGGACCGTCGAGCACGACCGTGACGGTGATCGACCGCGGCCCGCGCGAGGACTCCCTCCGCTCCGCCTACGACTTCGCCCTGCGGCTCGTCGGCGATGACGCGTCCGTCCTCCTCGTGTCGCCCGACGCCGAGCTGGATCCGGGCGTGCTCGAGCTCCTCGCCGCCGCCCTCGACCGCGAGCCGCGGGTGACGACCGCATCCGCCCGACTCGATCCGCGTCCGACCGGGCGCGGCGGCCCCCTCGCGGCCGGCCTCCGGCTCCTGCAGCGCCACTGGGCGATGGGCGCGGTCGAGACGGGCACCGACCTCGGCCTCGCGGGTCCCGTGCCGCTCGCGCCCGCCACGCTCCTGCGGCTCCCCGCCGGCGACGCGGCCGCGACGGATCCGCGCCCCTCGGCCGACGGCATCGTCACCGCGCTCCTCGCGGGCGCGGACCGCACGATCCTGGTGCCCGGGGCGACGGCCCGCGTGGACACGGCCGTGAGCTGGGCCACGCTCCGGGTCCGGCGCGACAGGTGGAGCGCGAGCGTCGGACGCCTCACGCGCTCCGCCGCCGGCATCGATGCGGGGGATCGCCGCCGGGCGCGCCTCGCCGTGCTCCGCATCGGCGTCGGGCCCGTCCTGCGCGTCCTGTCCTACGGCCTGGCGCTGCTCTACCTGGCCGCGGCGTCGCTCGAGGGCACCCTGCAGCCGGCCTGGTGGTGGGCGCTGCCCCTCCTCGTGCGGCTGCCCCTGCACATCCGGACCCTCCGCAAGATCCGCGAGCGGACCCTCGCGGACGTCGTGTTCGGTGCCACCTACGTCCCGCTGGAGCTGGGCGAGTCCGCGTACGGCGTCTCCCGGATCCGGGACGGGCTCCGCCGCCTGACGCCGCGCGGCGGACGGCGGCCGACGCCCGGCTCCGTCGCGACGCCGTGGGGTGCCGTCGACGCCGTCGCCGCGATCGTGGTCGCCGCGCTCGTCGTGGTCGTCCTGGCTCTCGCCGCGATGGACGGGCCCGCGGGGGACGCCGCGACGACCCTGGTCGGCTGGGCCGCGGTGGTCGTCACGTCCGTCGACACGGCGATGGCGCTCCTGCGCCTCCTCGTCGCCCGGGGCGGCCCCTTCGCGCGGTCCGACGACGCGGTCGGCCGCGGCCGGTCGGCGCGCTAGAACTCGGCGACGCCGCCGCGGAGCTTGTCGGTGAGGGTCCGCAGCGTCTCGAGCTCGTCGGCGCTGAGCGCTCCGCCGACCGTCGCGGCGATCGACTCCATGTGCACGCGCGCGACCGCCCGGAACGCGGCGTCCCCGGCGTCCGTGAGCCGCACGATGGTGGCGCGCCCGTCGCTCTCGTCGCCGCACTTGACGACGAGGCCGCGCGACACGAGCCGGTCGATGAGGCGGCTGACGCTCGGCTGCGTGAGGAGCACGTGCTGGTTGAGGTCGCGCAGCCGCAGGCGGCCCTCCGGCTGGCGCGAGATGTTGAAGAGCACGTCGTACTCGTTGAACGAGAGGTCGCGGCTGGGGAACTCGGCCGAGAGGCGGCGCATCACGCTGACCTGGGCGCGGAAGAGCGACTCCCAGGCCCGCACGGCGTCCGCGGTCTCGCCCACCAGGCCTCCTCGTCGGTGCGCGCCCGCGTGACGACCGGGGAGCGCTCTCGATCGGAAGTCTAGTGAGGGCGAGATGGCGTGATGCCCGGCGGCGACTCGCCCCGGACATGACTGAGGGCCGACCCCAGAGGCATGGGGCCGGCCCTCTCCCTTGCACCAGGAGTGTCCTGCGATCACATTCCGTCTCCACCGCCACAGCAAACGGTGGGGACGAGAAGACTGTATAACGATCCCGTAACGCTGCGCTACCCGATGGGGGCCCTGCGCGCTGGGAGTCCG
The DNA here is from genome assembly GCF_027858075.1 of Clavibacter sp. CT19. NCBI lineage: Bacteria > Bacillati > Actinomycetota > Actinomycetes > Micrococcales > Microbacteriaceae > Clavibacter > Clavibacter sp. CT19. The sequence continues at coordinate 312,223 of NZ_JAQHYR010000003.1, read as the reverse complement.
CCGACAGCTCCGCAAGGAGGGCCTGGGCGGGGCGGCTCCGCGTCAGAAGAGGTCGGGCGACGCGGTGCTCGTGTGGTGCACGGCGACGTCCGCGTGGCGGTCGAAACGGTACCCCGCGCCGCGCACGGTGCGGACGATCTCCTCGTAGCGGCCGAGCTTCGAGCGGAGGCGGCGGATGTGGACGTCGATGGTGCGCTCGTTCGGCACGTCGTCCTCGTCGCCGGTCGACCACAGCGACGCGATGAGCTCCGACCGCTCGATGGTGCGGCCCTCGCGGAGGACGAGGTACTGCAGCAGCTCGAACTCCTTGTAGGTGAGGGGCGCGACCTCCTCGTCCAGGACGACGCGCTTGCGGGAGAGGTCGACGACCACGCCGCTCGTGGCGCGCTCCTCCTCGTCCGGCTGCTCGCGGTGCTGGGCGACGGCCGCGGGATCTTGCAGGGCGAGGCGCACCACGTCGAGGTCACGGCCTCCGGCGCCCTCGGGGGCGAGGGCGACAGCGGCGTGCGTCTCGATGCCGGGGGCCAGCTCCGCGGCGAGGCGCTTGAGCGCGGCGACGACGGTGCCGAGGTCGGTGCCCGCGGATGCCGCCTTCAGTTCATCGAGGCCGACGTAGAGGGCGAAGCCGCGGGCCTCGGTGCCCTCGGGCACGGCGCGGAGGCGGGCCGGACGGGCGGCGGGGGCGGCCGTCGGCACGGCGGTGGGAGCCGCGGGAGCCGGCGCCGGCTGCGGACGCCGGACGGACGGCGCCAGCGGGGCGGCCGCCCGGAGGACGGGTGCGGTGGGAGCGGAGCGGAGGAGGGTGCGGGCGGGGTCGATGGTCGCGAGCGACATGGCGGTGTCCTTGTGATGATGCGGGTGCGGCGCAGCAGGGGTGCGCGGGACCACGGGGAGTGCGAGACGCCTCAGGGGGCGGATGCGCCGGTGACGGCGGGGAGGGCCGGCGACGGACTCGTCGCAGGACCGCTCAGGCGAAGGGGGCGGGTCAGGCCGACATTCGACAGGACATCGCGACACGGCCGGGCATCATCATGCCGGCGACTCCCGAGGCCTCGGAGGAGGTCAGGACGTGCGCGTTCAGAGTCATGGGGAGAGCATGCACGGATCCGTGCGCCCGTGTCAACAGCGGTGGCCGGAATCGTGCGGGACGCGCAGGAATCGTGCGTGGACGCGCGACGGCGCCCGTCCCCGAGGGGGCGGGCGCCGTCGCACGCGTGATGCGGGTCAGTGCGCGGCGGTGCCGTACAGGCGGTCGCCCGCGTCGCCGAGCCCGGGGATGATGTAGCCGACCTCGTCGAGCTTCTCGTCGAGGGCGCCCAGCACGATGGTGACCTCGCGGCCCGCGGTGGCCTCCTCGACGGCCTTCAGTCCCTCGGGAGCGGCGATGAGGCAGATGCACGTGACGTCGACGGCGCCGCGGTCGAAGAGGTACTCGATCGCCGCGATGAGGGAGCCACCCGTGGCGAGCATCGGGTCGACGACGAAGCACTGGCGGTTCGAGAGGTCGGTGGGGAGGCGCTCGGCGTAGATGTCCGGCTGCAGCGTCTCCTCGTTGCGGACCATGCCGAGGAAGCCGACCTCGGCGCTCGGCATGAGGCGCATCAGGCCGTCGAGCATGCCGAGGCCCGCGCGGAGGATGGGGACCACGAGCGGCTTCGGGTCGCTGAGCGTGAGGCCCTCGGCGGGTGCGACCGGGGTCTGCACCGTGATGGTCTCGACGCGCACGTCGCGGGTGGCCTCGTACGCGAGGAGGGTGACGAGCTCGTCGGCGAGGCTCCGGAACACGGGGGAGGGTGTGGTGCGGTCCCGCAGCGCCGTCAGCTTGTGCGTGATGAGCGGGTGGTCGGCTACGTGGACTCGCATAGGCTCCATTCAATCAGCAAGGGGGAACGCGATTGGACCTCCACGTGCCCGGCGACTTCGACCGCTGGATGGCCGTGGCGCTCGACGAGGCCCGGGCCTGCGCGGCCACCGGGGACGTGCCCGTGGGCGCGGTCGTGGTGGATGCGTCCGGCGCCGTCGTCGGACGCGGCCGCAACCTCCGCGAGGCGCGCCAGGATCCCACGGCGCACGCCGAGGTGGAGGCGCTGCGCGAGGCCGCCGCGACGACCGGCGATCGGCATCTCGTGGGCACGACTCTGGTCGTCACGCTCGAGCCGTGCGTGATGTGCGCCGGGGCGATCCTCGCGGCCCGCGTGCCCCGCGTCGTCTTCGGCGCGTGGGACGAGAAGGCCGGCGCGGCGGGATCCCTCTACGACGTGCTCCGCGACCGTCGCCTGCCGCATCGTGCGGAGGTGTTCGCCGGCGTCGCGGCCGAGGAGTGCGCGCGCCTGCTGGACGGCTTCTTCGCGGAGCGCCGCACCGACGCCTGATCCGGCGTCCGGAGCCCGCCCGGGATCAGCAGCGCGGGCACTCGGGGGCAGGCGACTTCGGGTGGGGCTTGATGTTGCGGTGCGAGTGATAACCGTATCCCCCGTAGTCGAATCCCAGCAGCGTCGCGACGTCCCCGCCGGTGGCCGCCGAGGCGGTCCGCGCGGTGGTGGTCGTCGGTGCGTGAGCGGCCTCGGCCTGGGCGGCCGTGGTCGCCGTGAGGACCAGCCCCAGGGCGAGGGCTGCCGCTGCCGCGGTCTTCGTGGCGTGGGTCATCGGGGGTCTCCTCGTGTGGCGGCGTGATCGGAGCGGTGTGCTCGGCATCGGTTGCGGACAGGGCGCGATACCGGTCCGGCCGTCATGGTCGCAGCGAGGGGCGTGCGTCGTGCGGCCTGTGCACATCTCGCGGCCGCGTGGTCGCGAGATGTCGTGGCGGGCATCGCGCGGGCCCCGCGTCGGGCGGACATGCGGCCCCGTCCACGGCTTCAGCTGGCGCAGTGGCGGCAGATGGGAGCCAGCCCGGCGTGCGTCGGGTCGTCATTGAGGTGGGAGCCGTGGCGCGGCGGGATGCCGCGGAACCGGTGGGCTCGCGTGGGCAGGTAGTCGCCGCCGAACGCGTCGATCCGAGCCGTGGCGGTGGTGGTCGTCGGCGAGTGAGCGGCCTCGGCCTGGGCGGCGGTGGTCGCCGTGAGGACCAGCCCCAGGGCGAGGGCGGCCGCTGCTGCGGCCTTCGTGGCGTGCGTCATCGCTGGTCTCCTCCGGTGGCGGCGTGATCGGAGCGCTGCGCTCGAGCATCTGCCGTGGACGCATCGCGACGACCGTCCGGGCGACATGGTCGCAGCGCGGGGTCGGATGGGGACCGGGTTGTGCACCGGCCGGAGCCCGTGTCATCCGTGGCGGTGCGCCTGCCCGGGGGTGGTGTGCGTCGCGGCGGGGCGGTGGTGGTGCCCTGGGAGCGGAGGCGGGGTGTCCCCGGAACCCCAGGCGATCGACTGCGACTGGGCCGGATCACCGGTGATGGTCGGCGCGTAGCGCGTGTCCGCGTGGGCGGCGCTGGTCGCGGCGAGGCCGAGCGCCAGGGTGAGAGCGGCGGTGGCGGCGGTCGTGATGGCACGTGTCATGGTCGTTCTCCTCGGTCTCCGGGGATCCGTCGCGCCTCGTGCGTCGGGCCCGAGCGCTCGCGACCCGCGGGTCCCCTGACCCGCCGGCCGCCATGGTGGCCGGCGCCCGAGGGCGCGAGGGGCGGGCTCTGCACATCGGGGATCGTGTTGCCTGCCGGGCGCGGGAGCGGCGGATCAGCGCGTCGCGACCCGCACGTCGGGCTCGAGGTAGATGACCCGCGCGACCGGGACGGCCTCGCGCACGCGGCGCTCGATCGCGTCGATCCCGGCGGCCACGTCGCCCAGCGAGCTGGTGGCTGGCATCGCGATCTTCGCCGCGACGAGCAGCTCGTCCGGGCCGAGGTAGAGCGTCTTCATGTGGATGATCGACTCGGCCTCGTGTCCGGCCGTGATGGCGGCGCGGATGGCCGCGAGGTCCGGCTTCGACGCGCCCTCGCCGACGAGCAGGCTGCTCATCTCGACGCCGAGGACCACGGCGACCGCCACGAGCAGCACGCCGATGAGGAGGGTGCCGATGCCGTCGTAGATGCCGTTCCCGGTGACGATCGACGCGACGACGCCGAGGAGCGCGAACACGAGGCCGGAGAGCGCGGCCGTGTCCTCGAGCAGCAGCACGGGGAGCTCGGGGCTCTTGGCGCGGCGCACGAACTGCACCCACGTCTGGTTCCCGCGCAGCGGGTTCGACTCCTTGATCGCGGTTCGCAGCGAGAACGACTCGAGGGCGATCGCGATGACGAGCACCACGATCGGCAGCCACGGCACGTCGAGCGGCTCCGGGTGCTCGATCTTGTGGATGCCCTCGTACAGCGAGTACACGCCGCCGACCGAGAACAGGATGATCGAGACGATGAACGCGTAGACGTAGCGCACGCGCCCGTAGCCGAACGGGTGCTCCTCGTCCGCGACGCGCTTGGCGCGCTTGCCGCCGATGAGCAACAGGATCTGGTTGCCGGAGTCGGCGAGCGAGTGGACGCCCTCCGCGAGCATCGACGAGGATCCGGAGAAGAACGCCGCGATGAACTTCGTGATCGCGATGCCGACGTTGGCCGCGAGGGCGGCGAGGATCGCCTTGCTGCCGTGCGATTCGCTCAAGGCGGGACCTCCTCGACCGGCGAGGCGGCTCGGGCCGCCCGGGCGCGCGTGCCCCGGTCGCCTCAGCCTAGCCACGCGGCGGGGGCGGTCGACCACCCGATCGGGCGACGCCCGGTCCCTAGGATCGGGGCATGCCCGACGCCTCCCGCCCCGCCCCGTCCGCCCCCGCCGAGGTCGTCCGCCTCCCGTCGCTCGCGATGCTCGGCACCGGATCCATGAACGGCGCCATCCTCGGCGGACTGCTGCAGCCGGGCGTGGAGGTCGAGGGCGACGTGCGCGTCACCACGCGCTCGGCCGCCAGCGCCGACGCGCTCGGATCGCGGGAGGGCGTATCCGCCGCCAGCGTCGAGGAGGACGCCGACGCGAACCGCCGCGCGGTCCGCGGCGCGCGCATCGTGGTCGTGGGCGTGAAGCCGCACCTGGTGCCGGACCTGCTGCGCGAGATCGCCGACGACCTGGAGCCCGGCGCGCTCGTGATCAGCGTCGCCGCCGGCGTGACCGTCGCGACCTTCGAGTCGCTGCTGCCGGACCACGTGGTGGTCGTGCGGTCGATGCCGAACACGCCGTCGCTCGTGGGCCGCGGGGTCACGGGCCTCGCCGCCGGCACGCGCTCGAGCCTCGAGGACCTCGCGCTCGCCCGCTCCGTGTTCGCCACGGTCGGCGACGTGGTGGAGGTGCCCGAGGACCGCATCGACGCGCTGAGCACGATCTCCGGATCCGGCCCCGCCTACGTGTTCCTGCTCATCGAGGAGCTGACGCGGACGGCCGAGGCCAAGGGCTTCAGCCCCGACGAAGCGCGTGTGCTCGTGCAGGGGACCTTCCGTGGTGCGGTGGAGCTGCTCGCCGCGTCGGACGACGAGCCCGCGGAGCTCCGCCGCCGGGTCACGAGCCCCAAGGGCACGACCGAGCGGGCCGTCGAGGTGCTGCAGGCGGCGGACCTGTCGGGGCTGTTCGACCGCGCGACCGACGCCGCGCTCGCCCGGGCGCGGGAGCTGGCGGCCGGCTGAGCTGGCCGCCGGTCGAGCCGCGCCGGCGCGCACCCGCGGATCAGGACAGCGAGGCGAACCGCTCGATGTCGGCCGACGTGCCCGACACGATGATGAGGTCGTGGTTCGAGACGACGGTCTCGGCGGTCGCGTACGTGAACGGCTTGCCGGGCGTCTTCACGCCGACCACCGTGATCCGGTAGCGCCGCCGCACCGACGACTCCGCGAGCGCCATGCCGCGGATGGGCTTCGGCGGGTACATCTTCGCCAGCACGAAGTCGTCGTCGAACTCGATGAAGTCGAGCATCCGGCCCGACACGAGGTGCGCCACGCGCTCGCCCGCCTCGGCCTCCGGGTAGATCACGTGGTTCGCGCCGATGCGCTCCAGGATCTTGCCGTGCGACTGGCTGATGGCCTTGGCCCAGATCTGCGGGATCTTGAGGTCCACCAGGTTCGCGGTGATGAGCACGCTCGCCTCGATCGACGACCCGACCGCGACGACCGCGATGGAGAAGTCCTTGGCGCCCAGCTGCTGCAGCGCCTCGATGTTGCGCGCATCGGCCTGCACGGCGTGCGTCACGCGGTCCGACCACTTCTGCACGAGGCCCTCGCTCGCGTCGATCGCGAGCACCTCCCGGTCGAGCCGGGCCAGCTGGCCGGCGGTCGCGGCGCCGAAGCGGCCGAGCCCGATCACGAGCACGGGGGCGTTGTGGGGGATGCGTTCGCCCATGGTGGGGCCTTCCTGCTGCGGTGGATGCGGGGACGGGTGGGGCGACCGTCGGCTCAGCCGACGATCGGGCGCTCCTCGGAGCGCTGGAAGAGCTGTCGGCGGGTGCTCGCGGCGAGGGCCGCCGCGAGGGTCACGGTGCCGACGCGCCCCAGGAACATGGTGACCGCGAGCACGTACTTCGCGGGATCCGTGGCCTCGGCCGTGAAGCCCGTGCTGAGGCCCGAGGTGGCGAACGCGCTGATGGCGTCGAAGAGCACGTAGTCGAGGCGCTCGCCTGAGATCTGGAGCAGCACGATGCTGCTGAGCGCCACGGTCGTCGCACCCCAGAGCACGATGCTCACCGCGAGGCGGAGCACGTCGCTCGGGATGCGGCGCTCGAACACCTCCATCGACTCGCTGCCGCGGGCCTCCGCGAAGGCCGCGAGGAACAGGATGGCGAGGGTGGTGACCTTGATGCCGCCGGCCGTGGACGCGGATCCGCCGCCGATGAACATGAGCATGTCGGTGACCAGGAGGCTCGCGTTGCCGAAGTCGCCCATGTCGAGCGTGGAGAAGCCGCCGGAGCGCGTCATGACCGAGAGGAACAGCGCCTGGAAGCCGTGCTGCACCGGATCCATGCGCGCGAACGTCCTCTCGTTGTCCCACTCGAGCACGACGTAGGCGAGCGTGCCGAGCACGATGAGGATGAGCGAGGTCCAGAGCGTGAGCTTCACGTGCACGGAGAACCGCCGCGGCTTCCGCCAGCCGCGGTAGACGGCGTAGATGACCGGGAAGCCGATGCTGCCGAGGAAGACGCCGATCATGAGCAGGCTGAGGAACCAGTAGTCCTGGTGGTACAGCTCGAACCCGGCCTCGCTGAACACGAAGCCCGTGTTCGTGAAGGCCATGAGCGAGTAGTAGAAGGAGTCGAGGGCGGCCTGGCCGACGGGGATGCCCTCCAGCAGGATCCGCGGGAACAGCAGCGCCGCGATGGACAGCTCGATGACGAGCGCGCTGATCGCGACCGTGAGCAGCAGCGTGCCGATCTCGCCGAGCTTCACGGCCTGGCCCTCGGCGACGGGGCCGTGGTGGATCCGCAGCGGGTTGCTGTCGCTCGCCGCCATGAGCCTGGCCTTGAGGCCGAGGCGGCGCGAGACGATGAGCCCCATGATCGACGCGAGCGTGAGCACGCCGATGCCGCCGATCTGCACGCCGAGCGCGATGAAGGCGTGGCCGAGCGGGGTCCAGTAGGTGGCCATGTCGACCGTCGCGAGGCCCGTGACGCAGATGGCGGACACGGCCGTGAAGAGCGCGTCGGCGAAGGGGGCGGTGTCGCCGGTGGACGTCATGCCGGGGAGCATGAGGATCGTCGTGAGGGTGAACACGAGCGCCGCGAAGATGAGGATCGCGAAGCGGGCCGGGGTGGAGTGCGCGAAGTAGTCGAGGAAGTCGCGGATGCGGCCGAGCAGCGGACGGCCCCTCTCCGGCTTGACGCGCATGGTCCCCTGTCCGCTCCGAGCCCTGTCGGCCCGGATGGTCATGGTACTGCGAGTGCGCGACGGAATACCCTTCGGGCATGGCTGACATCTTCGACGTCGTGTCGGATCCCACCCGACGCGACCTCCTCCGCGTGCTGCTCGACCGACGTGCCGTGCCCGAGGCGCCCACGGGGGAGATCAGCGTCTCCGAGCTCGTGCAGACCCTCGGGATCAGCCAGCCGACCGTGTCGAAGCACCTGCGCGTGCTGCGCGACATCGGCCTCGTGTCCGTCCGCGAGGAGGGGCAGCACCGGTACTACCGGCTGGAGCCCGCGCCGCTCGAGGCGCTCGAGGCCTGGGTCGCGCCGTTCGCGGCGGCCGATCGCGTCGCCGGCGGCGCGGTCGACGACGGCCACGCCGATCCCGACACCGGCCTGCTCGGCGGCGGCCTCTCCGCGGACCCCGACGGCGACGGCGAGCACGACCCGGCCGGCTACCCGTTCGCCGCGTCGCTCGGTCGCATCTGGGCGGACACCCGCTACCAGGCGGCCGCGGCCGTGCACGACGCCACCCGCGTGGCGGGCAGCGCGGGCCAGGCGTCGCTCGGTCGGCTGCGCGGCCGGAAGGCGGGGAACTCCCGGGACGCGTGATGCAGGATGTGACACGATGGACAGGCGTCCATCCGGACCCCTAGACTCGCGCACCAGCGCCCGCATCGCGGGGGCTACGAGGTCCGTGAGCCGGTCACGCAGAACGAGGAGTCCATCCGCCCATGTCGCGTGACCTGTCCGACGTCCGATTCCTCACGGTGGCCGAGGTCGCCGAGATGATGCGCGTCTCCAAGATGACCGTCTACCGCCTCGTGCACTCGGGCGACCTGCCCGCCATCCGCTTCGGTCGCTCGTTCCGCGTGCCCGAGTCGGCCGTGCTCGCCGCGATCGACCCCTCGAACGCGGTGCCCGGCCAGCCCGGGGAGGCCTCGCGTCACTCCGGCATGTCGGATGTCGGCTAGACTCCTCTGAGGCTATTTTCCGCGGGTCACCAGAGCCCGCGTGTTCCGTCCGGCAACAGATGAGGTGCCCCTATGGGTTCAGTGATCAAGAAGCGTCGCAAGCGCATGGCGAAGAAGAAGCACCGCAAGCTGCTTCGCAAGACGCGCCACCAGCGTCGCAACAAGAAGTAGAGCGCACGCGTCCACGAGGGCGCTGAACGCGACGAGAGGACGCCGACCCGGAGACGGGGCGGCGTCCTCTTCGTCTGTCCGGGCGTGGGGCTGTCCGGGCGTGGGTCTGTGCGGGTGCGGGTCTGTCCGCCTGTGGTGGGCGCGGCGCGGGGGGTCGTGGGCGGGGAGGTCGCGGCCGGTCAGGGCGCGGACGGTCAGGGCGCGGCCGGGCCGCCCGCCTCCGCGGCCTCGCGGCGCACGCGTCGACGGGCGTCGCGGATGCTCGCGCGCTGCAGCCGCATCGACGGCCAGCCCGCGGCGCGCGCGTGGGCGGCCAGCGCCCGGTCCGGGTTCACCACCACCGGGTGGCCGACGAGCGTGAGCAGCGGGATGTCGTGCCGCGAGTCGGAGTACGCCCAGCACGCGGCCGGATCCGCCCCCGTGCGCGCGACGAGCGCTCGCGCCGCGGCGGCCTTGTGCTCGCCGTGCAGGAACTCGCCCGCGAGGCGGCCGGTGTACGCGCCGCCCGCGATCTCGAGCGCGCTGCCCAGCGCGCCGGTGAGGCCGAGCCGCCGCGCGATCACGTCGGCGAGGAACGACGGCGACGCCGTGACGAGCCAGACCTGGTGGCCCTTCGCGAGGTGCTCACGCGCGAGGTCGAGCGTCTCCGGCCAGACGGTGGCGGCGGTGTGGCGCTCGTACACGTCGTCGGCGAGCCGCGCCATCTGCGCGACGGTGACGCCCGTCACCACCTGGAGGCCGCGGGCGCGGGCGGATGCGAGGTGCCGGTCGTTCTCGCCGCGCGCCTTGAAGCGCGCGTGCTTCCACCCGGCGCCGACGATGTCCCGCGTCGAGAGGAGGCCCGCCGCGCGGAGCCCGCGCACGAGGTGGAAGGCGCTCGCGCCATGGATCAGGGTGTTGTCCACGTCGAAGAACGCGAGGACCGGGGCGACCGCCTGCTCGACCATGATCGGGCCAGCGTAGGCGACGCTCCCGCGCCCGGCCGCCGCCCGTCCCGGGAGCGGCGCGACGGCCGCGCTCGCCTACGCTGGGCGGATGAGCGCAACGGTCCTCACCCTCGTCGGCAAGCCCGGCTGCCATCTGTGCGACGACGCCCGCGACGTCGTCACCCGCGTGCTCGGGGAGCTCGACCCGGCGCGCGCCGCCGACGTCACGCTCGAGGAGCGCAGCATCCTCGACGACCGGGCGCTCGCCGACGAGTACGCGGAGGAGATCCCGGTGCTCCTCATCGACGGCCGCGTGCACAACCACTGGCGGATCGACGCCGACCGGCTGCGCGCCGCGCTCGTCGCCCGCTGACCCGGGCCGTCCGCCGACCCGCGTCGCGCGCGGCTAGGGTCGTCGCATGACCCTGCGCCACGTCGTCTCCTGGAAGCTCGCCGACCGCGACCCCGCCGCCCTCGACCGCGACGCGGCCCGCGCCGCCGAGGCCCTCGGCACGCTGCCGGCGCTGGTGCCCGGCATCCGCTCGTTCCAGGTGGGGCGCGACGTCGTCGGATCCGCCCGCAGCCACGACCTCGTGCTCATCGCCGACTTCGACGACCGTGCCGCCCTCGACGCGTACGACCAGCACCCCGAGCACCAGCGCGTCGCCGCCGTCGTGCGCAGCCTCGTGGCGTCCGCGGCATCGGTCGACTTCGAGGTCTGACGTCGTCGGCGACGACCGCGCGACCGCCCGGGACGGCAGCGCGCGTGGCCCCCGGCGACGCATCACCCTCGCGCAGGTGGCGGAGCGTGCCGGGGTGTCGCGATCCGCGGTGTCCTTCGCGCTGACGGGGCGGACCGACCAGCGCCTCTCGGCCGACACGATCGAGCGGATCCAGCGGGCCGCGGGCGACCTCGGCTACCGCCCGAACATGACCGCCCGCACCCTCCGCACCGGCCGGTCCGGCACGGTCGCGCTCGTCTCCGACTTCGTCAGCAGCACGTCGCACGCGAACTCGATGGTGCGCGGGGCGCTGGACGCGCTGCGGGAGCGGGACACGATCCTCTTCACCGTGGACACGCAGGGCGACGCCCGGCAGGAGGAGCAGCTCCTCGAGAGCCTCCTCGGGCGGACCATCGACGGCGTGCTCTATGCGTCCATGTTCACCCGCGTCGTCGAGCCGCCCGCCCTCCTCGACCAGGTGCCGCACGTGCTGCTGAACTGCGTGCCCGGGAGCGGGACGGCGTCGGCGGTGGTGCCGGACGAGGACACGGCCGGATCGGACGCCGCGCGCATGCTCCTCGACCTCGGCCACCGGGACCGGATCTGGTTCGTGGGCGGACTCCCCGCGGGCGTCACGGGCGGCCCGGCGTGGCGCGGATGGGCGCCGCTCGCGCTCGAGGAGCGGCTCGCGGGCGTGCGACGCGCGCTCGCCGAGGCGGGCGTGGAGCTCGCCGGCGTCCAGGACGTGGAGCGCGACTGGGACACCGCGGACGGGCGCGACGCCGTGGCGGCGCTCCTCGGATCCGGCGCCCGGCCGACCGCCCTCGTCTGCGCCAACGACGCCGTGGCCGCCGGTGCGTACCAGGCGCTGCACCGGAGCGGGCTCCGCGTCCCGGAGGACGTGTCGGTGGTCGCGTTCGACGGGAGCGCGATCAGCCGCGCGCTGGATCCGCCGCTCGCCTCGGTCGCGCTGCCGCAGCTGGAGCTGGGGCGCCGAGCGGTGGAGCTGCTGTTCGACCGGGAGGCGGCGCCTGCCGTGCACCGGATCCCGATGGTGCTCGCACCCGGCGCCTCGGTCGGGCCCGCCGCCTCCTGATCTCCGGGGAGAGTGCTTCCGTGGAGGTGCTAGATCGTTGTAGCATCCTGCGCGCGGCCGGTGCCCGACCGGCCCGCGATCTCACGACGCATACGAAGGAGTATGGGATGACTGCTGTCGAGGGGGCCCGGAGGGCCCCGAACGCCTGGTGGGTGGGCTTCGTGTGCGGCATGGCGACGTTCGTCGACGCCGCCGCGACGACGGGCGTGGGCATCGCGCTCGTGCTCTTCCTCGCGCCGCCGACCGGAGGGCCCGGGCTCACGGGCGCGGAGGTGGGCTATCTCACGGCCGTGCTCACCGCAGGCGTGGCCGCAGGCAGCCTGCTCGGCGGATGGGCGGGCGACCGGTTCGGTCGACGTCGCGTCTTCCTCGTCACGATGACGCTGATCGTGATCGGCTCGATCACGCCGTTCCTCGGCGTCTCGTCCGCGGCGCTGCTCCCCGGCATCGCGCTCATCGGCATCGGCGTCGGCGCCGACCTCCCCGTCGCGCTCGCGACCATCTCGGAGGCGGCGACCGACCGGAACCGCGGCAAGATCCTCGTCTTCTCGAACCTGCTGGGCGGGTTCGGGATCCTGCTGGCCGTGGTCATCGGCATCCTGTTCGGCCAGTCCGGGCCCACCGGCGGCCACGTGATGTTCGGCGCGTTCGGCGTCGTCGGCGCCCTCGTGCTGCTGATGCGGGCCACCATCCCCGAGTCGGCGTCGTGGCTCGTCGCGCGCCGCGAGCGCTCCGACGGCGCGCGCACCGTGCGGGCGCAGCGGGGACGGATCCGCGACCTCGGCCGGCCGGCGTACCGCCGCCCGTTCGCGACCCTGCTCGTCTACTACACGCTCGCGTCGCTGGCCATCAGCGTCGCCGGCAGCTTCGGCACGTACGTCGCGGTGAGCGTCGCGGGCGCGCGGGTCGACGAGTACCAGTCGTGGACGATCCTCGCGATGCCGGCCGCGGTGCTGGGCGCCCTGTGGTTCATGTCGGTCGCGGACACCCGCTTCCGGATGCCGTACTTCGTGGTCGGGTCGGTCGTGGTGGTCGCGGCGAACCTCATCCCGGTGGTGCTCGGCTTCAGCCTGCCGACGCTCGTCGTGTCGATCGTGCTCTCCACCTTCGCGGGCGCGTTCTGCTTCGAGACGATCATGAAGGTCTGGACGCAGGAGTCGTTCCCCACGCTGCTGCGGTCCACGGCGCAGGGCACCGTGTACGGGGTGGCGCGCTTCGCCACGGCCGGCCTCAACGCCGTGACCCCGGCGCTCCTCGCGCTGAACCCGCAGGGCGTCTACGTCGGCGTCTCGGCGGTCGCGGCGGCGGGCTTCCTCATCGGGTGGATCGGGTTCCGCCGCGCGCGCGGGACCGCGTTCGACGTCGAGGGCGACACCGTGCCCGCGACGGCGTCCGTGCGCACCGTGGAGGCGGTCGCGTGAGCGGCCCGGCCGGCGTGATGCGCATCCGTCCGTTCGAGGCGCGCGTGCGGGGCCTCGTGCTCCGCGGGTCGCAGCACCTGGTCGACGCCCCGGGACCCGGGCCCGTCGCGGTGCTGATGCACGGCTTCGGCGGCTCGCGGGTCGAGACGACGGGCGTGTTCGTGGCGCTCGCGCGGCGGCTCGCAGCGGAGGGGATCGGCGTGGTCGCCTACGACCGCGCGGGCCACGGCGAGAGCGACGGGGAGTTCCTCGACACCACGGTGACGGGCGACGTGGCCGACGCGCGGCGCGTGCTCGAGGCCGTGCGGGCGCTGCCGGAGGTGGATCCGGACGACGTGCACCTCGTGGGCATGAGCCTCGGCGCGGTCGTGGCGTCGGTCGTGGCCGCGGAGGAGACGGCGGCGGGGGCGCGGATCCGGTCGCTCGCGATGTGGTCGACCGCGGCGGTCTTCGTGGACGACATCCGCGGCGGCACCATCCAGGGCCGCTCGCTCGCGTCGCTCGACGCCGACGGCTGGTTCGACTTCGCCGGGATGCGCATGGGGCCAGCCATGCGGGACGACGCCCTCGGCTTCGACCCGTACGCGCGCGCCGCCGGATACGACGGCCCGGCCCTGCTCCTGCACGGGACGGAGGACTTCGTGCCCGTCGCGTACGCCCGGCGGTACCGGGAGCCCGACGCGCTCGGCGACCGGGCGGAGTTCGTGGTCGTCGACGGCGCGGACCACGGCTGGGCGCAGCTGCCGCAGCGCGACGAGGTGATCGCGCGGACGGTCGCGCACGTGCGGGCGCACGGTCGAGCGCACGTGGCGGGCGGGGCGGCGTGAGCGGCGAGGTCGTCGAGCTGGGCGGCGGATCCGTCCGCGTGCACGGCCATCTGGGGCTCGTGCCGGTGCCGGGCGGCGTGCGTCCGGTGCGGCTCCCCGTCGACCGGTGGCGCGACTTCCCGCCCGCGGGCGAGCTCCTGCGGGCGCAGGTCTCGACGGCCGGAGGCGTCCGGATCCGGTTCACGACCGCCGCCGACGAGGTGCGGCTCCGGGTGCGGTGCACGCGGATCCACTACGACGAGCTGCCGGGGCCGCGCAACACGTTCGTCGCCGAGGTCGACGGCCGCGACCTCGCGCCCGTGGAGGCGCCCGTCGACGTGGTGCGGCGCATCTCGCCCCTCGGCGATCGGGCGGACGAGACCGCGTCGGGGGCGGAGGGCGGCGCGTCGACCGTCGTGCTCCGCGGACTCGGGCGCGAGCTCTCGACCGTCACGGTCTGGCTGCCGCAGGGGATGCTGGTCGACCTGCTGGGGATCGAGGCCGTGGGCGGCGCCGGGCCCGTGCGCGCCGCGGATCCGCTCGGGCTGCCGCGGTGGATCCACCACGGCAGCTCCATCAGCCACGGCGTGGAGGCGCCCGACCCGACGGGCCCCTGGCCCGTCGTCGCCGCGCGCCGCGCCGGCCTCGACCTGGTCGGCCTCGGCTTCGGCGGGCAGTGCATGCTCGACCCCTTCGTGGCCGATGCCATCGCCGACGAGCCCGCCGACGTGATCTCGCTGAGCGTCGGCGTGAACATCGTGGGCGCGCGGTCGATGGACCAGCGCACGTTCGTGCCCGCGCTGCACGGGTTCCTCGACCGGGTGCGGCGCGGGCACCCGGAGACGCCGATCGTGCTCGCGTCGTCGATCCTCTGGCCAGGGAGCGAGCACGTGCCCGGGCCGCCCGGGGTCGAGCTGCGGGAGGACGGGACGGTGCGCTGCTTCGCGGCGGGCGACCCGGCCGACGTGGGGCGGGGCGCGCTCACGCTGGCGGAGTCGCGGATCCACGTGGCGCACGTCGCGCGGGTGCGCACCGCGTCGGGGGAGCGGATCGCCCACCTCGACGGCCTCGCGCTGTACGGGCCGGACGACGTGGAGCGCTTCCCGCTGCCCGACGGGCTGCATCCGGATGCGGCGCTGTACGCGGAGATGGGGCGCAGATGGGCGGCGCGCGTCTTCGGCGACGGCGGGCTGGTGCCGCGCGCGGGCCGGGGCGCATCGGTCGGCGCCTGACGCGCGCACGCGGATGCGGGCACGGCCGGTGCCGGCACCCGGCCCGGCGCGTGTCGTGCGGGAGGATGGGCGCATGGCGGGAGCGGTCGAGGTCGAGCGGGTGTCGGTGGTCGTCGACGGGATCCCGCTGCTCCGGCCGACCGACCTGACCGCCTCCGCGAGCGAGGCCGTCGCCGTCACCGGACCGAACGGCGCGGGCAAGACGACGCTGCTGCGGGTGCTGGCGGGGCTGACGCGGCCGAGCACGGGATCCGTCCGCGTCGCCGGCCGGCCCGTCGACGAGCGGCGCGCGGAGTTCCGGCGGGCCGTGTCGGGGGCCGTCGGCCATCCGCCCGTCGCGCGCGACCTCACGCTCGCCGAGCACCTCGCCGTGATCGCCGCCTCGTGGGGCATGGACGCGGAGGAGGCGCGCGCCCGGGCCGCCGACCACCTCGAGCGCTGGCACCTGGCGCCGCTCGGCCGCCGCTTCCCGCACGAGCTGTCCTCCGGGCAGTCGCAGCTCGCCGCCCTCGCCATGGCGACCGTGCGGCCCTACGACGTGCTGCTCCTCGACGAGCCCGAGCAGCGGCTGGATCCCGACCGGCTCCAGCTGGTGATCGGGATCCTCCGCCAGGAGCTCGAGGCCGGTCGCACGCTCGTGCTCGCGACGCACAGCCCGGTGCTGCGGAACGCGGTGGCCCGCCGGAGCGTCGCGCTCCTCGGCGACGCGGCGTGAGGCCGGGCCGCGCGCTCCGCGTCGTCCGCGGGATCCGGGACGAGCGCGGCGGCGCCTCCGCCATGGACGTCGCGTACGCCGTGTACGCGGGCGCGCTCGTGGTGCTCATCGTCGGCTTCCCTCTGCTGCGGGCGGTCGTGCTGGAGCTCGCGGAGCCGGCGGCCGCCGCCGCTCTCCGCGCGCACGGCCCGACCGCGACCGCCGCGGCGTGGGGGATCGCCGCCACGGCCCTCCTCGCGGCCGGCGGCGCGCGCGGTCCCGCGCTGCTGTCGCCCTTCCTCGCCTCGGCCCTCGGCGGCAGCGCGCTCCCGCGGGCGGTCGTGCTGCGGCGGCCCACCTCGCAGGCGTTCGTCGGCTGGGCGGCGCTCGGCGCGCTCGTCGCGGTGCTGCCGGCGATCGCGCTGCTCATCGCGGGCGACGCGGATCCGGTCCCGGTCGTCGCCTTCGCCGCGGGCGGGGCGCTCGCGGGCGTCGCGGTCGCGGGATGCTGGCTCCTCGGCCAGCGGCTGGGCCCCGGGGCGCGAGCCGCGGTCGGCGCGGTGCTGCTCGGATCCACGGGGCTCGGCCTCCTGGCGCACGCGCCCGTGGCGCCGTGGGGCGCGCTCGCGGCGCTCTTCCCCGGGCCGGTCGCGGGATCGCCGGGGCCGGCGACCGGATCCGCGGGGCTGCCGGCGGGATCGGTCGCGGCGCTCGGCGTCCTGGTCGCGCTCGCCGTCGTCGCGGTCGCGGCGGCCCCGCTGCTGCTCCGCGGGTTGCGCGGACCCGACCTCGTCGCGCAGGCCCGACGGTGGGAGGCGGCGACGACGCTCGCCACCACGGGCGACCTGGCGATGGCCGCCGGCGGCTTCCGGCCCGTGCCGCGGGTCGGGCGCGGGCTCGCCGCGGTGGGCGGGCGCTCGCTGCCCGCGCTGATCCTCCGGCGCGACGTCGTCGGATCCCTCCGCACGCCGGTCCGCGTCGCCGCGGCCGCCATCGGGATCGCGACCTCCGGCGGGCTGGTCGCCGCGGCCGTCGGCGGCGACGGGGTCGGGCGCTGGGGCCCGGGCGTCGCGGCGGCGCTCGTCGGCTTCCTCGCGCTCGGCGTGTGGGCCGACGGCTTCCGGCACGTGGTCGACGTGTCGTCCGCGCCACCGCTGTACGGGATCCCCACGGGCCGGCTGCTCGCGCTGCACGCGATCCTGCCCGCCGCGGCCGGGGTCGTGGGCGCGCTGGCGGGCGCGGGCGTCGCGGTGGCGCAGGGCGCGGATCCGGCCGGGCTCCCGGCCGCGCCCGGGGTCGCGCTGCTGCTCGTGGCGGTGCGCGCCTTCGATGCCGCGAAGGGGCCGCTGCCGCTCGAGGTGATGGCGCCCGTGGCCACCCCGGCCGGCGACGCCTCGGCGCTCGTGGTCGCGGCGTGGCAGGCGGACGCGCTCCTGCTCGCGGGTGGATCCACGCTGGCGGTCGTCGCGGCCACGGCGTCCGTGGGTCCGCTCGGCGCGGCGGTGGCGCTGCCGATCGCGGCCGGGATCGCCTACCGCGCCCGCCGCCGGATCGCGACGGCGCGCGACTAGGCCGGACGCGCCCCGGTGCCGGTGCCGGTGCCGGACGCGCGCGAGTCCGGCGTCAGTCCACGCCGAGCTCGTGCACGACGCGCGGGACGGCCTCGCGCTGCGTCGGCTCGGGCACCAGGTGCAGGCCGGCCGCGGTGTTGGCGCTGTCCATGAGCACGTCGACCCAGGCCGGGTTGATCGCCGGGGGCCGGCTGCCGGAGAAGCGGAAGTGCAGGGGGAGCTCGGGGGCGATCCAGACGGTGCTCCGCCCGTCGCCCTCGGCGGCCGGGTACTTCCACGAGAAAGCGAAGCTCTCCTTCCGGCGGAGCTTGTTGAGCATCACGATCTGGAGGTGGGCGAGCGCGCGGTCGTCGATCGTCGTGCGCGTCGACGTGTCGTAGATGAGCTGACCCACTGCTGGCCCTCCCGGATCGTGGTGATGTGCTGCACATTACGGCACGTGAGGAAAGCCGTGCGGGCGGGGACCGCGGGCGCGCCGACGAGCGGGCGCCCGATCCGACGAGGACGACGCCGGGAGGACGACGCCGGGCGGCCGACGCCGGGCGGCCGACGCCGGGCGGCCGGCGGCGGGCGTCAGAACCCGAGCGCGGCACGCACCGCGCGGGCGACGTCGCGCGGCGAGACGCCGTCCGTCGCGATGACCGCCTCGGCGAGGTCCGCCCGCTCCTGGCGCGCGGCGAGGTCGCGGAACCGCGCCAGGTGCCACTCGCGCGCCGCCACGCGATCCGCGTCGTACCGGGACCGCAACCGCGCCTCGACGACCGCGTCGGACGCCGTGAGGCGCACGCACCGCACATCGATCCCGAGCGCCGCGCGGTACCTGTCGAGGTCGGCGCGCTCGGCGATCACGCCGCTGACCACCAGCTGCCGCGGCCCCGCCGCCCGGTACTCGGCCCAGGTGGCGGCCATGGCCTGCGCCTCGATCACCACGTTCTCCGGATCCCCCGCCGCCGTCGGCCACGACCGGTGGAACCAGTCGACGTCCATGAGCGCGAACGGCGTCCCGTCCGCTGCGAGGAGGTCGCCGAGGTGCTCGAGCACGGCGCTCTTGCCGACGCCGTAGGTGCCGTCGAGGAACACGGCGGGCGGGAGGGCGAGGTGGTCGGGCACGGCTCCATCCTGCCGGTCGCGTGCGCTGGGCCGGCTGCCGACCGGTCAGATGGCCAGGCGGAGGACGCGACGGGCCTCGATCTCCTCGAACGCCGCGCCGACCGCGTCGAGGCCCGTCGCGCGAGCGGCCCCGCCGCCCGGTACTCGGCCCTGGTGGCGACCATGGCCCGGCGGCTCCCCCGCGCGATGCGCATCCGGGAGCGCGCGGGTCGCGCGGGGTCCGGGAGACGCGGAACGGCCCGACCCCGCGAGGGGATCGGGCCGTCCGGTGGAGCGGGTGCCTACGGCGCGAGCCGGTTCGGGCCGCGGAACAGGTACGTGACCTCGCGCAGGTTCGACTGGTGCAGCAGCAGCATCAGCACGCGGTTGAGGCCCATGCCGAACCCGCCGTGCGGGGGCACGCCGTAGCGGAAGAAGTCGAGGTAGGAGCCGAGCTCCTCGGGGTCGAGGCCCTTCTCGCGGGCCTGCGCCTCGAGCACCTCGACGCGGTGCTCGCGCTGGGCGCCCGTGGTGATCTCGACGCCGTTCCAGATGAGGTCGTAGCTGTTCGTGATCGACGGGTCCTCGGCGTTCCGCATGTGGTAGAACGGCCGGATCGTCGACGGGTAGTCGGTGAGGAACACGAACTCGTGGCCGAACTCCTCCAACACGTGCGCCGCGATCTGGCGCTCGCCCTCGGGGTCGAGGTCGTCGTCGGCGCGGTCGATCACGTGGCCGCGCTTCGCGACGATGTCCTTGGCCTCGAGCAGCGGGATCCGCGGGAACGGGATGCTCGGCACGGTCACCTCCACGTCGAACAGCTCGCGGATCTCGTCGCCGTGCTTCTCCTTCACCGCGGTGAGCGCGGCGACGATGAGCTCCTCCTGGAGGCGGGCGACGTCCTCGTGGCTCTCGACCCAGCTGATCTCCGCGTCCACCGAGGTGAACTCGGTCGCGTGGCGCGAGGTGAAGGACGGGTCGGCGCGGAACGCCGGGCCGACCTCGAACATCTTGCCGAAGCCCGCGGACTGCGCCATCTGCTTGAAGAACTGCGGGCTCTGCGCGAGGTACGCGACGCCGTCGAAGTAGTCGACCTTGAACAGCTCGGCGTTCGACTCGGAGGGCGTGGCCATGAGCTTGGGGGAGAAGACCTCGATGAAGTCGTGCTCCACCCAGTAGGTGCGGAGCGCGTGCACGAGCGTGGTCTGCACGCGGAAGATCAGCGAGTTGCGGGGCGCGCGGAGGTCGATGAAGCGCCAGTCGAGGCGCTTGTCGATGGAGGAGTCGGCCGCGATGGGCGTCTCGGGGATGGCCGCGCCCGCGACCTCGATGCCGGACAGGCCGATCTCCAGGCCGCCGAGCTTCACGCGCTCGTCGTGCTTGAGCGTGCCGGTGGCGGTGAGGAACGTGCCCGCGGCGAGGCCGGAGATGGTGTCGGCGGTCTGGTCCTCGTCGCCCTGGCGCTTGTACGTGAGCTGCACCGCGCCGGACTCGTCGCGGAGGATCACGAACTGGATCTTCTTCTGGTCACGGACGGTCTCGACCCATCCGGAGACGGCCACGTCCCCGTCGTCGAGGGCGGCCAGGTTCTTGATGAGGGTGCGTGAGGTCACGGTCATCGAGTCTATCCGCGCCGCTGTCCGGCCGGTCGCCCCACGGGACGCCTAGCCTGGTGGGGACGGCGCCGCGGCCCGCGGCCGTCGCACCGGGTGCAGGGGGAACGCCATGCGGATCGACCTCAACAGCGACCTCGCGGAGTCGTTCGGCCGCTGGACCCTGGGCGACGACGACGCGATGCTCGCCATCGTCTCGAGCGCGAACGTCGCCTGCGGGTTCCACGCGGGGGATCCGCTCGTGATGCTGCACGCGCTCGAACGGGCGGCGCGGGACGGCGTCGCGGTCGGCGCGCACGTCGCCTACCGCGACCTCGCCGGGTTCGGCCGCCGCGACCTCGACGCCTCGCCCGCCGAGCTCACGGGCGACGTGCT
Source organism: Clavibacter sp. CT19 (assembly GCF_027858075.1). NCBI lineage: Bacteria > Bacillati > Actinomycetota > Actinomycetes > Micrococcales > Microbacteriaceae > Clavibacter > Clavibacter sp. CT19. The sequence continues at coordinate 291,739 of NZ_JAQHYR010000003.1, read as the reverse complement.
CTACCAGCTCGCGGCGATCAGCGGCATGGCCCGCACGGTCGGCGCGCGCGTCAGCTACATCAAGCCGCACGGCGCCCTGTACAACCGCATCGCGCACGATCCCGTGCAGGCCCAGGCCGTCGTGGACGCGGTCGTGGCGCTGGATCCGACGCTCCCCGTGCTCGGGCTCCCCGGCTCCGAGATCCTCCGGCTCGCCGCCACCGCCGGGCTGCCGACGCGCGTCGAGGCCTTCGCCGACCGCGCCTACACGCCCGCGGGCGCGCTCGTGTCGCGGCGGCAGGAGGGCGCGGTGGTCCACGATCCGGCCGAGGTCGCGGCCCGCTCGGTGCGCATGGCGACGGAGGGCACGGTCGTGGCGGTCGACGGATCCGTCGTGCGGCTCGACCCCGACTCGATCTGCCTGCACAGCGACACCCCCGGCGCCGTGGGCCTCGCCCGGGCGGTGCGCGCGGCCCTCGAGGAGGCGGGCGTGGAGATCCGCCCCGTGCCCGACGCCGCCGACCGCGCCCTCCCCGTCCGCGACCGGCGCGCGCTGTGACCCTCCGCCTCCTGCCGTGCGGCGACGCCGCCGTCATGCTCGACCTCGACTCGCTCGACGAGGTCCTCCGGCTCCAGCCCGTGCTCGACGCCACGCGGCCGGCGGGCGTGGTCGACGTCGTGCCGGGCGCACGCAGCATCCTCGTCACGGTGGATCCGCACGTGCTCCCGGTGGCCGCCGCCCGCGCCTGGGCCCTCGCCGCGACGCCCGCCGACGAGGCGGGGGCGCGCGGGGGCGAGCCCGTCGAGATCGACGTGGTCTACGACGGCGAGGACCTGGCCGACGTCGCCGCGCTCCTCGGCATCGACGCGCGCGAGGTCGTCCGGCGTCACACCTCCGGCACCTGGACGGTCGCGTTCGGCGGGTTCGCGCCGGGCTTCGGGTACCTCGCCGGCGTCCCCGGACTCGTGGTGCCGCGCCGCGCGTCGCCGCGGCCGCGCGTCCCCGCGGGCGCCGTCGCGCTCGCGGGCGAGTTCAGCGGGATCTACCCGCGCGCCTCCCCGGGCGGCTGGCAGCTCATCGGCACGACCGACGCGGTGCTGTGGGACCCGGAGCGCGAGCCGGCGGCGCTCCTCGTGCCCGGATCCGCCGTGCGCTTCCGCGAGGTCGGGGCGTGAGCGCGCCCGGGACCGTCGGGCCGGCCCCCGGGCGCCGCGGCCGTCGCGCGACGACCGCCGCCGCGCCCGCGCTCGTCGTCGAGCGCACCGGCCCGCTGATGCTCGTGCAGGACGCCGGACGACCCGGCCACGGCGGCATCGGCGTCTCGCCCTCCGGCGCGCTGGATCCGCGCGCCCTCGCCGACGCCAACCTCCTCGTCGGCAACGCGCCCGGCACCGCGGGCCTCGAGATCGTGCTCGGCGGCGCCGTGCTGCGCGCGACCGCGGCCGTGTGGGTCGCCGTGACGGGCGCCGTCGGCCCGCTCGCGCGCACGGTCGGCCGGGAGTCGCGCCCGGCGCCCTACGCCCGGGCGATGCTGCTCGACGCGGGCGACGCGCTGGAGGTGGGCGCCGCCGAGCGCGGCATCCGCTGGTACCTGGCCGTCCGGGGCGGGATCGACGTCCCGCCCGTCCTCGGATCCCGCGCCACCGACCTGCTCTCCCGCGTGGGTCCGGCGCCGGTCGCACCCGGCGACGCGCTGCCCGTCGGATCCGCGGTCGCCGGCCCCGTCCCGCCCGTCGACTCGCTGCCGGTCTCCGCGCCCGCCGACGGCGAGGTCGTCCTCCGCGTCTCGCCCGGCCCGCGCCTCGACTGGTTCGTCGACGGATCCTGGGACGCCCTCCTCGACGGGACGTGGGAGGTCACGGCGGAGGCCGACCGCGTGGGCGTCCGGCTCGACGGCGCACCGCTCGAGCGGCGGATCCCCGGCGAGCTCCCCAGCGAGGGCGTCGTCACGGGCGCGCTCCAGGTGCCGCCATCGGGCCGGCCGATCCTGTTCCTCGCCGACCACCCCATGACGGGCGGCTACCCGGTGATCGGCGTGGTCGCCCGCGACGACGTCCGGCTGGCCGCGCAGCTGCGCCCCGGCCAGCGCATCCGGCTCGTGTGAGCGGACGCGCCGACCGGGGCGCGGGGCGTGCGGCGGGCGGGTGCCCGCAGATCAGTAGCCGCGGGGGCTGTACCGCTGCATCGTGTCCAGGAGGACACCGACGCCCTTCGCGATCGCGATGATGGACACGAGCGCGTTGAGCCCGATCCAGACCCAGATCGGCGTGAGCGCGGAGGACGGCGCGCCCTCGATCCGGCGGCGCACGACGATCGACCGGCCGATGAGGTACACCCCGCCGTTGACGGGGATGAACGCCCACGCCCAGTGGAAGGGCTTCACGATGCCGCGGCGCGTGAGGTCCCGCCAGTCGAAGAACGCGAGGACGACCGTCGCGCCCCACAGGAGGAACTGCAGGAAGTTGAGGAGCGCGGACGTCACGGCGGCCTCGGGGCTGATCCCGCGCGGGCTCGAGTCCAGCAGGCTGCGGTAGTCCACGCTGAGCGAGATCACGAGCGAGACCACCGGCAGCGCCGCGAGCACCCAGATGGCCCAGGTCCACGGCGAGGTGCTCGCGGGCACCTGCGGCGGCGGGGTCGGTGCCGCGTAGGCGGCCTGCGCGTACGGCTGCTGCGCGTACGTCTGCTGCGCGTACGTCTGCTGGGCGTACGTCTGCTGGGCGTACGGCTGCGACGCCGCCTGGCCGTCCGACGCGCCGGACGCTGCCGGCGCGGCCTCCTCCGCCGATCCGGTGCGACCCGTCGAGTGCGCCGCACCGGCACCGGCACCGGCACCGGCACCCGCACCGGCACCAGCGCCCGGCGCATCCGTCAGGTGGTCGGTCCAGCGAGTGCCGTCCCACCAGCGCAGGCGGTCGGATCCGGCGGGGTCCGCGTACCAGCCCGCGGGCGTGGAGGGTGTTCCGGTCGAGTCAGTCACGAGGTGCTCCTAGGGAAGAGGTGCGGATGCCGTCGGGCGTCGACGCGCGCGGGCGCGGACGCCGGAGGTCAGACTACCGACGCGGGCCGGGGGCCGCGATGGCACGCGGGGCCGCCGCTCAGGACGCGTCGAGCCGGCGGGCGAGGTAGGGGGCGGTGCGGCTGCCGGCCGTGTCCGCGACCTCGCGCGGGGTGCCCTGCGCCACGATGCGTCCGCCCTGGTCGCCGCCCGACGGCCCGAGGTCGATGACCCGGTCGGCGTCCGCCACCACGTCCATCTCGTGCTCCACCACCACGACCGTGTTCCCCGCGTCGACGAGTCCCTGCAGCTGGCGCAGGAGCAGCACTACGTCCGCCGGATGCAGCCCCGTCGTCGGCTCGTCGAGCAGGTAGAGGGTGTGGCCGCGCGGCGCGCGCTGCAGCTCGGTGGCCAGCTTGATCCGCTGCGCCTCTCCGCCCGACAGCTCCGTGGCGGGCTGGCCGAGCCGCAGGTAGCCGAGGCCCACGTCGCGGAGGGTCGCGAGGGCGCGCGCCGCGAGCGGCACGTCGGCGAGGAACCCGTGCGCCTCGTCGACCGTCATCGCCAGCACGTCCGCGATCGAGCGCCCGCGGTACTCGATCTCGAGCGTCCCGGGCTCGTATCGGGCGCCGTGGCAGGTGGGGCACGGTCCGTAGGAGCCGGGCAGGAAGAGCAGCTCGACGGTCACGGATCCCTCGCCCTGGCAGGTCTCGCACCGCCCGCCCGCGACGTTGAAGGAGAACCGCCCGGCGCCGTAGCCGCGCGCCCGCGCCTCGTCGGTCGCCGCGTAGGTGCGCCGGACCGCGTCGAAGAGCCCCGTGTAGGTGGCGAGGGTCGAGCGCGGCGTGCGGCCGATGGGGCGCTGGTCGACCGCGACGAGCCGGTCCACCGCCTCGGCGCCCTCGACCCGGGCGATGCGGGCGGGTCCGGACGCGTCGTCGGGCGCGTCCCCGTCCGCGTCGTCCCCCGGCTCGACCACCACGCGGTCGGGCGCGAGCGAGGCCCGCAGCAGGTCCGGCAGCACGCGGCTCACGAGCGTCGACTTCCCGGATCCGGAGACGCCCGTCACCGCGACCATCACGCCCAGCGGGATCTCCACGTCGAGGTCGACGAGGTTGTGCAGCGTCACGCCCGTGGCCCGGATGCTCCCGGTGGGCGTCCGCGGCGTGCGCTCCGCCCGCGCCGGCGCCAGGTCGGGGAAGAGGTGCGGCCGCGTCGCCGATCCCTCCACCTCGCGGAGCCCGTCGACCGGCCCGCTGTAGACGACGGATCCGCCCGCCTGCCCCGCGCCCGGCCCCACGTCCACGATCCAGTCGGCCCGCCGCACGACCTCCATGTCGTGCTCCACCACGAACACCGAGTTGCCGGAGTCGCGCAGCTGCTCGAGCACCTCGAGGAGCGGCTCGGCGTCGGCGGGGTGCAGCCCGGCGGACGGCTCGTCGAGCACGTACACGACCCCGAACAGCCCCGACCGCAGCTGCGTCGCGAGCCGGAGCCGCTGCATCTCACCGGGCGACAGCGTCGTCGTGACGCGGCCGAGGCTCAGGTAGCCGAGCCCGAGGTCCACCAGCACGGCGAGGCGCGCGACGAGGTCGGTCGTGATCGTCACGGCCACGTCGCCCATGCCGTCCGTCGGCGCGATGGCCGTCGCGAGGTCCGCGAGCGTCAGCGCGTTGAGCTCCTGGATGCTGCGGCCGGCGAAGGTCACGGCCAGCGCCTCGGGCGTCAGCCCGCTCCCGCCGCACCGCTCGCACGTGCCGGACACCATGTGCGCGAGCGCCGCCTCGCGGAGACGCGGGCTCGACGAGTCGGCCAGCGTGTGCAGCACGTAGGAGCGCGCGCTCCAGAAGCGCCCGTTGTACGGCTTCGCCACCCGGTCGCGCTGCGGCGTGATCTGCACCACGGGCTGCTCCTCGGTGAAGAGGATCCAGTCCCGTCGCTCCTGCGGCAGCTCGCGCCACGGCACGTCCACGTCGTAGCCGAGCGCGATGGCGATGTCGCGCAGGTTCTTGCCCTGCCAGGCGCCCGGCCACGCGGCGATCGCGCCGTCGCGGATCGACAGCGACGGATCCGGCACGAGCGATGCCTCGGTCACGGTGTGCGCGACGCCGAGGCCGTGGCACACGGGGCAGGCGCCCGCGGCGGTGTTGGGGGAGAAGGCGTCGGAGTCGAGCCGGCCCTGCCCGGCGGGGTAGGCGCCCGCGCGCGACATCAGCATCCGCAGCGAGTTGGACAGCGTGGTCACGGTGCCGACGGTCGAGCGCGTGCTCGGCGCTCCGCGGCGCTGCTGGAGCGCGACCGCGGGCGGCAGGCCGGTGATGCTCTCGACGTGCGGCGTCTGCTCCTGCCGGATCAGCCGACGGGCGTACGGCGCGACCGACTCGAAGAACCGCCGCTGGGCCTCGGCGTAGACGGTGCCGAACGCGAGCGACGACTTGCCGGATCCGGAGACGCCCGTGAAGGCGACGATGCGGTCGCGCGGGATGTCCACGTCCACGTCCCGGAGCGTGTTCTCCGACGCGCCCCGCACACGCACGAAGCCGTCCGCGCGGTCGTCGGCGGCGGAGGCGGGCGGGGTCTTTCCGGAGGGAGGCACCTGCTCGACCCTATCCCCGGCGACCCGCGGTGCCGACCGGCCGCCGGAGGGGCAGCGCGGTCGGGAGGGCGGTCAGGACAAGGCGGCGCGCGCCTCGGCGAGGGTGGGGAAGTCGCCGACGTCGCGGCCGAGGCGGTCGGTGACGTGGAAGCCCGCGCCCCACCGCTCCTCGCTCATGCCGGCGAACTCGTCGCCGCGTCGGGCGACCCAGAGCCCTGCGGCGACGGGGGACCAGCTGATGCGGGGGACGTCGGTGACGCCGGGTGCGGCCTGCGTGAGAGCCATGGCTCCTCCTTCTTCGCGGCTCGTCGTCGAGCTCGCTTCGTGTCGTCCGCGGCGTTGATGCGCGCCGTCGGAGGGGTGGGAAACAACTGTATGCGCACTAACGACTAGCGGGCGTAGTACTCGGCGGATCCGCAGGAACACGGGCGCCCGTGGGCATGCGGATCCGGCCCGGACCCGGGCGTCGATGCGCCGCGCACGCGCGAGGGCCGCCCGCGACGCAGCGCGGACGGCCCTCGGGATGCGGCGGGATCAGCCGCGGATGTACGTCTCCAGCTCCGGGATGCGGAGCTTCGCGAGGCACTTCTTCTCGATCTGGCGCACGCGCTCGCGCGTCACGCCGAGCTGCTGGCTCACGTACGCGAGCGAGCGCGGCTCGAGTCCCGCGAGGCCGAAGCGCATGCGCACGACCTCGGCGTCGCGCTCGGCGAGCCCGTCGATGAGGCGCGTGACGTGCGCGGCCATGAGCTGCTGCGTCACCACGTCGATGGGCTGCGTGACGTCGGCGTCCTCGATGAGGTCCGCCATCTCGGTGTCGCCGTCGCCGCCGCTGCCGCCCACGAGGACCTGCAGCGACATGGGCTCCTGCGCGCGGTCGAGCAGGTAGCGCACCTTGGTGACCGGCGTGTCCGACTCGCGCGCGATCTCCTCCATGGAGGGGTCCCGGCCGAGCTCCACCGCGAGCTCGCGCTGCACCGCGTTGATGCGGTTGATGTGCTCGACGGTGTGCACGGGGATCCGGATGGTGCGGCTCGTGTCCGCCATGCCGCGGGTGATGGACTGCTTGATCCACCACGACGCGTAGGTCGAGAACTTGAAGCCGGCCTGGTAGTCGAACTTCTCGACCGCCCGGACGAGGCCCATGTTGCCCTCCTGGATGAGGTCCAGGAACGGCAGGCCGCGGCCGGTGTAGCGCTTGGCGATGCTGACGACGAGGCGCAGGTTGGCGTTCACGAGGTGCTGCTTGGCGCGCATGCCGTCCTGGGCCAGCGTCTGGTACTCGCGGCGCTCGGCGGGCGTCAGGTCGGTGCGGGTGTCCAGCACCTCCTGGGACAGCACGCCCACCTCGATGCGGCGGGCGACGCTCACCTCCTGCTCGGCGGTGAGGAGCGGCACGCGGCCGATCTGGCGGAGGTAGTCCTTGACGGCGTCGGTGCTGGCGCCGGGCGTGACGAGCGAGGGCTCGGGGAGGTCGGAGTCCGCGTACGGATCGACGGGGCCGACGGCCTCGATCGGATCGAGGGCGGAATCGGTGCTGGTGGTGTCGGTGGCCGTGGGCCTGGTCGGTGTCATCGTCATGGTGCCCGTTCCTTCCGCGCCGTCCCGGACGGCATCGTCATGCGGGCCCGCGTCCGTTAGACGGGGGTCTCTGCGAGGTCCCGTGTGCCACGGGGCTCTCGCCGGGAGGTCGGATCACGACCTCGCGCACCTAACTTAGCGTGCGATTCCTTTGGGGCCCAATCATTCGTATACGCATGTAAGAACCGGTCGGAGCCGGAGGCGAAGCACCGGCCCCCGCCGGTGCGCCCAATCGTATTGCGGACGAATGATTCGCGCATGGGGTTGCGCTCGCTGCTCGGCGGTTGTACATCCGCGCGACACCTACACTTGACGGGTGGTCGCCTCACGAATCCATCTCGTCCGTCACGGCGAGGTGCACAACCCCGACGGAGTGCTCTACGGACGCATCCCGGGATACGGCCTCTCCGACCTCGGCCACCGCATGGCCGACGCGGCCGCGCAGGCCCTGGAGGACGCCGGAGCACCCGTCAACCGCGTCATCGCCTCCCCGCTGCAGCGCGCGCAGGAGTCCGCCGCACCCTGGGGCGAGCGCTTCGCCCTGGAGGTCGCGACCGACGAGCGCGTCATCGAGCCCACCAACCGCTTCGAGGGATCGCGCTTCCCCTCGCCCGCCCGCATCGCGCGCTCCCCGCGCCTCTGGCCGCTCGTCGTCGACCCGGTGAAGCCGAGCTGGGGCGAGTCGTACCGCTCCATCGCCGCCCGCATGGCGGAGGCCGTCAAGGCCGCGCACCGCTCGGTGCCGGACGGCGACGTCGTCATCGTCAGCCACCAGCTGCCCATCTGGATGGTGCACCTCTCCCTCGCGGGCGAGCGCCTCTTCCACGACCCGCGCAAGCGCCGCTGCGCGCTGTCGAGCATCACCACGGTGGAGCGCGTGGGCGACCGGTTCGTCGAGACCGGCTACATCGACGCGGCGGCCGGCCTGTCCGACCTCGCGGTCGACGAGGGCGCGGTCTGATGCCCGTCCGCCGCCGCACCGTCCTCGCCGCCGTCGGGTCCGCCGCTCTCGCCGCGGTCGCGCTCACCGGCTGCACGCAGGATCCGCTCGCGGCCGAGTTCCGCGCGGGCGACAACAAGCGCTACATCGCGGGAGACGGCACGTTCACGGAGGTGCCGCTGTCCGACCGCGCCGCCCCGGTCGACTTCTCCGGCACCCTCGCCGACGGCACCGAGGTGTCGTCCGACGCGTACCGGGGATCCGTCACGGTGGTCAACTTCTGGTACGCCGAGTGCCCGCCCTGCCGCCTCGAGGCGAAGGACCTGCAGGCCGCGAGCGTGGAGCACGCGCCCGACGGCGTGAAGTTCCTCGGGGTGAACACGCGCGACCGGGCACCGAACGTCGAGTCGTTCGACTCCACCTACGGCATCACCTACCCGTCCGTCCTCGACGTCGAGGACACGAGCATGCAGCTCGCGTTCGCCGGCACCATCGCGCCGAACGCCGTGCCCGCCACCATCGTGCTCGACCGCCAGGGTCGCGTCGCCTCGCGGGTGCTCGGGAAGATCGACCCCGGGGTGCTCCGCACGCTCGTCTCCGACACGGTCGCGGAGCCGGCGGGCTAGGTGGATCAGATCCAGAGCGCCCTCTCGGGCCAGCTCCTCGTCGCGGTGCCGCTGGCGCTGCTCGCGGGCCTGGTCTCGTTCGCCTCCCCCTGCGTGCTGCCGCTGGTGCCCGGCTACCTCGGCTACATCGGCGGCATGGCCGAGGCCAAGGGCGGATCCGCGACGCGTCGCCGCCTGCTCCTCGGCACGGCGCTGTTCGTGCTCGGCTTCTCCGCCGTCTTCATCGTCACCACGCTCGTCTCGGCCACCGCCGGCTTCTGGCTGATGCGCTGGCAGGACCTCATCACGCGGATCCTCGGCGTCGTCCTCATCGTCATGGGGCTCGTCTTCACCGGGCGGCTCGGCTTCCTCCAGCGGCAGGTGAAGAGCTCGTGGCGGCCGGCCACCGGGCTCGCGGGCGCACCGCTGCTCGGCGTCGTGTTCGGCATCGGCTGGGCGCCCTGCATCGGCCCGACCCTCGCCGTCGTCATCTCGATGAGCCTCACGTCCGCCGATGCGGGCCGCGGCGTGCTGCTCGGCGTCGCCTACTGCATCGGGCTCGGCGTGCCATTCCTCCTCGTGGCCCTCGGCCTCGGCTGGATGACGCGCACCGTCGGGTTCCTCCGCCGCCACATCCGCACCGTGAACCTCGTCGGGGGAGCGCTGCTCGTCCTCATCGGCGTGCTCATGGTCTCCGGCCTCTGGTCGGCGTGGATGCTCCGCCTCCAGGGGGTGATCGCCACGTATGTCCCGGCCATCTGACCACGTCGACTCTCCGCAGCGGGCCCCGCGCCCATCCTCCGCCGCTGGCGCGGCCATCGAGCAGCCGAAGCTCGGCTTCCTCGGCACGCTCCGCTGGGCCTGGCGGCAGCTCACGAGCATGCGCACGGCGCTGTTCCTGCTGCTCATGCTCGCGTTCGCGGCCATCCCCGGATCCCTGGTGCCGCAGCGCAGCTCCGACCCCAACGGCGTCACGCAGTTCCGCTTGGACAACCCGGACCTCTACCCGGTCCTCGACTGGTTGCAGGTGTTCGACACCTACAGCTCGGTCTGGTTCTCCTCCATCTACCTGCTGCTGTTCATCAGCCTCATCGGCTGCGTCGTGCCGCGGGCCAAGCACCACTTCGACGCGCTCCGCCAAGCGCCCCCGAAGACGCCGGCGCGCCTGTCCCGCCTGGCCGGCTACACGACGCGGACGACCACGGGGGATCCGGTCGAGGCGATCCGCCAGGCCCGCGCGCTCCTCACGAAGCAGCGCTACCGCACCCTGCTCGTCGACGACGCGTCGGCCTCCGGCGGCGTGCTCTCCGTCTCGGCCGAGCGCGGGTACCTGCGCGAGACCGGCAACCTCGTGTTCCACTCGGCGCTCGTGGGGATCCTCATCACGGTCGGCGTCGGCGGCGGCTTCGGGTACTCCGGGCAGAAGGTGCTCGTCGAGGGCCAGTCGTTCGTGAACACGCTCTCGACCTTCGACTCGTTCAACCCCGGCCGGTTCTTCGACGACTCCGCGCTCACGCCGTACCGCGTGAAGCTGAACGCGCTGCACGTGCAGTACGAGCAGGAGAACCCGAACGCCATCGGCCAGCCGCTCGACTTCACGGCCGACGTCACCGCCGACGTGCCCGGAGGCCAGCCGCAGGACCGCGAGGTCAAGGTGAACGACCCGCTCGCCATCGGCGGCACCGACATGTACCTGCTCGGCAACGGGTACGCGCCGCACGTCACGGTGCGGGATCCGGAGGGCAAGAGCGTCTACAGCGCCGACGTGCCGTTCCTCCCGCAGGACGCGAAGCTCATGTCCCAGGGCGTCGTCAAGGTGCCGGACGGGCTGCGCGAGCAGGTCGGCATGATCGGGTTCTTCTACCCGACGCTCGACGACTCGAAGACGCCCTTCAGGTCCTCCTACCCGGATCTCGACAATCCCGTGCTGACGCTGAACGTCTACACGGGCGACCTCGGGATCAACGCGGGAGTGCCCACCTCCGTCTACAACCTCCAGGTCAACGAGCTGACCCAGCTCACGGGCGGGCGGACGGGCGTGCAGGCGCTGCGGATGTCGCCCGGGCAGACCGTCGACCTGCCCGACGGGCTCGGCACCGTCACCCTCGACGCCGTGCCGCGCTTCGTCTCGTTCGACGTGCACCACGACCCGACCCAGGGCTGGGTGCTGCTGTTCGCGATCCTGATCCTCGGCGGCCTGCTCACGTCCCTGTTCGTGCCGCGTCGGCGCGTCTGGGTCAAGGCGGTGCCGCAGGCGGACGGATCCACCACCCTCGAGTACGCCGGGCTCGCCCGCGGCGAGGACCCCACGCTGGAGGCCGCGGTCGCGGCGCTGGCGGACAAGCACGTGGCCGGCCTCGCGCCGGGCACGGTGTCAGATGCAGAAGTTAGGCTCCCCTCGTGAACACGGCCATGCTCGACGACGTCTCCCTCATCGCGCTCCTCGTCGCGATGGGCCTCTACGCGGCCGCGTTCATCGCGTTCGCCCTCGACCTCGCGCGCCGCTCCGCGCTCGTCGCCGACGCCGCCACGGCGCGGCAGCCCTCCGCCGTCGGCGCCACGGCGCGGCAGCCCTCCGCCGTCGGCGCCACCGCGGCCCGTCGCGGCGGCACCGCCACCCTCGAGCGCGAGCCCGCCTCCTCCGGGCCGGACGCGCCCGTGGCCGCCGGCAGGTCCCTCAGCCTCAACGTCGCCATGGTGCTGCTCGTCGTCGGCTTCGTGGCGCATGCCGTCGCGACCGTGCTCCGCGGGCTCGCGGCCTCGCGGGTCCCGTGGGCGAACATGTACGAGTTCGCCATGACGGGCACGCTGCTCATCCTCAGCGTCTACCTCATCGTGCTCACGCGCCGCGACCTGCGGTTCCTCGGCACGTTCGTCACGGGGCTCATCCTCATCCTCCTGGGCGTCGCCGTCGTGCAGTACCGCGTCGAGGTGTCGCCGCTGCCGCCGTCGCTGCAGTCGTACTGGCTCGTGATCCACGTCTTCGTCGCCGCCCTCGGCACCGGGTTCTTCGCGCTCGCCTTCGCGCTCTCCGGCGTGCAGCTGCTGCAGTTCCGGCGCGAGTCGCTCGCCGCCGATGCGAAGGCGGCGAAGATGCGCTTCCTCGCGACCCTGCCCGACTCCGTCACGCTCGAGTCGATGGCGTACCGCCTCAACATCGTGGGCTTCATCTTCTGGACCTTCACGCTCATGGCCGGCGCCATCTGGGCCGAGCGCGCGTGGGGTCGCTACTGGGGCTGGGACACCAAGGAGGTCTGGACCTTCATCATCTGGGTGCTCTACGCCGGCTACATCCACGCGCGGGCCACCCGCGGCTGGCGCGGATCGCGGTCGGCATGGCTGGCGGTCATCGGGTTCTCCGCCGTCATGTTCAACTTCGGCGTCGTCAACGTCTTCTTCAAGGGCCTGCACACCTACAGCGGCCTGTAGGCGGCGCCGGGCCGCTCAGCCGGCTCAGGCGCGCGTCGCGAGCACGGCGTGCGTGCGGCGGATCCGGTCGAGCCACCACTGCCGGCGGTCCGCGTCCGCGGCGTGGGCGTCGAGGAGCCGTGCGTCCGGCGTCACGCGGCGCACCAGGATCCGGCCGTCGACCGGCACGAGCGGCTCCGCCACCACGTCCTCGACGAAGAGCGATACCGTGCCGAGGCCGCAGTCGTGGGGCAGCTCGGGGATCGCGGCCGCGAGGTGCGCGGCCATCGAGATGCCGATGCTCGTGTCCAACGCGCTGGACACCACGACCGGCAGGCCCGCGTCCTGCGTGATGCGGAGCGCCCGGTGGATCCCGCCGAGCGGCTGCGCCTTGATCACGAGCAGGTCGGCGGCGCCGGCGCGCGCCACCCGCAGCGGGTCGTCGGCCTTGCGCACGCTCTCGTCGGCGGCCACGGGCACACCGAGGTGACGGATCCGCTCGCGCAGCTCGGCCAGCTCCTCGACCGTCGCGCACGGCTGCTCCACGTACTCGAGGTCGTGCTCGGCGAGGGCGTGCACCGCGTGCTCGGCTTCGTCCACGTTCCAGGCCGCGTTCGCGTCGATGCGCACGCGGCCCTCCGGCCCCAGCAGGCGGCGCACCTCGGTGACCCGCGCCACGTCGTCCGCCAGCGTCGTGCCGCGTTCGGCGACCTTGACCTTGGCGGTGCGGCAGCCGGGGAACCGCGCGAGCACCCCGGCCACGCCCTCGGCCGGGATCGCCGGGATCGTCGCGTTCACGAGCACGTGGTCGCGGAGCGCCGCGGGCGGCTCGGTCCAGCCGAAGTCGATCGCGGCCTCCAGCCAGGCGGCGGCCTCGGCGTCGTCGTACTCGACGAACGGCGAGAACTCGGTCCAGCCGTGCGGGCCCTCGATCAGGACGGCCTCGCGGACGTCGAGGCCGCGGAAGCGCGTGCGGAGGGGGAGGGCGACGACGCGGGCGGTGGCGAGGAGATCGTCCAGGGCGGGGAGCATGGGTCCAGCCTCGCACCCGCGGCGCCCGGCGACCGGTGCCCGGCCGCGGACGGCCGGGCACCCGGCGCCTAGGCTGGGCGTCATGGTGAAGCAGGTCTCCGACATCCTCGATCCCACCCGCTGGCGCGACGTGCCCCTCGCGGAGGGCTTCACCGACATCACGTACCACCACGACCTCACCGGGCGGATCGCGCGCATCGCGTTCGACCGGCCGGAGGTGCGGAACGCCTTCCGCCCGCGGACCGTCGACGAGCTGTACCAGGCGCTCGACGACGCCCGTCAGGATCCGCGCATCGGCGTCGTGCTCCTCACCGGCAACGGCCCGAGCCCGAAGGACGGCGGCTGGGCGTTCTGCAGCGGCGGTGACCAGCGGATCCGCGGGCGCGACGGCTACAAGTACGGCGAGGGCGAGACCGCGGAGGGCGTGGATCCCGCCCGCGCCGGACGCCTGCACATCCTCGAGGTGCAGCGGCTCATCCGCTTCATGCCCAAGGTCGTCATCGCGGTCGTGCCCGGCTGGGCGGCCGGCGGCGGGCACTCGCTGCACGTCGTGTGCGACCTCACCATCGCGTCGGCCGAGCACGGCCGCTTCAAGCAGACCGATGCCGACGTCGGCTCGTTCGACGGCGGGTACGGATCCGCGTACTTCGCCCGCCAGGTGGGCCAGAAGGCCGCGCGCGAGGTGTTCTTCCTCGCCGAGGAGCACAGCGCCCAGCGCATGTACGAGATGGGCGCCGTGAACCGCGTCGTGCCGCACGCCGAGCTCGAGACGACGGCGCTCGACTGGGCCGAGACCATCCTCGGCAAGTCGCCCACCGCGATCCGCATGCTCAAGTTCGCCTTCAACGCGGTCGACGACGGCATGGTCGGGCAGCAGGTCTTCGCGGGCGAAGCCACGCGCCTCGCCTACGGCACGGACGAGGCCGTCGAGGGCCGCGACTCCTTCCTCGAGAAGCGCGCGCCCGACTGGTCGCCGTTCCCGTGGCAGTTCTGATCCGCGCGGGCCTGGTGCCGTGAGGCGGCTGGAGCGGCTGACGGCATCCGGCGCGGACGTGGTGCCGCTCCTCCGGGCGGCCCTCGCGGGCGACGGGCCGGCGCTGCTCGCGCGGCCGGTCGACGCGGCCGCGGCCGCCGGGGATCCGCCGCCGCCCGTCGAGGTGGAGCGCCGCGTCGCGCTCGTGGTCGAGACGTCCGGCACGACCTCGCGTCCCAAGCGCGTGGCGCTCTCCGCGGACGCGCTGCTGGCGAGCGCCGCCGCGTCGCAGACCGCGCTCGGGGCGCCGGGGCGGTGGATCCTCGCGCTGCCCACCCACTACATCGCCGGCCTCCAGGTGCTCGTGCGGTCCATCGCCGCGGGGACGGCGCCGGTCGTCCTGCCGCCCGGGCGGTTCGACCCGCACGCGTTCGCGGACGCCGCCGCGGGTCTCGACGCGCGCGTCGCCCGCTTCACGTCGCTCGTGCCCACGCAGCTGCACCGGCTGGTGGACGCCGCGGAGGCCGCGCCCGCGGGGGACGACGCGCGCCGGATCCGCGACGGCGTCGGCCGCCTCGACGCGATCCTCGTGGGCGGCCAGGCCACGCCGGCGCAGCTCGTCGACCGTGCCGCTGCGCTCGGCTGGCGCGTGGTCCGCACCTACGGGTCGAGCGAGACCGCGGGCGGCTGCGTCTACGACGGCGTGCCCGTCGCGACGGCCGAGGTCGCCGTGGTCGACGGGCAGGTGGAGCTCGCGGGCCCGATGCTCGCGGAGGGCTACCTCGGCGACCCGGCCGCGACGGATGCGGCGTTCGGGGAGCACGACGGCCGCCGCTGGTACCGCACGGGCGACGGCGGCGAGCTCGTCGACGGCGTGCTGCGCATCAGCGGCAGACTCGACGACGTCGTGATCTCCGGCGGCGAGAAGCTCCGGCTCGCCGCGGTGGAGGAGGCGGTGCGGTCGCTCGCCGGATGGGACGCGCGCCTCGGCGAGGCCGTCGCGGTGCCCGGCGAGCACGCGGGGTGGGGCCAGCGTCCCGTGGTGTTCGTGCCCGGCGGGGTGGATCCCGGGCTCGCCGATCGCGTGCGCCGCGAGCTGGCCGCGCGCCTCGGCCGCGTCGCCGGGTCGTCGTCCGTCCGCGGCGTCGAGGAGCTGCCGACGCTCCCGTCCGGGAAGCCGGACCGCCGCGCGCTCCGGACGCTGGCCGACACCGATCCGGGCACCTGATCCGCGGCGCCTCCCGCGCCCGGACATGACGAGGGGCCGGATGCTCGGCATCCGGCCCCTCGCCTCTCAGGAGGGACGTCCCTCCGAAGGTCCTACTTCTTGAAGACGTCCTTCACGTTCTCGCCGGCCTGCTTGGCGCTTGCCCCGGCCTGCTTCGCTTCGCCTTCGGCGACCTTGCTGTCGTCGCCGGTCAGCTTCCCGAAGGCCTCCTCGGCCTTCCCCGCGAGCTTCTCGCCGGTGTTCTGGGCCTTGTCGTCCGCACTCATGGGCGCTCCTTCGTTCGGTGGATGTGACGTCTCCGACGCTACGCCGGTCGGGCGCGGGCGTCACCCGGCTCACACCGGACGCTCGGGCCGGAGGGCCGCCCTCGCCCGGGCGTGCCCGCGACCTGCGCTCCCGGACGGCCCGGCACCCGCGTGGGAGGATGGGCGCATGGCCACCCGCACCCCCGACGCGCGCGCGAAGGGCCTCCTCTCCTGGCTGATCCTCGCGGTCGGCGTCGTCATCGCCGGCTTCACGGTCGCGATCCTCGTGGCCGCCATGAAGGTGGACGGGGTCGGCGAGGTCACCGGCACGCTCGTCGCGGGCGGCATCGCCACGGTCGCGGCCGTGCTCGCGTTCGTGGACCAGCGGCGGAAGGTGCGCGCCACGCGCGCGGCCGAGCTGGCGGCGCCGTCCGCGGGGGAGGACCCGGTGGCGCCCGGCTCCGCGGACGCCGCGGACGCGGGCGGCCCCTCCGCCGACGGGGACGCGCCGCTCAGTCGATGAGCCGGAGCGCCACCAGGCGCTCCAGGGCCTCCTGTCCGGCGGGCGGGCAGCGGTCGGCGTCGGCGGATCCGACGAGCTCGACCTCGGCGATCTCGCCGGAGGCGACGGGCTGCTGCGACCGGTCCCGCGGCTCGGCCCGGTAGACGGTCATGCTCACGAGCCGTCCGGCGTGCACGCCGTGGGCGTCGGCGAGGACGGTGAAGAGGTCCTCGACGGTCGCCGGGTCGATGTCGAGCCCGACCTCCTCGGCGGCCTCGCGCATCAGCGCCTGCCGTGCGCCCTCGCCCGGCTCGATCTTGCCGCCGGGCAGGTAGAGCACGTCCTGGCCCGTGACGCGCACCATGAGCACCCGCCGGTCGCGGATGAGGGCCAGCGCGGCCACCCGCAGCGGCCGTTCCCGCGGCGCGCCGAGCGGCCCGTCGGATCCGCGGGCGCCGGAGCCGTCCGTCCGGTCGAGGTCGTCGAGCTCGTCGAGGTCGTCATCGTCGTCGTCGTCCAGGACGGGGATGACGGGCCCGCGGGCCGGGTCGGGGGTCGAGGTCACGCGGTCCTCCTACAGTCCGTCGAGGCTCGTGCGAGCCGCCCACTCGACGTCGAGCAGGGCGACGACCACGGTATCGGCCCACGCGCCCTCGGCCCATCGGTCGTGCACGAGCAGGGCCTCCCGGCGCATGCCGAGGCGCGTGGCCAGCGCGAGGGCGGCCGCGTCCCGCGCGTCCACCCGGGCGGTGACGCGGTGCACGCCCACCTCCTCGAACAGGAGCTCGAGGACCCGGTCGGCCGCCTCTCCCGCGATGCCGGCGCCGCGCACGTCCTCGTGCAGGACGACGCCCAGCTCGGCCTGGCGGGCGGCGGGCTCGCGCAGCCGCACGTGCGCCTCGCCGACCACATGCGCGGGCCGCGGGCCCTGGGCCGGCAGCTCGACGGCCAGGGCCAACCGGTCGCCGACCGCGGCCAGCCGCGTCCACGCCAGGCGATCGGCGAGCAGGCGCGCCGCGTCGGGTCGCGCGCCCGCCGGGGGACCGGCGAGGTGCGCCCGTGCCCCCGGGGCGGTCGCGTACCCGTCGACGGCCACGAGGTCGTCGGGCGCGAACGGGCGGAGGACGAGGCGGGACGTGCGGATCGGGCCGCGCACGTCGACGGGGTCGATCGCGGGCAGGTCTCCGTGCACGGTGCGGCTCCGGGTCAGGGTGCCGGCGGCATGGCCGCCCACTCGTCGGCCAGCACGGCGTAGTAGAGGCTGTCGACCCACTCGCCCTTGACGAGGTGCTCCTCGCGGAAGCGCCCCTCGAGGCGCATGCCGAGGCGCTCGGCCATACGCGCGGAGGACGAGTTGCGGGAGTCGAGCTGCGCCACGACACGGTGGGCGCCGGCGCGCCGGAAGGCGATGTCGATGAGGGCGCGGCTGGCCTCCGTGGCGTAGCCGTGGCCGGCGAAGTCCGGGTTCATCACCCAGCCCACCTCGAACTGCCGCGACGGGACGTTGCGGAGGAGGAGGGACACGTCGCCGATGACGCGGCCGGTGCCCGCCCGCGGGGCGAGGCTCGGCTCGTCGGGCAGCTCCACGGCGAGACCGAGGAAGTCGTGGCCCTGCTCGAGCCGGGTCTTGCGGCGGCGGTCGGCGAGGTGCCGCTTCGAGGCGGCGCGGTCGCGGAGCGGCCAGAACATGTACTCGACCACCTCGGGGCGGCGCTGGATGTCGGCGAAGTCGTCGAGGTCGTCGGCCGTGTAGGGCCGGAGCACGAGGCGCTCGGTGCGCACGGGATCCGTCATCCGGAGCGGCGCGTCGAGGCGCGGGCCGCGGAGGACGCGGGGCCTCACGACGCCGAGCCCGCCTCACCGGTGCGGGGCAGCGCGACGGCGACGGGGGAGGACACCGCGGCGGGCATCTCCACGTCGAGACCGAAGAGCGCCTGCACGGCGTCGACCACGCGGGCCCCCTCGCCCTGCCGCGCGAGCTCGCGGGCCCGGACGGACGGCTGGTGCACGAGGACGCTCACGAGGTGGCGGAGCGCCTTCTCGGTGGCCTCGGACGAGTCGCCGCGCTTGCGGACGCGCTCCAGCTCGCCCTCGAGGACGTCGAAGATGTGGGTGCGGAGCGCGACGACCGCGGGGGCCACCTCGTCCTCGGCGCTCGCGGCGCGGAACTCGGCGGCGGCCGTGCTCACGATCTCGCGCGCGTCGTCCGTGGCGGTGAGGTCGCGGAGCGGGGCGTGGAGGCTGATGGTCTCGAGGTCGAGCAGCTCGACGCCGTCGACCGTGACGACGTCCGGATCCACGTTGCGCGGCAGCCCGAGGTCGATGACGAGGCGACGGCGTCCGTCGCCGGACACGGCGGCCGCGGCCTGCAGGTGGTGCGCGGCGAGCACGGACTTGGGCGCCGTGCTGCAGGTGACGACGATGTCGGAGGCGGCGAGCACGCGGAGCAGGTCGCGCCCCTCGACCGCGGGGATGCCGTGGGGGCCGGCGAACTTCTGCGCGCGGCCCGAGGGGGAGTAGACGTGCACGTCGACGACGCCGCGGTCGCGGAGCGCCGCGAGGCTCGCGCCCGCGTAGGCGCCCGTTCCGACGAGGAGGACGCGCGTGGCCGACCAGTCGGCGATGCGGCTCTCGGCGAGGTCGAGCGCGAGGCGGACCATGGAGCGCCCGGCGCTCTGCAGGCCCGTGCGGGTCTTGACGCCGCGCGACGTGTTGGACGCGGTCTGGAAGAGCCGCTCGAGGCCGGTGCTCGTGGTGCCGCCCGTGCGCGCGCCCTCGAGCGCGCGGCGCACCTGGCCGGCGATCTCGCCCTCGCCGACGACGACGGACTCGAGCCCGGAGGACACGGCGAACAGATGCTCGGCCACCGCGTCCCCGCACTTCACGTCGACGCTGCCGCGGACGTCGTCGCGGTCGATGCCGCTGGCGCCGCTGACCACGTCGACCGTGGCCTCGACGGCCAGCGCGCGGGCGGCGGTGAGGGGCTCCTCCACGTCGAGGTAGGCCTCGAAGCGGTTGCAGGTGGCGAGGACCACGGCCCCCGCGATGAAGTCGTTCTGCTCCATGAGCGTGCCGGCGACGGAGGGTGCGGCCACGGACAGCTTCTCGAGGACCTCGAAGCTGGCGTTGTGATGACTCGCCGTCAGACATATGAGCACAGTCCATGGTAAACCTCCCGGCCGTGTGGTCGGGGCCGGTGAGGGTGCCCTGCCTCGCCGCCGCCGGACCCGGCCGTCGGCCGCCCGCAGCCGTCCCGTCCTCCTGCCGCGTCCCCAGTCGAGCGGGCGCGCAGGCGGGGGATGCGATGATCTCCTCCGTGATCACGCCCGCATCCTCCGCCCCCGCGCCCGCATCCGCCGCCCTCCCGCTCCCCGCGGAGCACCCGCTCAACACCCGCACCGCGTCGTCGCTGCTCGTGGAGGCGTACCGCGGCCGTCGCGGGGACCGCGCACCCGTGTGGTTCATGCGCCAGGCCGGCCGCTCGCTGCCCGAGTACCGGGAGCTGCGCGTCGGCACCCGCATGCTCGACGCGTGCCTCGACCCGGAGATGGCGAGCGAGATCACGCTGCAGCCCGTCCGCCGACACCACGTGGACGCGGGCATCTTCTTCAGCGACATCGTCATCCCCCTCAAGCTCGCGGGCGTCGGCGTCGACATCGTCGCGGGCCGCGGCCCGGTGCTCGAGAAGCCCGTCCGCACCGCCGCCGACGTGGCCGCGCTGCCGGCGCTCGACCCGGCGGCGCTCGAGCCCATCCGCCAGGCCGTCGCGCGGACGGTCGCGGAGCTCGGCGACACCCCGCTCATCGGCTTCGCGGGCGCGCCCTTCACCCTCGCCGCCTACCTGGTGGAGGGCGGGCCGAGCAAGGACCACATCGCGGCGCGCGGCCTCATGCACGCGGATCCCGACGCCTGGGACGCGCTCATGCGCTGGTGCGCCGAGATCACGGGCGTCTTCCTGCGCGCGCAGGTCATGGCGGGGGCCTCCGCCGCGCAGCTCTTCGACTCCTGGGCCGGCGGCCTCTCGCTAGCCGACTACACGCAGCGCGTCGCCCCGGCGTCCGCGCTCGCGCTCGACCACGTGCGCACCATCACGGCGGCCGACGGGCGCACCGTCCCGCTCGTCCACTTCGGCGTCGGCACGGGCGAGCTCCTCGGCGCGATGCGCGACGTGGGCGTCGACGCGGTGGGCGTCGACTGGCGCATCCCGCTCGACGAGGCGTCGCGCCGCCTGGGCGGATCCGTCCCCGTGCAGGGCAACGTCGACCCGGCGCTGCTGGCCGCGCCCTGGCCCGTCCTCGAGGCGCACGTCCGCGACGTGCTCGAGCGCGGGAAGGCGGCGCCCGCGCACATCCTCAACCTCGGGCACGGCGTGCCGCCCGAGACCGACCCGACCGTGCTCACGCGCATCGTGGACCTGGTCCGTGGCTAGCGACCCGCGGCAGGCGGCCGGCGAGGTCGACCCGACCGACGTCGTCGTGGTCGGCGGCGGGGTGGGTGGCCTCATCGCGGCCCGCGCCTGCGCCCTGGCCGGGAAGCGCGTGATCCTCGTGGAGGCGTCGCCCGCGCTCGGCGGCACCGTCGGATCCCACGTGGTCGACGGCCTCCGCCTCGACAGCGGCGCGGAGAGCTTCGCCACCCGCCGCGGCACGGTCGCCGCGTACCTCGGCGAGCTGGGCCTCGCCGACCGCATCGTGCAGCCGAACCCGGACGGCGCGTGGGTGCAGCTCGCCGAGCGCGCCATCCAGCTCCCGCGGACGGGCCTGCTCGGGATCCCCGCGCATCCGTTCGACAGCACCATCGCCACCGCCATCGGACGCCTCGGCGTCGCCCGCGCCAAGGCCGACCTCGTGCTCCCGGCCTCCGTCGGCGCGAAGGAGCGCACGCTCGGCGGCCTCGTGCGCGCCCGCATGGGCGACCGCGTCGTCGACCGGCTCGTCGCCCCCATCGTCTCCGGCGTGCACAGCGCCCACCCCGACGAGGTCGACGCCGACTCCGTGGCCCCGGGCCTGCGCGCCGGCCTGGCCGAGCACGGGTCGCTCGGGCGCGCGGTCGCGTCCATGCGCGCCGCCTCGCCCGCGGGATCCGCCGTGAGCGGCATCGTGGGCGGCGTCCACCTCCTGGTCGACGCGCTCGTCGCCGACCTCGAGCGCCTCGGCGTCGACGTGCGCACCTCCCTCGCCGCGGGGTCGGTGCACCGGCACCGGTCGCACGAGGGCGCCGCCGCGTACGACGACTGGCACGTCGAGCTCGCGGACGGCCGCGGCATCGACGCGGCCGCGGTGGTCCTCGCGATCCCGGCGGCCGGCCTCATCCGCCTCTTCTCCGGCCTCGCGCCGCGCGCCGTCACCGAGGGCTGGCCCGAGCCGTCCTCCGTCGAGCTCGTCACGCTCGTCGTCCGCGCGCCGGAGCTCGACGCCGCCCCGCGCGGCACGGGCGTGCTGGTCTCCGCCGACGTGCCCGACGTCCGCGCGAAGGCCCTCACGCACGCGACCGCCAAGTGGCCGTGGCTGAAGGAGCTGGCGGGCGACCGCCATGTGCTCCGCCTCTCCTACGGGCGCGCGGGCGGCCAGGACGACACCGCGGGCGTCCCGGACGACGAGCTCACGGCGATCGCGGTGCGCGACGCGTCGGCCCTGCTCGGGACGGATCTCGCGGGCCGGGCCACCGGATCCGCCCGCGTGCGCTGGACCAACGCCCTCCCGTTCGCCGCCTCCGGGCACCGCGAGCGCGTGCAGGCGGTGCGCGACGAGGCGGCCGAGCACCCGGGCCTCGAGATCACCGGATCCGCCGTCGCGGGCACGGGCCTCGCCTCCGTCGTCGCCGACGCGTCGGCCGCCGCCGACCGCGTCCTCGGCCGCTGATGCGATCCGCGCCGGCCCCCTGGCCGGGCAGCGCCCGCCCGGCCGCCCCCGACCACGCGGGTGCGCCGGAGGGATACGCTGAACGGACGTGCGCCCCACGTGCCCCCTCAACGATCGGAGATCTCCCATGAAAGGCAAGCTTCTCTTCGTCGCCGGAGCCGGTGTCGGCTACGTCCTCGGTGCCCGCGCCGGACGCAAGCGCTACGAGCAGATCCGCACGAACGCCAAGAAGGTCTGGGACGACCCGAAGGTCCAGCGCCAGGTCGACAACGCGGCCGGCTTCGTGAAGGACCACACCCCCGACGTCGCGCACGCGGTCGTCGGCGGCGCCAAGAAGGTCGTCGGCACCGTCACGGGCGGCAAGAAGGACTCCTCGACCGGATCCACGCCGTCCAGCGCCTCCACCACGACGTACCCGACCATGGACCCCGCCTCGCCCGAGCCGAACGGCTCCGGCACCTCCCGCTGACCCGCCCGCCCATCCCCAGGAGGGAACCCCGCATGACGGATCAGGATCTCAATCCGAAGAGCAAGCGCTCGCTCGTCCGGCTCGTCGCCGACCTGCCGACCCTCATCGTCCAGCTGGTCAAGGACGAGATCGAGTCGTTCAAGAACGAGCTCGTCTCCAAGCTCAAGCACGCGGGGATCGGCGCCGGCTTCCTCGTCGTGGCGCTCTTCTTCGCGTTCATCGCGTTCCTGGTGCTCGTCGCCGCCGCGATCCTCGGCCTGTCCGAGGCCTTCTCGCCGTGGCTCTCCGCGCTCATCGTCGCGGGCGTCTTCCTCCTGATCACGGTGGTGCTCGCGCTGCTCGGCATCCGGTGGCTCAAGAAGGGCGTCCCGCCGACGCCCGAGGAGACCGTGGACAGCCTCAAGGAGGACGTCGACGCGGTGAAGGGGACCGGCAAGTATGAGCACTGATCGCCCCCGCCCCGTCGGCCCGCGCTCGCGCGCGGAGCTGAAGCTCGACATCCAGCACACCCGCGAGGAGATCGCCGCCACGCTCGACGCGCTGGAGTCGAAGCTGAACGTGCGGCGCCGCGCGAAGGACGGCATCGCCGACCTGCGTCGCCGGATCCGCCGCACGGCGGACGAGGACCCGCTGCTGCTCGTGGCCGTCGGCGTGGGCGCGGTCGTGGTGATCGGCGGCGTGGTCTGGGCCGTGTCGCGCGCCGCGCGCCGCTGACCCGGACCGGACGGGACCCCTCGTCGTGCCCGCGCACTCCCGCGCCGCCGTGGACCGACCCGCATCGCGGACCCCGCGTGATCCCGACGCCCTCGGGCGGCACCCGCTGGTGCTGCCCGGGCTCGTCGGCTTCGGCGGCGCCCTCACGCTCGCGGTGTCG
This sequence comes from Clavibacter sp. CT19, assembly GCF_027858075.1. Classification (NCBI taxonomy): domain Bacteria; kingdom Bacillati; phylum Actinomycetota; class Actinomycetes; order Micrococcales; family Microbacteriaceae; genus Clavibacter; species Clavibacter sp. CT19. Next base: position 268,447 of record NZ_JAQHYR010000003.1, on the reverse strand, counting down.
TCCTTCATCGTCGGCCACGCGCCCACGGAGTCCCGCCTCTCGCACCTGGCCGTGCTCGGCAGCCTGCGGGTGTCGCCGACGGCGACCGGGATAGCGTCGGTCGCGGTGGTCGTCGGGGGCATCCTCACGATCGCCGCATGGCTCCTCCTCGGAGCGCTCCTCCCGCGACTGGGCAACCGGGCGATCCGCGCGATCATCGGCCTCTCCGCCCTCTGGACGGCGCCCCTGCTCCTCAGCCTCCCGCTGTTCAGCCGCGACGTGTACTCCTACATCGCGCAGGGCCGGGTGCTCGGGGCCGGGCTCTCGCCCTACGAGCACGGTCCCGCGGTGCTCGCCGACTGGCGCTCGACGGGCGTCGACCCGCTCTGGGCGCACAACCCGGCGCCGTACGGGCCGCTGTACCTCGTCGTGGAGCGGGCGCTCGGCGCGATCGACACGGCCATCGGCATCGAGTGGGCCGTGGTGGCCGCGCGTCTCGTGTCGGTCGCGGGCGTCGTGCTGATGGTGTGGTGCGGCTACCGGATCGCCCGCCGGCGCCGCATCGACCCCGTGCGGGCGCTCTGGTTCCTCGCGGCGAGCCCGCTCGTGAGCTTCAACTTCGTGATCGCCGCGCACAACGACGCGCTCATGATGGGCCTCCTCGTCGCCGGCCTCCTGGCGGCCATCGACTCGCGGCCCGTGCTGGCGGTGCTGCTGGTGACCGCGGCCGTGGCCGTGAAGCCCATCGCCCTCGTCGCGCTGCCCGTCGTCGCGATCGTGCACGCGGAGATGCGGGCGCGCCGCGTCGACGACCGCGCGCCCGCCGGCGTCGCCGTGGACGGATCCGCGGGCGCCGTCGTCGGCCTCCGCGCGCCCACGCGCGACCCGCGCGTCTGGGCCGCCTGGACCGCGTCGGGCATCGTCGCGATGGGGCTCCTCGCCCTCGGCGGGGAGCTGCTCGGTGTCGGCCTCGGCTGGATCTCGGCCCTCTCGAGCCCCGTGTCGGTCGTGTCCTGGTTCATGCCGTTCGGCCTCGCGGCGGGCGCGATCGGTCCGCTCGTGGACGTGCTCGGCGGCCCCGGCGAAGCGGTGGAGGGCGGGATCAAGACCGCGGGCATCCTCATCGGCTTCGCCGGCGCGGCGTGGTGCATCCTCACCACCCGGACGCTCTCCGGCGAGGCCCGGCTGGCGCTCGCGTTCGCGTGCATCGTCGCGATGTCGCCCGTCGTCTACCCCTGGTACGGCCTGTGGGTGCTCGTCGTGCTGGCGGTCGTCGGCATCGCGGACGGCGCGGCCATGTCGCTCGCGGTCTCGGCGACGGTCTTCCTCGTGGGCGTGAACCTGCTCGAGCCCATGGCGGTCACGCACACGGTCGCCTCCGGGTGGCCGCGGCTGGTCGTCGTGCTGGTCGCTGTGGTCGGCGTCCTCGGGGTCCTCGCGCCGGGGCTGCAGGGGCTCGCGGGGACGGATCCCTTCCGCGCGCTGCGGGCGCCCCGCCACCAGTTCTCCGCCGCGCGGGTGCCGCCAGCCTGATCCGCGCCGGCCTGATCCGTGCCGGGCTGATCCGTGCCGGCGCGACCGCGCCGTGCGGCGGCACCGCCCCGCTCCCCGGACCGGCTCCGGGAATGCGCGCGACCGCCCCGGACGTTCCCCCGGGACACCACCGACGGGAGCGCGACCATGGACACCGAGCACGACTGGACCGACCTCATCCGCCGCGCGCACGACGGCTTCGGCGACCGCCTCCGCGCCGTCACCGACTGGTCGGCGCCCACCCCCGACGTCGAGTGGGACGTCCGCGAGCTCGTCGCCCACGTGATCGAGGAGCAGCAGTGGGTGCCGCTCCTCCTCGCCGGTCACACGGCCGAGACCGGGCAGGCGCTGATCCGCCGGCTCGACGACGACCTCGTCGCCGAGTGGGGCCGCTACTCCCGCGAGGCGCTCGCCGCCTGGCGCGACGCCGATCCCGAGCGCCCGGTCGCGCTGTCGACCGACCGCGTCCCCACGCGCGAGTACCTGCGCGAGCAGCTGTCCGACGTCGTGATCCACGGTTGGGACCTCGCGCGCGCCATCGGCGCCGACGAGCGCATCGACGACGACCTGGTCCGCGCGACCTGGACCGTCTTCGAGCCGCAGCGCGACACCCTCGAGGCGAGCGGCCTGTTCGCCTCGCCCGTGCCCGTCGGTGAGGACGCGCCGCTGCAGGTCCGCCTCCTCGCGCTGACCGGCCGCGACGCGCGCTGACCGGCCGCGACGCGCGCTGACCGGCCGCGACGCGCGCTGACCGGCCGCGACGCGCGCTGACGGGCCGGCAGGGCGCCGACCTGCGGATGATCTGACGGCCGCCCGCCCGATGCGGGACGGGGTGCCCGGGCGACGTACCATGGAGACCATGAGCATCCCGGCTGCCGAGTCGGCGGCATCTCAGGTCCCCCCGATCGAGCCCCCCGCGGAAGCGTCCCCCAGCGGCTACGCCCTGTGGGCCGTCCTCCGTCGCGATCCCCAGCGCCCCGACGACCTCGACGGCCGCGAGGTCCCGGGCGCCGTCGACGAGCTCGACGGCATCGTGAACATCGTCGAGGCGGAGGGCGTCACCGTCCGCGGCTTCTACGACGTCTCCGGCATGCGCGCGGACGCCGACCTCATGGTCTGGATCCACGGCCCGCAGATGGAGACGCTCCAGTGGGCGTTCCGCGAGATCCGCCGCGCGCGCCTCATCCGCGCGCTCATCCCGTCGTGGAGCGCCGCGGGCGTCCACCGCGACGCCGAGTTCAACCGCAGCCACGTGCCCGGCTTCCTCCGGGGCGAGGAGCCGCGCGACTGGCTCTGCGTCTACCCCTTCGTCCGGTCCTACGAGTGGTACCTGCTGCCGCCCGAGGAGCGCGGGCGCATGCTCGCCCAGCACGGCCGCCAGGGCGCGGCCTTCCGCAGCGTCGTCGCCAACACGGTCTCGTCGTTCGGCCTCGGCGACTACGAGTGGATCCTCCCGCTCGAGTCGAACGAGCTCGTCGACCTGGTCGACATGATGCGCGACCTGCGCAACACGGACGCGCGCCGTCACGTGCGCGAGGAGGTCCCGTTCTACACGGGCCGCCGCATCACCACCGCCGAGCTCGTGGAGGTCCTCCAGTAATGGCCGCAGTGAACCTGGGTCGCAAGCCCGCCCCCGCCACCGACGCCCCGCGGGCGCCGGGCGCGCTCGTCTCCGCCGCGAGCGAGGCCGCGAAGATGGGTCCGCCTCACGTCGAGGAGCCCGTCGCGTACGACGCGATCCTGCTCGCTTCCTTCGGCGGTCCCGAGGGCCAGGACGACGTGATCCCGTTCCTCCGCAACGTCACGAGCGGCCGCGGGATCCCGGAGGAGCGCCTCGAGGAGGTCGCCCACCACTACCGGGCCTTCGGCGGCATCAGCCCCATCAACGAGCAGAACCGCGAGCTGAAGGCCGCCCTCGAGGCGCGCCTCGCCGAGCGCGGCATCGACCTGCCCGTCCTGTGGGGCAACCGCAACTGGGGCCCCTACCTCAACGACGCGCTCCGCGAGGCCGAGGAGAAGGGCTACCGCCAGCTCATCGCCGTCGCCACGAGCGCCTACAGCTCGTACTCCTCCTGCCGCCAGTACCGCGAGGACTTCGCGGACGCGCTCGAGGACACGAGCCTGCAGGGCGTCGTCCGCATCGACAAGGTGCGCCAGTTCTTCGACCACCCCGGCTTCGTCACGCCGTTCATCGAGGGCACGCGCGACGGGATCCGCGACGTCATCGCGCACTTCGAGGCGGAGGGCGCGCCCGTCGACCTGTCGACCGATGTCGAGATCCTCTTCTCCACGCACTCCATCCCGTCGTCGGACGCCTCGAAGTCCGGCCCCGCCGAGCGCGGCTTCGACCAGGACGGCGCCTACGCGGCGCAGCACCTGGCCGTCGCCGAGGTCGTGATGCACGAGGTCCGGAAGGAGCTCGGCATCGACCAGGACGTGCCCTGGCAGCTCGTCTACCAGTCGCGCTCCGGCCCGCCCTCCATGCCGTGGCTCGAGCCCGACGTGAACGACGCCATCGGCGAGCTGCCCGCGCAGGGCCGCCGCGCCGTCGTGATCGTGCCGCTCGGCTTCGTGAGCGACCACATGGAGGTCAAGTGGGACCTCGACAACGAGGCCACCGAGTCCGCCCAGGAGAACGGCCTGTACTCGGTGCGCGTGCCCACGCCGGGCGTGCACGCCGCGTACGTCGACGGCCTCATCGACCTCGTGCTCGAGCGCCGCGACGGCGTGAAGGCGGAGGACCGCCCGCACATGACCGACCTCGGCCCCTGGTACGACGTCTGCCGTCCCGGCTGCTGCGAGAACGTCCGGCTGGGCTTCAAGCCGGCGGTCTCCGGGCTGGCACCGTGACGGACGGTCCCCTCACGTCGGAGGATCGCGGCACGCTGCGCATCGGGACCCGGGGGAGCGCGCTCGCCCTGGCTCAGACGCGCGCGATCGCCGCGGAGATCACCGACGCGTCGGGACTCGAGGTCGAGCTCGTGCCGGTGACCACCCACGGCGACACGTCGCGCGAGTCGCTCGCGAGCCTCGGCGGCACCGGCGTGTTCGCGAGCGCGCTGCGGGAGTCGCTGCTGCGCGGCGAGTGCGACCTCGTGGTCCACTCGCTGAAGGACCTGCCGACCGCGCCCTACGACGGGCTCACGGTCGCGTCGGTGCCCGTGCGGGCGGATCCCCGCGACGTGCTCTGCGCGCGCGACGGGCTCACGCTCGCGACCCTGCCGCGCGGCGCCCGCGTCGGCACGGGATCGCCGCGGCGTCGCGCGCAGGTGCTGGCCGAGCGGTCGGACCTCGACGTGGTCGACATCCGCGGCAACATCGACACGCGGCTCTCCCGCGTCACCGCGGGCGACCTCGACGCCGTGGTCCTCGCGGCCGCCGGGCTCCAGCGCATCGGCCGGCTCGACGCCGTCACCGAGCACCTCGAGCTCGACCGCTGGCCCACCGCCCCGGGTCAGGGGGCGCTCGCGCTCGAGATCCGCACGGAGGACGCCGAGACGCACTCCGTCGTCGGCCGCGCGGTCGAGGCCGTCGACGACCCCTTCACGCACGCGGCCGTGCTCGCGGAGCGCGGCGTGCTCGCCGCCCTCGAGGCCGGCTGCGCGGCGCCCATCGGCGCGCGGGCCACCGTCACGAGCGCGCGCCTCGAGCTCACCGCGGTCGTGTACCGGCCCGACGGGTCGCAGCGCATGACCGCGAGCCACGAGCTCGACACCGCTGGCATGGGCATCGATCAGCTGACCGCGTACGCCTCGACGCTCTCGGGACCCGTGTCCCGCGAGCTGCTCGACGCCGGAGCGGCCGGACTCGCGCCGCTGGGAGGGACCCGATGACCTCGACGGACCAGAAGCCCCTGAAGGGCTGGCGCGTGCTCGTGCCCCGCGGCGGGCCGTGGGGCGACGGCGTCGCGTACGACCTGCGCGCGCAGGGGGCGACCCCGGTGGTCGCGCCCATGATCAACTTCGCCGCCACGCAGGACGCACAGGGGCTCGAGCGCGCCCTCGCCGACCTCGCGGCCGGCTCCTTCGACTGGCTCACCGTCACGAGCGCCACCACGGTCGACGTGCTGGCCTCGCACCGCGCCGTCGTGCCCGCGGGCACGCGCATCGCGGCGGTCGGCGAGACCACGGCGGCGGCCCTCGTCGCGGCGGGCTACACGGTCGACTTCGTGCCGTCCATCGAGTCCTCCGCCACCGCGCTCCTCGAGGAGTGGACGGAGATGGCGGCCGGGTCCCCGCGCCGCCGCGTGCTCACGCTCCGCTCCGAGATCGCCAAGCCCACGCTCACCGACGGGCTCATCGCGCGCGGCCACGACGTGCGCTCGGTCGTCGCGTACCGCACCGTCGGCGTGCCGGTGAGCGACCGGATCCGCGAGGACGTGTCGTCGGGCCGCGTCCGGGCCATCCTCGTCACGTCGGGCAGCGTCGCGGAGCAGGTGCACGAGCAGCTCGGCGACGTGCCGGACGGCGTGGTCATCGCGTGCATCGGCCCGCGCACGGCGAAGGACGCCCGCCGCTCGGGCGTCCGCGTCGACGTGGTCGCTCCGGAGCGCTCGGCCGCGTCCCTCATCCAGTCCCTCGTCGACCTCGCCCGCCATCAGGAGCCGCGCACCGACACCGCGGGGCTCAGCGGCCTCGCCGACCTCCTCGATCGGAACACCACGGAATGACCTCCCCCTACTACCGCCCGCGCCGCCTCCGCACCTCGCCGGCCATGCGCCGGCTCACGGCGGAGACGCGCCTGCACGCGGCCGACCTCGTGCTGCCGATGTTCGTGCGCGAGGGCCTGACGGAGGCCTCGCCCATCACGTCGATGCCCGGCGTCTCCCAGCACTCCCTCGACAGCCTGCGGCGCGCGCTCGTCGAGGCGGCCGAGGCGGGCATCGGCGGTGTCATGCTGTTCGGCATCCCGGCCGTGCGCGACGCCGAGGGCTCCGGCGCGAGCGACCCCGAGGGCATCCTCAACGTCGCCACGCGAGTGGCCGTCGAGGAGGTCGGCGCCGCCCTCGTCGTGCAGACCGACCTGTGCCTCGACGAGTTCACCGACCACGGCCACTGCGGCGTCCTCGACGCCCACGGCGTGGTCGACAACGACCGCACCCTCGACCGCTACCGCGCGATGGGCCTCGCCCAGGCGGAGGCGGGATCGCACCTCCTCGGCCTCAGCGGCATGATGGACGGCCAGGTCGGCGCCGTCCGCGAGGCCCTCGACGACGCCGGGCACCACGACGTCGCGATCCTCGCCTACGCCGCCAAGTACGCGAGCGCCTTCTACGGCCCGTTCCGCGAGGCCGTGGACTCCCAGCTCGTGGGCGACCGCCGCACGTACCAGATGGACAACGGCAACCGGCGCGAGGCCCTCCGCGAGGTGGAGCTCGACATCGAGGAGGGCGCCGACGTCGTCATGGTGAAGCCCGCCATGAGCTACCTCGACATCCTCGCCGACGTCGCCGCCACGAGCAGCGTGCCGGTCTGGGCGTACCAGATCTCGGGCGAGTACGCGATGATCGAGGCCGCCGCGCAGAACGGCTGGATCGACCGCGAGCGCGCCATCGACGAGAGCGTCCTCGGCATCAAGCGCGCCGGCGCCGACGCGATCCTCACCTACTGGGCCGTCGAGCTCGCCGAGCGCCTCGCCCGGCGCTGAGCCGTCCCACCCTCCTCCTCGCCGGACGCGAATCCGGCCCCGACCCGAGCGGATCCGCGCCCGGCACCGAAGGACTTCACCGTGACCCACTCCCAGGACCTCTTCGACCGCGCACGCGACGTCATCCCCGGCGGCGTGAACTCGCCCGTCCGGGCCTTCGGCTCCGTCGGCGGCACCCCCCGCATGATGGTGAAGGCCGCCGGCCCCTACGTGACCGACGCGGACGGCGTGGAGTACGTCGACCTCGTCAACTCGTGGGGCCCCGCGATCCTCGGCCACGCCCGGCCCGAGGTCGTGGAGGCCGTGCAGGACGCGGCCGCGCTCGGCCTCGGCTTCGGCGCCACCACGCCCGCGGAGACGGAGCTCGCGGAGCTCGTCACCGAGCGCGTGCGCGTCGCGGGCGTCGACGGTTCCGCCGACCGCCGCCCGATCGAGAAGCTCCGCCTCGTGTCCACGGGCACCGAGGCCACCATGACCGCGATCCGCCTCGCCCGCGGGTTCACCGGCCGCGACCTGCTCGTGAAGTTCGCCGGCCACTACCACGGCCACTCCGACAGCCTCCTCGCCGAGGCGGGCTCCGGCGTCGCGACGCTCGCGCTGCCCGGCTCGGCGGGCATCCCCGAGGCGATCGCCGCGCAGACCGTCGTCGTGCCGTACAACGACCTCGACGCCGTGCGCGCCGTGTTCGCCGAGCACGGCCCGCGCATCGCCGCCGTCATCACGGAGGCCGCCGCCGCCAACATGGGCGTCGTCCCGCCGCTGCCCGGCTTCACCGCCGAGCTCGCGCGCATCGCCCACGACAACGGATCCCTGCTCATCTCCGACGAGGTGCTCACGGGCTTCCGGGTGCACCCCGCCGGCTACTGGGGCCTCGACAACTCCGGCCTCGCAGCCGACCACCCGGACGCCTGGACCCCCGACCTCGTCACGTACGGCAAGGTCATCGGCGGCGGCCTCCCCGTCGCCGCGCTCGGCGGCCGGGCCGACGTGATGGACCACCTCGCGCCCCTCGGCCCCGTGTACCAGGCGGGCACCCTCTCCGGGAACCCGGTCGCCGTCGCCGCGGGCCTCACGACGCTGCGCCTCGCGGACGCCGACGTGTACCGCGCGCTCGACATCGCGGCGGACATCCTCATCTACGCGGTCGAGCTCGCCTTCGACCGCGCCGGCCTCGCGTACTCGGTGCAGCGCGCGGGCAGCCTCTTCAGCTTCACCTTCGGCACGCCGCCCGAGCGCGGGATCGTCGACTACGCCACCGTGCAGGCGCAGGAGACCTGGCGCTACCCGGCCTTCTTCCACGCGATGCTCGACCAGGGCGTGAGCCTGCCGCCGTCGGTGTTCGAGGCGTGGTTCGTCTCGGCCGCCATGGACGAGGCCTCGCTCGACCGCGTGATCCGGGCGCTCCCCGCCGCCGCCCGCGCGGCCGCGGACGCCCGCCCGCCAGCCTGATCCGTCGTGCGCGAGGCGCGTCAGAGCGTGATCGCCGCGTACCGCTCCAGCTCGACCCAGGAGTCGCGGCCGTCCTCCGGCGTGCCGACGCGCGCGGTCGCGGGCACCCCGAGGCGGTCGGCGGCGGCGAGCTGCGCCACGTCGAAGCCGGTGAGCGCGCCGATCTCCCCCACGGCCACCTGATACGTGCGATACGGCCCGAGCTCGGGCGCTCCCGCGGTGGCCGGCTTCCGGTCGAGGTCGCCCAGCTGCGGCGCCTGGTCGAGGAGGTACGCCGTCGCGGCCAGCCGGCCGCCCGAGACCCAGGCGGCGATCTTCCAGAACATCAGCGGGATCCGCACGCCCCGGTACACGGGGTCGTCCGCCGAGAACACGGGGCCGGTGAGGACCGTCATGCGCCGGTCGCCGAGGTCGGCGTTCTCGAGCACGAAGTCCTCGAGGCCGAGCCACAGCTCCTTCGACTGGTTGAACTCCGCGGCCTGCGGGGCCGCGTTCGTGTACGCGAAGGTGTCGGCGCTCGCGCGGGCCGCGTCCGCGATGCCGCCCCACACCGGATCCCGCCGCCGCACCAGGTGACCGCGGTCGATGTCGTTGCGCGCGTAGAGCTCCGGGCCGCACTGCTGCTCTTCCGGGAGACGCGGATCCAGGTGCCAGTCGTCGGTGCGCTCCACGTCGACGAGGCGCGCGCCGTCGATGTTCACGGCCGTGAGCGCGGCGAGCCGCCGGTCGGTGTCCATGAGCACGGAGAAGTGCAGGTAGTCGAGGCGCACCGGCCGGGCGTCGGCCGGGGGATCGGGCAGCGGGAGCGGGATGGGCAGGAAGTCGAGGTCGTAGCCGTCCATGCCCGGAGCCTATGCCCGCCCTCGGACACGCGACCGGGCGGCGGGGTGGACGCGCGGGGGACGGCGGGCGACGGGCGTCCACGCACCCGACGCGACGGGCGGGCGCCGCGCGAGCGGGGGACCGAGCGCGCGGGTCAGGCCCGGCGCAACGGCGCCGTGGTGCGCCCGCGCGCCAGCTCCGCGAACACGTCGGTCGTGAGCCGGTACGCGTGCTCGACCTCGGCGACGACGCGGGCGCGCTCGTCGTCGTCCCACGGCACCTGGTCGAGCGCCTCGCGGTAGGTGCTGCAGAAGCGGCGTGGCTCCGCGATCTCGGCGAACAGGTAGAGGCCGACGCCGTTGGTGTCGAAGCCGAACTGCCGCTGGAGGAGGGTGCGGAGGAGGCGCCCGCCGGAGAGGTCGCCGAGGTAGCGCGTGTAGTGGTGCGCGACGAAGCCGCCGACCCAGACGGAGGCGACCCGCTCGATCCGCTCGACGTACGCGGCCGTGCTCGCGAGCGGGCGGACGACGTCGCGCCAGTCGGGCCCGACGAGGAAGTCGAGGTCGGCCTCGATGGCGGGGAGGCGGGTGAGGTGCGGGTCGATGAAGCGCGCGGCCACGGGATCCGCCGCCATGCGCTCGGTCGCCGCCTCGATGGCCCGGTAGATGAAGTAGTGCTGCGCGACGAGGGCGACGTAGTCGTCCCGGCAGCCGCGGCCGGTGACCAGCGCCGTCATGAACTCGTCCGCGTCGGTCGCCTCGGCGCGCGGTCGCGCGCGGTCGCGGAGGGCCTCGGTGAGCGGGACGACGGTCATGATGTAGGTGAGCCTAACCTCATCTGCTGGCCGGGCGGAAGGGCCCACGCGTGCTGTCCGGCCGACCCCGGGCCGGAGCTCAGGAGGCCGCGGCGAAGAAGACGAGGCCGAGCAGCGGCGGGACGCCCTGGACGAGCGCGGGGATCAGGTACTTCTTGCCGGTGCTCGCGATGATGATCGACGCCAGCACCATGCACGCGGTCGTGAAGAGCACGAGCGTGAGGCCGGCGGGCACGTTGCCGACGAAGTAGAGGATGAGCCCGAGGCCGGCGCCGAGCGCGAGGAACAGGTTGTAGAAGCCCTGGTTGTACGCCCACGGCTTGATGATGAGCGCCTTCTCCTGGTCGGCCACGCCGAAGCGCTTCCAGGCGAACGGCTTCTCGAACCAGACGCTCTCCAGGAGGAAGAAGAACACGTGCAGCAGGGCCGCCAGTCCGACGAAGATGGTCCCGGTGGCGGCTACTGCGGTCATGATCCCTCACTCCGGCGGCAGCGTGCCGCGTCGCGCCCAGGCTAGCGCGCGGGGGACGGGCACGGGGCCCGGCGTCGGCGGGTGCTAGGCGCGCACGTCGACGACGACGCGGCCGCTCGAGGCGCCCGCGAGGATCCGCTCGCCGGCCGCGATGGCGTCGCCCAGGGGCACGGTCGTGGTGACGGAGTCGAGGAGCGCGAGGTCGAGGTCGGTCGCGAGCCTGGCCCAGGCCTCGCGGCGGAGCGCGGCCGGCGCCTCGACGGAGTTGATGCCGGCGAGCGTCACGGCCCGGAGGATGAACGGGAGCACGGTGCCCGACAGGTCCGGCCCCTGGGCGAGGCCGGCCGCCGTGACGACGCCGCCCCACCGGGTCTGCGCGAGGACGTTGACGAGGGTCGCGCTGCCCACGCTGTCGACCGCGCCCGCCCAGCGCATGCCCTGCAGCGGCTTGCCGGGCTCGCCGAGCGCGCTCCGGTCGATGACCTCGGCGGCGCCGAGCGCGCGCAGCCGGTCGCCGAGCTCGTCGACGCGGCCGGTGGACGCGACCACGCGGTGGCCGAGGCGCGCGAGGAGGGCGACCGCGATGGATCCGACGCCTCCGCCGGCGCCCGTGACGAGCACGTCGCCGGATCCGGGCTCCACGCCGCCGCGCTCGAGCGCGAGCACCGAGAGCATCGCGGTGAAGCCGGCGGTGCCGATCGCGGCGGCGCGCGCCGCGGAGATGCCGTCGGGCACGCGGACGAGGGCGTCGGCCGGCACGCGCACGCGCTCGGCGAGCCCGCCGTCGCGGCTCTCGCCGAGGCCGGCGCCATTCAGCACCACCAGGTCGCCGGGGGAGATGGAGGCGGACCCGCTCGCGGCGACCGTGCCGACCGCATCGATCCCCGCCACGAGCGGGCTCGTGCGCGCGATGCCCGGGCGGCCGCCGAGCAGCATGCCGTCCTTGTAGTTCACGCTCGAGAACAGGACGTCGAGCACGACCTCGCCGTCGCCCGGGCCGTCGGCGCCGCCGGTCGCCCGCTCGTCGGGCAGGTCGCGCAGCGCGACCCCGATGCCCGTCGTGCCGTCGTCGGCGACGGTCTTCTCGGCCACGAGCGCGCGATACGTCATGCCGTCACGCTACGCCCGGCGGTCGGGGCCGGCGAGGCGTCGCGCGCGGCGGCGTGACCCGGCCGGATCAGCCGAAGAGGATCGCGGCCTCGTCGTAGCGGTGCTGCGGCACGGTCTTCAGGCGCCCGAGCGCCTCCTCGAAGCCGACGTGGACGATGTCGGTGCCGCGGAGCGCGACCATGCGGCCCCAGTGGCCGTCCCGCACGCTGTCGACCGCGGCGAGGCCGAGGCGCGTCGCGAGCACGCGGTCGTACGACGACGGGGTGCCGCCGCGCTGGATGTGGCCGAGGGTCGTGGCGCGCGTCTCGATGCCGGTGCGCTCCTCGATGATCGGCGCGATCTGCTCGCCGATGCCGCCGAGCCGCGGGCGACCGAAGGCGTCGAGCCCGCGCTCGCCGTGGGCGTCGGAGGCGTGCTCGGGGATGAAGCCCTCCGCGACCACGACGAGCGGCGCGCGACCCCGGTCGTAGGCGGCGCGCACCCAGCCGATGATCTGGTCCATCGACGTCTTCTGCTCGGGGATGAGGATCGCGTGCGCGCCCGCGGCCATGCCGGAGTGCAGCGCGATCCAGCCGACATGGCGGCCCATGACCTCGGCCACCATGCAGCGGCTGTGCGAGTCGCCCGTGGTGCGGAGGCGGTCCATGGCGTCGGTCGCGATCTGCACCGCGGTGTCGAAGCCGAACGTGTAGTCGGTGGCGTCGAGGTCGTTGTCGACGGTCTTGGGCACGCCGACGATCTTGAGCCCCGCATCGGTGAGGCGCTTCGCGGCCGCGAGCGTGCCCTCGCCGCCGATGGCGAGGATCGCGTCGATGCCGAGCCGGTCGAGGTTCTCCTGGATCCGCTCCACGCCGCCGTCGCCCTCGAACGGGTTCGTGCGGCTCGTGCCGAGGATCGTGCCGCCCTGCTTGCCGATGCCCTGGATGTCGCGGCGCGCGAGCGGCATGACGTCGCCGTCGACGACGCCCCGCCAGCCGTCGCGGAAGCCCACGAACTCCTGCTTGTGGATGGTCGTTCCCTTGAGCACCGCCCCGCGGATCACCGCGTTGAGTCCGGGGCAGTCTCCGCCTGAGGTGAGGATTCCGATGCGCACACGTCCATCATGGGGCACGGCCCCGCGAGACTGGGCGGATGCACACGGACCCGGGCGGACGCCCGCACCCCTCGCCCCGCCCGGTCGACGACCTCGACGTGCTCGCACGCCGTGCGCTCGGCCTCGTGCACGACGGCCGCCGGGCGGTCCTCGGCATCGCGGGCAGCCCCGGCGCCGGCAAGACGACGCTCGCGCGGGCGCTCACGGCGCGCGTCGACGCCCTGGCGGGTGCGGGCACCGCCGCGTACGTGCCCATGGACGGCTTCCACCTGGCGAACGCGACGCTCGACCGGCTGGGCCGGCACGACCGCAAGGGCGCGATCGACACGTTCGACGGCTGGGGCGTGCTCGCGCTCGTGCGACGGATCCGGTCCGAGACCGATCACGCGGTGTACGCGCCGTCGTTCGACCGGACCGTCGACGAGGGCGTCGCGGGGGCGGTCGCGGTGGAGGCGGGCACGCGGCTCGTCGTGATCGAGGGCAACTACCTGCTCGTGGACGAGGATCCGTGGGCGCTGCTGGCCGCCGAGCTCGACGAGGCGTGGTTCTGCGCGACGCCGGGCGAGGAGCGGTTCGCGCGCCTGGTCGACCGGCACACGACGGGCGGTCGGGCGCCGGATGCCGCGGAGGCCTGGGCCCGGGAGGTCGACGGCGCGAACGCCGTGCTCATCGAGGGGACGCGCGGCCGGGCCGACCTCGTGGTCGCGGGCACGGCGCCGGGCGTCCCGGCGGCGGTCGACGGGTAGCGGCGCGCGGACGGGCGCGACGACGGCCCGGATCCGCTCGGCGGACGCGGACGCGGCCGCGGCCGAGGAGGGTCGGGGGCCGTGCGTACCCTGAGGGGATGGACGACGGCGGCGGCGAGGCGACCGCCCCCGACGCGCGTACGGCCTACGTGCCCGACCGCGAGGTCGACCTCCGGCTCGTGCTCCGCCCCCTCTTCCGCGGCGCCGCGGATCCGACCTGCCGCTGGGATCCGGCCCCGCCCGGCTCCCGTCGCGCGGGCGTCTGGCGCACGGCCCGCACGCCGCTCGGCGACGCGTCGCTGCGTCTCGATGCCCGGCCCGACGGCGGCGTCGACGCCCGCGCCTGGGGGCCGGGCGCCGAGTGGGCGATCGACGGCGTGCCCGAGCTGCTGGGGGAGGGCGACGACTGGTCCGACCTCGACGTGTCCGCGCATCCGCTCCTCCGCGACGCCCGCCGCCGCCTGCCCGCGCTCCGGCTGATGCGCACGAACCACGTGCTCGAGGCGATGGCCGCGGCGGTGCTCGAGCAGAAGGTGACCGGTCTCGAGGCCCGGCGGGCGTGGCGGCAGCTGATCCTGGCGCACGGCGATCCCGCGCCCGGCCCGGCCCCTGTCGGCATGCGCGTGCTGCCGTCGCCCGAGCGCTGGCGGCTCATCCCGTCGTGGGAGTGGCACCGCGCGGGCGTGGATCCGAAGCGGTCGCGCACCCTCATCGCCGTCGCCACCTCGGCCGCGGGGCTCGAGCGCACGCTCGCGCTCGGGCGGGGGAGCGATGAGATCTCGCGGCGGCTGCGGTCGATCCCGGGCGTCGGGATCTGGACGGCGGCGGAGACCACGCAGCGCGCCCACGGGGATCCGGACTCGGTGAGCGTCGGCGACTACCACGTGCACGACACCGTGGGGTGGGCGCTCGTGGGCCATCCGGTCGACGACGACGGCATGCTCGAGCTGCTGGAGCCGTGGCGCGGGCACCGTCAGCGGGTGATGCGCCTCATCGAGGCGAGCGGCTTCCGGAAGCCGCGGTTCGGCCCGCGCATGACCGTGCAGGACCACCGCGGGCACTGACCGCGGGAGGCGCCGATCCCCACCGGCATCGGGACCGACCGGTGCCGCGCGCGGTTCAGCTGTCGGCGGCGATGCCGTCGGGGAGCTTCGCGCCGGCCGTCGTGAGGGCGTCGACCAGGTCCTGGCCGGCGACCGTCTTCACGATGTCGCCCTGGATGCGGAGCGTCGGCGTGCCGGTGACGCCGGCGGCGGTCGCGTCCGAGGTGTTATCGGTGATCCACGACGAGTACTTGCCCTCGGCCACGCAGGTGCGCGCGTCGCCGGAGGAGACGCCCTGGGTCGTCAGCCAGGTGACGAAGTCGGCGTGGGTCCACGAGTCGGTGACCGTGGAGTGGTTGTCGAACAGGGCCGAGTGCACGGCGGGCCACTTGTCGGGCTCCTCGGCGAGCACGCACGCGGCGGCGCTGCCGGCGACCTGGCCGTACTTCGTGACGATCTGGATGGGGTGGTACACGATGCGCACCTGGCCCGTGGCCGCGATCCTGTCGAGCAGGGGGCCGGACTCGGCCTCGTACTGCGCGCAGTGGGGGCACGAGTAGTCCTCGAACACGTCCAGGGTGACGGGGGCGTCGGCCGCGCCCACGCTCACGCCGTGCGGCTCGGTCGCGACGCGCACGGTGTCGCCCGTGGACAGCTGCGCCGTCGTGTCCTGCTTCGGGCCCGCGGCGCTCGCCGCCTGCGACTGGCCGAGGAGGTAGACGCCGCCGGCGATGGCCGCGATGACGACGACGAGCCCGCCCGCCACGGAGAACTGGGTGATGAGGCGACGGCGCTTGCGGCGCCGGTCGTCGAGGGCCCGCTCGATGCGTGCCTTCTCGCGGATCGCGCGTACCTTCTCGTTCTCATGACGGGCCATGCGCACGATCCTAGGGATCCGCGCGCTGGTGCCCCTGGGAGGCGCCACAGCGCCTCGTGCGGATAGGCTCGGCGGGTGCCCGAAGACGTGTCGTACTCCCCCCGCCTCCCCACCGGCCAGCAGCACGAGCTCGTCGCGGAGGTGGACGGCCGCACTCAGCGCATGGTGATCGCGGAGGTCGGCGCCGCCCTCCGCGTGCTCCAGGTCGACGGCGCGGACCTCGTCCAGTCCTACCCCGACGAGGCGCGCCCGCCCTTCTGCAGCGGCATCGTGCTCGCGCCCTGGCCCAACCGGATCCGCGACGGCGTCTGGCAGCAGGGCGACGTGGTGCACCAGCTCGACATCACCGAGGTCGACCGCGAGAACGCGATCCACGGCCTGCTCCAGCACTCCCCGTACCGCCTCGTGGAGCGCGACGACGTGTCGATCACGCTGGCCGCCGACGTCCACCCGCAGCACGGCTACCCCTTCGCCCTCGAGACGAGCGTGCGCTACGAGCTCACGGGGTCCGGCGTCCGGGTGACCCACGGGATCCGCAACGTCGGCGTCCAGGACGCGCCCGTCGCCGTCGGCACGCACCCCTTCCTCCGCGTCGGCGACGTGCCCACCGAGGACCTCGAGGTCGTCATCGACGCGCCCACCCACATCGAGGTGGACCCGGTGCGCCTCAACCCCACGGGCGTCCAGACCCCGGTCGCGGGCACCCGGTTCGACCTGCGCCAGGGCGTGCGCGTGCGCGACGCCCAGCTCGACGACGCGTGGGCCGACGCCCGCGTGGTCGACGGCGTCACCCGGCACGGCGTCCAGGCGCCCGACGGCCGCCGCACCGAGATCTGGGCCGACGGCGAGTTCACCTACTGGCAGGTCTTCGTGACGCCGTGGTACCCGGTCGCGGACGGCCACGTGTGGGCGGTCGCGGTCGAGCCGATGACGGCGCCCGCCGACGCGTTCAACTCGGGCGACGGCCTCATCACCCTGGAACCCGGATCCGAGTGGACCGGCACCTGGGGCATCGACCTGCACGACTGATCCGCGCTGGTCGGAAACCGAACGCGCGGGCGACGGGCGCGGACGACCGTCCTAGCGTCGGAGCATGACCGACGACACCGCGACCACCGCTCCCCTCGACGCCATCACCGGGGTGCACCACGTGCGCCTCTCCGTCACCGACCTCGCCCGGTCGCGCGCCTTCTACGAGGGCGTCCTGGGGCTCACCCCCGCCATCGAGAGCGAGGGCGACCCGAGCGACCCCGCCGTGCGCGAGGATCCGGCGCAGTACTTCGGCGGCGTCATCTACGGCGTCGGCTCGCAGCTGTTCGGCCTCCGCCCGATCGCGGGCGACGACGCCGCGTTCGACCCCGAGGCACGCGGCCTCGACCACGTGAGCCTGCAGGTCGGCTCGCGCGACGACCTCGTGCGCGCGGCCGCGCTCTTCGCGGAGCGCGGCATCTCCCACGGCGAGGTCGTCGACTTCCCGACGGGCATGTCGATCCTGTCCGTGCAGGACCCGGACGACATCAACGTCGAGCTCGTCGTCGCCGGCTGAGCCCGCTCGCCGCGGATCCGCTCCGCCGCGCGTGCGTCGGCGCTCCGGCTCAGACCGGGCAGCGGACCTGCGTGCGGGGGCCGGACCGGTCGATGACGTGATCGGGCATCGGCTCGCCGCACATCGGGCAGAGGCGGCTCATCGGCTCCTGCACGGGCTCGTCGTCGTACGGGCCGAGGGGCGGCGCGCCGAGGTAGGGACGCAGGCGCTGGTTGAAGCGCTCGACGGCGCGGCCGAAGCCGCCGGCGCGGCTCCCGCCCTCCGGGCCATCGGCATTTCCCCGCTTGCGTAACATCTACCCAGTGTACGTAGCAGTCCACGGGATGGCGGTCGAGGAGAACGCGATGACGACGACGGATCCGCTGGCGCTCGAGAGCCAGGTGTGCTTCCAGGCGGTGGTCGCCGCGCGGTCCGTGGTGGCCGTGTACCGGCCCATCCTCGAGCCGCTCGGGCTGACGCATCCGCAGTACCTCGTGATGCTCGCGCTCTGGGAGCGCAACGACCGCTCGATCTCCGACCTCGGGGCCGCGCTCCAGCTGGAGCCGGCGACGCTGACCCCGCTGCTCAAGCGCCTGCAGGGCGCGGGGTTCGTCGGCCGCGCGCGCAGCACGGTCGACGAGCGCGTGGTCGTGGTCTCGCTGACCGACGCCGGACGCGAGCTGCGCGGGCGCGCCGTGCACGTGCCCGCCCAGGCGGCGGCGCGCACGGGGCTCTCCATCGCGGAGCTCGAGGCGCTGCGCGACGCGCTCGACGACGTGGTCGGCCGCCTGAACGGCGCGGCGGCCGAGGCCGACGCGGGATGCGGGCGGGGCGACGGCGCGGGCGGCGAGGACGACCGGGCGGCCTGACCCCGGTGCGGTACCGCGGGGCGGGTCAGCCGGCCGGGTCGAAGGGCGTCCAGCTCGCGTCGGTCACGCGCGTCGTGCCGTCCACGGCCTCCACGGAGAGGGCGGCCGCGTCGAGCGAGCCGACCGTGGCGGTCGTGAGCACGGCCGTGTCGCCGTCGACGAAGGCCTCGACGACCCGGTCGTCCACGACGAGGTCGAGCGTCACCGGATCCCCCGGCGCGGAGTCGGGGAGCGGCGCCGTCGCGGGCCGATCGTAGGCGTCCGGCATGATCCCGTCGGGGTCGTCGTCGCGCACGACGAACGCCTGCCGCCGCTCCGCGTCGTAGCCGACGGTGACCGTGCCGCCCTCGGGGGAGGAGAGGCGCACGCGGGTCTCGCGCGCCGGATCCGCCGGGTCGGGCACGAGGGTGAGGCGGAGACGCGACGGGCCGCGCGGCGCCTCGGCCAGCGGGATCGTGCCGGACGCCCGGGCGTCGGCGATGGGCCGGGCCTCGCCCTCGCGTCCGGCCAGGGCGTCGAGGGGCGCGGACCGCAGCGCCCATCCGGCGCCGTCGCGCACGAGGCGGAGCTCCCGCACGATCGACTGGGCGCCGCCGGATCCGCCGTCCCGCAGGGGCAGCTGTCGCGCGTAGGCCCAGCTGCTCGCCCAGCCCATCGCGTACCGGCGGGTGGGGGCCGCGGGGTCGCCGGCGGGATCCGCCCACGTCACGGCCGCGTAGAGGTCCGCTCCCCGGTCGAGCCAGCGCGGGGCGTCGTCATCGGGCGTGAAGCGCTCGCCGTCGAAGTCGCCGACCCAGTACGCGGTGCCCGTGCCGCGGCCCTGGGCGGCGCCGTCCGCGCCGGCGGCGAGGACCCAGCGGACGCGGCCGGGGTCGTCCGGGCTCGTGAGGGGGAACACGTCCGGCGTCTCGAGCGTCCCGAGGTCGTCGCGGGCGAAGTCGGAGCGGTAGGTCCAGCGCAGCAGGTCGGGCGACGTGTAGAAGCCGATCCGTCGGCCCTCCGCGAGCGCCATGCTCCAGCGGCCGTGCGCGGCGTCCCACACGACCTTCGGGTCGCGGAAGTCGGGGCCGCCCGGGTTCTCCATCACGGGGTTCCCCGTGTACGCCGCGAACCGGTATCCGCCGTCGGTGGAGTAGTAGAGGGACTGGCGCTGCACGCCGTCCGACTGCTGCGTGAGGATCGCGACGACCGTGCCGGCGCCGAGCCCGGAGGTGTTCGCGGTGTCGACCACGACGCTGCCGGTCTCGGCGTCGCCGAGCGGGGTGTCGTACTTGTCGATCGCGATGCCCTCGTCGTGCCACGTGACCATGTCCGGCGACGTGAAGTGCCGCCACGAGGATCCGTTCCCGCCGGGGTGGTCGCCGTTGACGAGCGCGTAGGCGTGCCACACGCCGTCGAGCTGGAACGGCCGCTGCGGGTCGTTCATGAACTCGTCGGACGGGGCGATGCGGATGCCGTCGGGCGCGGACCGCGGCGCGGGAGGCGGGGGCGCGACGGGACCGCGGTCGGCGCCCGTGATGCCGCGGACGGCGACGACGAGGGCGGCGACCAGGAGGATCGCGACGACCGTGACGAGCGCGCGCCGGTGGCGACGGGCGAAGGGGCGGACGCGGTCGCGGATGCGGAGCGCGAGGCCGGCGGCGGGCGGCGCGGATGGAGCGGGTGATGCGGTCGCGGGCTGAGCGTGCTCCGGGCGCGGCGGGATGGAGGTCATGTCGTCGAGCTCCTCGCGTGGTCGATCGGGGGGCAGACGGGTGGCGGGACGGAGCGGGAGAGCATGCACCGCCGCACGACCGAGCTGCGACCGTACCGGTTCGGATCGGTCGCGTCCACCCCGTTCGGGGGACACGCCCGGGATCCGCCGCCGACCCCGTCCGGGGCGCGCTCGGGCCCCGACACCCCCTAGGCTCCCCGACCGGGGGAGCGTGCACCGCGCGACGCGATCGGACTCATCGATACGAGAACGAGAGTGAGAACAGGTGACCAAGAGAATCAGGCGCGGGTTGTCCGCGTCCGCTGTGGCGACCCTGGTGGTGGCGTCCGCGCTGATCGCCGGCGGATCCGCCCAGGCTGCGGGCTCGACCCCGCCGCGGCCCACCGTCCACACCCAGAAGGCGTACGCGCCGGAGGACGACTTCACGGCCCACTGGACCCGGGCCGACGCGAAGCAGATCGCGAAGCTGTCCGACCCCACGGCTGCGCCCCGCCAGAACTCCATGCCCGCGGCCCAGACCATGCCGCAGGTGCCGAAGGACTTCCCGACCATGACGGACAAGGCGTACGTCTGGGACACCTGGCCCCTCACGGACGCGTCCGGCCAGACCTACAGCGTCGACGGCTACGACGTGATCTTCGCGCTCACGGCCCCGCGCACGCTGTCCTTCGACGACCGTCACACGGCGGCCAAGATCGGCTACTTCACGCGGCCCACGGGGATCCCGGCGGAGCAGCGGCCCGAGAACGGCGGCTGGACCTACCAGGGCAACGTCTTCGAGGACGGCGTGACGGACGGGGTCTTCCCCGACCAGTCGTTCTCGCAGCAGGCCGAGTGGTCGGGATCGACGCGGATCATGCCGGACGGCACGATCAAGATGTTCTTCACCGACGTGGCCTTCTACCGTGACGCGAAGGGGCAGGACGTGAAGGCGGCCGACCCCGTCATCTCGCTCAGCCAGGGGCGCATCGAGAAGACGGACGGCGCGGTCAAGGTCGCCGGCTTCGAGACGGTGACCCCGCTCCTGCGCCCCGACGGCCAGAAGTACCAGACGAAGGAGCAGAACGCGGGCGTCAACTTCCGCGACCCGTCGACGTTCAAGGACCCGAAGCACCCGGGCAAGACCTACATGGTGTTCGAGGCCAACGTGGCCGGGAAGCGCGGCGAGCAGCAGTGCGACGCGACCGACCTCGGCTACCGGAAGGGCGACCCCGCGGCGGAGGACCCGAAGGAGGTGACCGCCTCGGGCGCGAACTACCAGATGGCGTCCATCGGCCTGGCGGTCGCGGACGACGACGACCTCACCAAGTGGCACTTCCTCGATCCGCTGCTCGAGTCGGGGTGCGTCACCGACCAGACGGAGCGGCCGGAGGTCGTGATCCAGGGCGGCAAGTACTACCTGTTCACGATCAGCCACCGGTCGACCTTCGCGAAGGGCATCGACGGCCCGGAGGGCGTGTACGGCTTCGTGGGCAACGGCCTCCGCAGCGACTACAAGCCGATGAACAGCGGATCCGGCCTCGTGCTCGGCAACCCGACGAACCTGAACTACGCGGGCGGCACCGCGTACGGGCCCGACTACAACCAGACGCCGGGCGCGTTCCAGGCGTACTCGAGCTACATCCTCCCGGGCGGGCTGGTGGAGTCGTTCATCGACGCCGTCGGCTCGAAGGACTCCTTCCGCCGCGGAGGCACGCTCGGACCGACCGTGAAGCTCGACATCACGGGCGACACGTCGAAGCTCGACCGGGGCTACGGCGAGGGAGGGCTCGGCGCGTACGCCGACATCCCGACCACGAAGGCCTACGACCCGGCGCACCCGCCGCAGTAGGACCGCGCGCGGCGACGGCGGGCTCCCCGTCGTCGCCGCGCGCTCCCTGCCCCGTCATCTACACTCCACTCGATGCCTGTCCCGCCCTCGATCGCCCCGCGCGTCCAGCGCGTGATCCGGGGGCTCGCCGCATCCACCACCGCCACGTTCGTGGCCGCCCTGTTCCACGAGGCCGGCGGCGGGGCCGCCCCGTCGTGGGCCGTCGTCGCGTTCGGCCTCGCGCTCGCGTCGCTGGTGGCCATCGCGCTCGCCGGCACGCGCGCGTCGCTCTGGCGGCTCACCGCCGCGGTCGGCGTCAGCCAGCTCCTCTTCCACGGGCTCTTCACGGCGGCGGGCGACGCCTCCGGGACGCTCACCGCCGCGGATCCGCACGCGGGCATGGCGGGGCACGGCGCCCTGCCGCTCGCCGTCCCCGGCCTCGACGGCGTGCCCGTCGGCACCGCGTCCGCGCTCGACGCCGGCATGCTCCTGTCGCACGGCGCCGCGCTCGCGGTCACCGTGCTCGCGCTCCGGCACGGCGAGGCGGCCCTCCGCGCGCTCGTCCGGGCATCCGGCCTGCGCGTGCTGCTCGCCCTCGCGATCCCGTTCCTGCGCCCCGACGGGCGGCCGGCCGACGCGCTCGCCCGCATCGCCCGTTCGCCCCGACCGCTGCGCGACCTCGTCGCCCGGATCGGACGGCTGCGCCACCGCGGTCCGCCGCGCGTGCTCGTCGCCGCCTGACCCGCGACCGTCGTCGCACCGGGGCCGCATGCCCGCGCCTGCGCCGCCCTCACCCCTCCCTCTCTCCCTCCCTCCGGACGCCGCCACGGCCGCGCCCGCTCCCGGGGCCGCCACCGCGCGGCCCGGAACAGGACACCAGCCATGACCACCTCATCCACCCCCGCTCCCCGCCGTCGGATCCTCCGCTCGGCCACCGCGCTCGTCGGCGGCGTCGCGCTCGCCGTCGCCCTCCCGCTCGCCGCCTCGGCGCACGTGCGCGTCTCGCCCGACCAGGCCGCGGCAGGCAGCTACAGCACGCTGACGTTCAAGGTCCCGACCGAGTCCGCGACCGCGACCACCACGAGCGTCACGGTCGACCTGCCGAAGGACACCCCCTTCTCCAGCCTCTCCACCGAGCCCGTCCCCGGTTGGACCGCCAAGGTCACCACCGAGAAGCTCGACACCCCCGTGAAGACCGACGACGCGACCATCACCGACGCGCCCATCGAGGTGACCTGGACCGCGGACGACGGCGTGGGCATCAAGGCGGGCGAGTTCCAGCGCTTCACGGTCTCGGTGGGGCCCGTGCCCGCGGAGGGGAGCATCATGCTGCCCGCGCACCAGGGCTACTCGGACGGGTCGGTCGTCGACTGGGACGAGGCGACGCCCGCGTCCGGCGAGGAGCCGGAGCACCCCGCGCCCACGCTCTACGTGCAGGACGCGCCGCCCGCCGACGCGATGAGCGCCATGAGCTCCCCGGCGCCCGACGCCGCCGCCGCGACGACCACGGCATCCTCCTCGGACGCCGCGGGCAGCGCGGTCGCGGTGGGCCTCGGCGTGGGCGGCCTCGCGCTCGGCGCGGTCGCGCTCGTCGTCGCGGTCTTCGCGCTGACCCGCGTGCGCCGCGAGGGCGGCGGCCAGGCGTGACGCCCGGACACCGGATCCGCCGCGGGCCCCGTCCCGCGGGAGCGCCCGCGGCTCCGCGCCGCCGCCTCGTGCGGGTCGCCGCCGCGCTCTCCGGCGCGGCCCTCGCGACGGCCGCGCTCGCGCTCGTCGGCATCGGACAGGGGAGCGGGCCGGACGCCGCGCTCCCCGCCTCGGCGCACGACTACCTCGTGTCGAGCTCGCCCGCAGCCGGATCCACCATCGACGCGCCGCCGTCGGAGGTCTCGCTGACCTTCAACGACGTGATCCTCGACCTCGGCGCGTCCGGCGGCGGCGACGCCGGCGGAGCGTCGGC
The DNA here is from genome assembly GCF_027858075.1 of Clavibacter sp. CT19. Taxonomy (NCBI): domain Bacteria; kingdom Bacillati; phylum Actinomycetota; class Actinomycetes; order Micrococcales; family Microbacteriaceae; genus Clavibacter; species Clavibacter sp. CT19. Next base: position 244,985 of record NZ_JAQHYR010000003.1, on the reverse strand, counting down.
CGGGGCGGGCGGATCCTCGATCGTGCAGGTCACCGGCCCCGACGGCCAGGGCACGCACTTCGAGACCGGCTGCGCCGTGAACGCCGGCCGCACGGTCTCCGTGCCGGTCGCGCTCGGCGGGAGCGGCCAGTACACCGTCACGTGGCGCGTGGTCTCCGCGGACGGGCATCCGGTGTCCGACTCGATCACGTTCACCTACCAGGCGCCCGCGGGCGCGGCGACGGCGGCGGGATCCGCGTCCGGGCCCGCCTGCGCGGCGGCCCAGGAGGGCGCTGCGGGAGCGGGAGCGGGCTCCGGCTCCGCGGGCGGATCCGCGACCGGCGAGGCCGGCACCGCGGCAGGCCAGGAGCAGGGCGTCGCGCCGTACCTCGGCGTCATCGTCGGCGTGGGCATCGGCATCGTCGTGCTCGCGGCCGCCGCGGTCGTGCTCATCGTGGTGACCGGGCGGCGGAAGCCGGCCGGCGCGGGTGCGCCCGCCGGCGGCACGCCCGGCACGCCCGGCACGCCCGGCACGAGCGACGCGGACGGCGACGGGCCGCCGACCGCCTGACCCCGCGCCACGGACCGCGACGGGCCCGGATCCCCCAGGGATCCTGGCCCGTCGTCGCGCGGCCCGCGGAGCAGGCGACGGGTCAGCCCGCGGCCGGTCCCATCAGCTCGACCGCGCGCGCCAGGGCGTCCCGGCAGGCGCGGATGCCCGGCCGGTCGAGGCTCCCGACGCGCGACGACGTGAACACCGTGCGCCGCGGCGACCCCGGCAGGCCGACGAGCCGCACGTCGGGCTCGCGGCCGGCCCAGACCAGGTCCGGCAGCACGGACGCCGCGTGCCCGCCGCGCACCAGGTCGATGTGCGCCTGCAGGTCAGCCGTCACGTAGCGCACGTCCGGCTCGAAGCCCGCGACGCGGCACACCTGCTCGGCGAAGTGGCGCGACGCGGTGCCCGCGGGTTCCATCACCCACGGCAGGCGGCGCGCGTCCGAGATGGAGCGGACGTCGTCGTGGCCGGGCGGCAGGCCGAGGCGGAGCGGATCCACGCACAGCTCCTCGCGGTCGAGGTCGGCCGGCCGCGGCGCCGCGTGCGCCGGGTACTGCTCGGCGATGACGAGGTCGTGGTCGCGCGCCCACACGTCGTGCAGGCCCGACTCGGGCTCGCGCATCGTGATCTCGACCCGGAGGTCGGGGTAGTCGTCGCGGAGGATCGTGAGCGCGGGCGGCACGAGCGCGAGCAGCGCCGACTGGAACGCGGCGATGCGGATGGTGCCGGACACGTTCGCGAGCGACGCGTTCACCTCGGTCTCGGCGCGCTCCAGCCGCTCGAGCAGGGCCGTCGTGTGCTCGACGAGGATCTCGGCCTGCGGCGTGAGCACGACCCGCCGCCCGACGCGGCGCAGCAGCGTGACGCCCGCCTCGCGCTCCAGCTGCGACAGCTGCTGCGACACCGACGACGGGCTGAACGACAGGGCGTCGGCGACCGCGCCGATCGTGCCGCGGAGCTTGAGCTCGCGCAGGAGCCGGAGCCGTCGCATCTCGAGCACGTGCGCCTCCCGCGGGATCCCAGGCGAGCATGGAATCATCGGCGGAGCCGCACGATGATCATCGGAAACGTTCAGCGCATCCGACGAGAGCATGGTCGCACACTGGGTGGACGCGCTCGCCGCGCGGACGACGACGACGGGGCCGACGGCCCACACGAGACGAAGAGGTTCCCGCATGACCGCCGAGACCGCATCCGCCCCCGAGACCGCGGCGATCCCGACGCTCGCCGGAGCCGCCGCCCCGGACCGCGACGACCTCGCCGACCGGTCCGTCGCGCTCGTGCGCACCTGGCTCGCCGAGGCGGCGCAGCACCCGGCGGATCCGTCCGCCGAGCGCCTCGCGGGCGTCCTCAAGGACGAGAACGGCCTCGACTTCACCATCGGCTTCGTCGACCGCGTCGTGCGCCCCGAGGACCTGCCGGTCGCGGGCAACAGCCTCGCCGCGCTCACTTCCAAGACCCCCGGCTTCCTGCCCTGGTACATGCAGGGCGCGATCCGCGCGGGCGGCATCCTCGGCCCGGTCCTCCCGCAGGTCGTCGTGCCCGTCGCGCGCCGCGTGCTGCGCGAGATGGTCGGGCACCTCATCGTCGACGCGACGAGCGAGAAGCTCGGCCCGGCCATCCAGAAGCTGCGCGAGGGCGGATCCCGCCTCAACCTCAACCTGCTCGGCGAGGCCGTGCTGGGCGAGAAGGAGGCCGCGCGCCGCCTCGCCGGCACGCGCGAGCTGCTCGCCCGCGACGACGTGGACTACGTCTCCATCAAGGTGTCGAGCGTCGTCTCGCAGCTGTCGATGTGGGCGTTCGACGAGGCCGTCGAGAAGGTCGTCGAGCGGCTCACCCCGCTGTACGAGCTGGCGTCGGAGGCCGCGACCCCCAAGTTCATCAACCTCGACATGGAGGAGTACAAGGACCTCGACCTCACCATCGAGGTATTCACGCGCGTGCTCGACCAGCCGCAGCTGAAGGACCTCGAGGCCGGCATCGTGCTGCAGGCGTACCTGCCCGACGCGCTCGCCGGGCTGCAGCGGCTCACCGCGTGGGCGCAGGAGCGCCGTGCGGCGGGCGGAGCGCCCATCAAGGTCCGCATCGTGAAGGGCGCGAACCTCGCGATGGAGCAGGTCGACGGCCGGATGCACGACTGGCCCGTCGCCACCTGGGCCACCAAGGAGCAGACCGACACGCACTACAAGCGGATGCTCGAGCACGCGCTCCAGCCCGCCGCGGCCGACGCCGTGAAGGTCGGCGTGGCCGGCCACAACCTCTTCGACGTCGCGTACGCGTGGCTGCTCGCCGAGGAGCGCGGCGTCACCGACCGGATCGAGTTCGAGATGCTGCTCGGCATGGCCACCGGCCAGGCCGAGGCCGTGAAGCGCACGGTCGGCGGGCTGCTGCTCTACACGCCCGTCGTGCACCCGACCGAGTTCGACGTGGCCATCTCGTACCTCATCCGCCGCCTGGAGGAGAACGCGAGCCAGGAGAACTTCATGTCGGCGGTGTTCGAGCTGAGCACGTCGTCCGAGCTGTTCGCGCGGGAGGAGTCGCGGTTCCGCTCGTCGCTCGCCGGCGTGGACGACACGATCCCGGCGCCGAACCGCACGCAGGACCGCCGCTTCCCGCCGGAGCTCGACGACGTGGATCCGCTCGCCGAGCCCGAGCCGGCCGCGGAGCCGGCGGACGAGATCGACCCGCAGCTCACGAACGTGGTCCAGGGCTTCACGCGCGGGTCGCTGCTCATGCCCGACGCGCTCGTCGACCCCGGCGCCTCCACCACGCCGTTCCACAACGCGGCGGACACGGATCCGGCGCTGCCGACGAACCGCGCCTGGGGCCGCGAGATCCTGGCGCGCGTGGAGGCCTCGCGGCTCGGCGTCGCGACCATCGACGCCGCGCGCATCGACTCCACCGACCAGCTCGACGGCGTCATCGACGGCGTGCGCACGGCCGCCGCCGCGTGGGGCGCCCGACCCGGCGACCAGCGCGCGGCGCTGCTGCACCGCGTGGGCGTGGCCATCGAGCGGAACCGCGCGCGCCTCATCGAGGTGATGGCGTCCGAGACCGGCAAGACCATCGCGGAGGCCGACCCCGAGGTCAGCGAGGCCGTGGACTTCGCGCACTACTACGCCGAGCGCGCCCGCGACCTCGACCGCGTGCAGGGCGCCCGGTTCGTGCCGTCGCGCGTCACCGTCGTGGCGCCGCCGTGGAACTTCCCCGTCGCGATCCCCGCGGGCAGCATGCTCGCGGCCCTCGCCTCCGGCAGCGGCGTGGTCGTGAAGCCCGCGGGCCAGGCCCGCCGCTCCGGCGCCGTGCTGGTCGAGGCGCTCCGCGAGGCCGGCGTGCCGCGGGAGCTCCTCGCGCTCGTCGACGCGGGCGAGGCCGAGTTCGGCGAGCACCTCATCGCGCACCCGGCGGTCGACCGCGTGATCCTCACGGGCGGCTACGAGACCGCCGAGGTCTTCCGTTCCTGGCGCTCGGATCTGCCGCTCCTCGCGGAGACCAGCGGCAAGAACGCCATCATCGTGACCCCCAGCGCCGACCTCGACCTGGCCGCGGCCGACGTCGTGAAGAGCGCGTTCGGCCACGCCGGCCAGAAGTGCTCGGCCGCGAGCCTCGTGATCCTCGTGGGCTCGGTCGGGAAGTCGCGCCGCTTCCTCACCCAGCTCGTCGACGCGGTGTCGTCGCTGCGCGTGGGCTACCCGTCGGATCCGACCACGCAGATGGGCCCGATCATCGAGCCGGCCGCCGGCAAGCTCAAGCACGCGCTCACGCAGCTCGGCGTCGGCGAGAAGTGGCTCGTGGAGCCGCTGGCGAAGGACGAGACCGGCCGCCTCTGGTCGCCGGGCGTCCGCGACGGCGTGAAGCCCGGGTCGTACTTCCACCTCACCGAGTTCTTCGGCCCCGTGCTCGGCGTGATGCGCGCGCGGAACCTCGAGGAGGCCATCCGCTTCCAGAACGCCATCCCCTACGGCCTCACCGCGGGCCTGCACAGCCTCGACGCGCGCGAGCTCGAGCAGTGGCTCGACACCGTCGAGGCGGGCAACCTCTACGTCAACCGCGGGATCACGGGCGCGGTCGTGCAGCGCCAGCCGTTCGGCGGCTGGAAGCGCTCCTCGGTCGGATCCGGCACCAAGGCCGGCGGGCCGAACTACCTCATGGGCCTCGGTTCCTGGGTCGCGGACGAGGGCCGGCACTCCAGCTCGCTGCACCTGCGCGGGCTGTCGCCGCGGGTCACGGAGCTCATCGAGTCGGCGCAGCCCGCGATCCGCTACGAGGACTTCGATCTCGTCCGCCGCTCCGCCCTCAGCGACGCCGTCGCCTGGCACGACGAGTTCGGCCAGGTGAAGGACCCGAGCGGCCTCGGCGTGGAGCGGAACCTGTTCCGCTACCGGCCGCTGCCCGTCACGGTGCGGCTCACGGAGTCGGGCGCGCTCGCCGACCTGCTGCGCGTGCTCGCGGCCGGGCGCCTCGCCCGCGCGGAGATGCACGTGTCGGTCCCGGGGATCCTCCCGGCCGGCCTCGGCCAGGTGCTCGAGGACCTGCCGAGCGTGCACGTGATCATCGAGACGGACGATGCGTGGCTCGCCCGCGTCGCGACCGACGGCATCGCGACCGAGCGCGTGCGCCTCGTCGCCGCGCGCGACGCTCGGCTCGTGGAGGCGCGCGCCCTGTCGGACGCGCTCCGCGGCACGCCCGACGTGGCCGTGTACGCCGACGAGGTCACGGCGGCCGGCCGCGTCGAGATGCTCACGTTCCTGCGCGAGCAGGCCATCAGCATCACGGCCCACCGCTTCGGCAACCCGGACGACTGGAGCGAGGCGGTCATCTAGGTGACCGCGATCGAGGTCCGCGCGCTCCAGGCCTCGGAGGTCGGGCGGCTCGAGCAGGGGGAGCCGTCCGGCCGCGGGTTCGCGCGCGCGATGTGGGCGCTCCAAGAGGCGGGCGGATCCACGCTGCTCGTCGCGTGGGACGGCGACCGTCCCGTGGGCTCCGGCCAGCTCGACCTCCGCGGCGCCGCGCCGGAGCTGCGGAACCTGCGGGTCGACGCAGCGGAGCGCGGGCGCGGCGTCGGCACGGCGATCATCCGCGCGGCCGAGGAACGCGTCGCGCCGGGCCGCCTCACGGTCGGCGTCGGCCTCGACAACCCGCGGGCCCGCGCGCTGTACGAGCGGCTCGGCTACCGCGGCACGGGCGAGGTCACGACCACCACGTACGCCTACGTCGACGACGACGGCGTCACCCGGCAGGCCACGGAGGCGGACGAGACGCTGGCGCGCGACCTCGGCTGAGCCCGGTCGGCCTCGCCGACCTGCCACGATGAGCGCATGCGCGAGACGGAGGCCATCGCCCGCGCCCGGGCGATGTGGGATGCGGGTCGTCGCCGTGGCGCTGATCGCCGCGTACTGGAGCCTGGCGAGGATCGCCTAGGGCCGCGATCCTCGTGCACCGGCGGCGCCCGTCTCCACAGCCGGCACCGGGGATGATCCGCGCGCGGCCCGCCCGGATCCGCGACCCTGGACGGATGCAGCGCTCCGAGACCGTCGACCGCGCCCGGACGCTGTGGGACGACGGCCGGCGGCGCGAGGCGATCGTCGAGCTCCGCACCCGCGTGCGGCGGGAACCGGGAGACGCGGTCGCGCGCCTGCTGCTGGCGTCCTGGTACCGCGAGGTCCGCGCCCCGGACCAGGCCGCCCGCTGGGGCATCGCGTTCCCCGGGTGGACCACCGCGCGCGAGCGCGAGCTGCTGGCGCGCCTCATCGCGTCCTCCGGCGTGCGCGACGAGCACCTCGGCCGCTTCCTCGCGCTGCCCGCGGGTGAGCGGCCCGCCGAGCTCGCCGAGGTCATGACGATCGTCGGCGGCCTCCGCGCCCCCGACGGCTGGCGCGGCGCGAAGCCGCTGCGGCCGCGGGACCTGCGGAGCCGGATCGCGCACGCCGTCCACGCGCTCGGCTGGGTGCTGCTCGCGGGAGCCCTGATGATGTCCGGCCTCGTGGCGCTGGCCGGCGAGGACGCCACATCCCCCGCGCGCGGCGGCGTCGCCCTGGGGCTCCTCCTGCTCGCCGTGGCCGCGGTCGTGGAGGGCACGCGGGCCCGCCGCGGCTGGTGGTGGGTCGGCCCGTCGGCCGTGATCTCCGCGGTCGCCCTGGTGGCGGCCGCCGTGGCGCTCGCCCGCATGGCGCTCTGAGCGCCGCCTAGGGTCGTCACGTGACCCCCGCTCCCGCCGCCGTGCACGTGTCGGTGGTGCCGGTCGACGCATCCGCCGATCGCGCCGCCCGCACCGCCGCCGGGCGCGACGCGCTGCGGGCGCTCGCCGCGGAGATCGTGGGCGCGGATCCCGCCGCCGTCACCGTCCGCGCCCGCTGCGCGACCTGCGGCGGACCGCACGGACGGCCGGTGCTCGGCGGATCCCGCGCGCTCGACGGCCTGCACGCCAGCGTCGCGCACGCGGGCGACGCCGTGGTCGTCGCGGTCAGCGCCGACGGCCCGATCGGGATCGACGCCGAGCCGCGCGGTCGCGCGACGCCGCCCGGGATGACGCTCGGGCGATGGGTGCGGATCGAGGCGGTGCTGAAGGCCGACGGCCGCGGGCTCCGCGTCGAGCCGGAGCGCGTGCGGTTCGCCGACGACGCGGACGACGCGCGCGGCCTGCTCGCCTGGATCGACGGCGAGCCCGCGCGCTACCGCCTCATGGAGGTCGCGCTCGCGCCCGACCTCGTGGTCGCCATCGCCCGCCGTGTGCGGCGCGCCGGTGAGGAGTCGCTCAGGGTCGAGATCCGCGCGCTCGACCGCTGAACGGGACGCGGCAGGGGAGACGCGGGTTCACTCGTTCTCCGCCTGGTCCAGCACGAACTCCGTGAACCCCGGCACGGTGAACGACAGGTGCCCGTGCTTGTTCGCGTCGAGGAGCCCCTTGTCCAGCAGCTTCTGGCGGGCGACCGAGATGGCTCGAGTGGTAGTCGCCAGGGCATCGGCGAGGTCGGCGCGCTTCACGTCCGTTCCGCCCAGCCGCGCGACCGCGACGAGCATGTCCTGCTGGCTTGGGCTGGCCGACCTCCAGCGTGCGGTGAAGAGCGTCTCCATCTCCGCATCGACGGACGGCAGCGCGGCCACGACATCGTCGAGCGCGATGGCGTCATCCGGTCGCAAGCCCTCTCGGGCGAGTCGCCTGCAGGCCGCCCTCCAAGACGCATCGCCGATCAGCTGGACCTTGTAGGGATAGCCGCTCGATTCCGATACGGCCCGATCGAGGGCCGCTACGTCCCAGGCGACGGCGACGGTCGCAGCCGTGGCCTGGAGCGCCTCCCGCGCGCCGGCGTCGGACAGGCCGTGCAGGGGCTGGAAGCTGAAGCGCTCGCTGAACGTCACCGCCTTGTTGATCTTCGTCGGGGCGCCGGGCAGCCCGACGGCGAAGAGCGCGGTCCGCGGCTGCCCGGGTTCGAAGGCGCGAAGCGGGGCCATCTCCTGCCATGCGTAGGCGAGCGTGCGCAGGCTCTCGGGGTCCGCCTCCTGGATCTCGTCGATGAGCAGTGCGATCCCCGCGTCCCCGTCATGGATCACCGCGTCGATCGCGGCGCGGATCGCCTGCTGGATCTGCTTCGCCGACGCGGCCGTCGGCGTGCGCTCCGGGGTCAGCGAGACGCCGACCTGCACGATGCCGGGCGCCCCCAATGTGACCGTCGCCGAGTCGATCGCCTCGAGTGCGGCCTTCCGCAGACGCGTGCCGGTTCCCACCACCTGCCGGAGCTCACCGAGCAGGGATCGCACCAGATCCTCGTCGGGATCCGCCGTGATCAGCACGGTCCGGATGCGGTACCCGCCGAAGATGCGTTGCGCCTCCCGGAGCAACGACGTCTTGCCGATCCCACGGGGTCCGTGGTCGACGTGCACTCGGGGGATGAACAGCCCGTCGGATGCCATGCGCTGGGCGGCCTCGCGGAACTGCTGCAGCTTGTCCGCTCGGCCGGGGAGGCTCGTCGGCACGGATCCCGGCGTGTAGGGGCTCAGCGACTCGCTCGGATGACGTCTATCGTTGTTATACATCGACCCGAAGTATAACGACGATGGCACAGACCCCGAGGTGTCGCCAGCGGCCCCTCAGCGCCGCCCGACCTTCGGCAGCTGCGGCAACGGCACGTCCGCGAGCCACGCCCGCAGGAGCGCGCCCGCGTCCCCGGCCGCGCCGACGAGGTCGGCGGTGGTGCGCGGGGCCGTCCACGCCGGATCCGTCCAGCGGAGCAGCAGCGCGCGCCACGCGGCGTCGCCGAGCGTCAGCCGGAGCGCGTGCACCGCGAGGGCGCCGCGCTTGTAGACGACGTCGTCGAACATCGCCTCCGGGCCGGGGTCGCCGATGCCGACCTGCGTGCCGTAGCGGTCGAGGCGCGCGTGGTGCTGGCGGGCGAGCTGATCCGCGGTCGGCCCGCCGGACTCCTCCGACCACAGCCACTCGGCGTAGCAGGCGAAGCCCTCGTTGAGCCAGATGTGCTGCCACGACGCGAGGCCCACCGAGTTGCCGAACCACTGGTGCGCGAGCTCGTGCGCGACGAGCCGCTCGGATCCGCCGGTGCCGTCGGCGTGGTTGGAGCCGAGCACGGCCATCGCCTGCGCCTCGAGCGGGATCTCCAGCTCGTCGTCCGTCACCACGACGCGGTACTCGCCGAAGGGGTAGGGCCCGAACAGCGTCTCGAAGAACGCCATCATGCGCGGCACGAGCGCGAGGTCCTGCAGCACGCGCGCCTCGCGCGGCTTCGGGTACGCGAAGACCGCCTCGGTGGATCCGGCGGGCACGCGCCGCTCCGCGTACCGGCCGATCTGCACGGTCGCCAAGTACGGCGCGGTGGGCGCGTCCTGCTCGTACGTCCAGGTGGCGCGGCCCGAGCGCTCGAGCCGGGAGACGAGCCGGCCGCTCGCGACCACCGTGTAGTCGACCTCGCACGCGACGCGGATCCGGAACGCGGCCCGCACGTCCGGCCGGTCGTTGCAGGGGAACCACGTCGACGCGCCGCTCGGCTGCGACGCGACGAGCACGCCGTCGCCGAGCTCCTCCCAGCCGAGCTCGCCCCAGACGGTACGGCGGGGGCCGGGCTCGCCGGAGTAGGCGACGTCGACCGTGAAGGACGCGCCCGCGGGGATCGGCGCGGCCGGGGTGACCACGAGGCGCCCGCCCCGCTGCACGTGCCGGGTCTCGCGCCGGCCGTCGACGCGCACGGCGCCCACGCGGAGGCCCGTGAGGTCGAGCTCGAACCGGGGGAGGGTCTCGCGGGCCGTGGCGGTGATCACGGCCCGGGCCTTCAGCCGGTTGCGGGCCACGCGGTAGTCGAGGTCGAGGTCGTAGCGCTCCACGGAGTACGCGGTGGAGCCGACCTCGGGGGTGTAGCCGTCGCCGGCCTCGGGACCCGCGGCGGTCCTCACCGGGGACCGGCGGTCGCGGGAGCGGCGGGTTCGGCGGAGGCCGGGGCGGCGTCGCCGGCGGCGGGCGCGGCCTCGGCGGGCAGGTACCGACCCGTCTTCACCTCGCGCCACGGGCCGATCGGGTTGCCGCTCCAGCGGCTCGCCTCGGGCACGAGCTCCCCGCGCATCACGAGGCTCGCGGGGCCCACGGTGGCCTGCGGGCCGATGCGCGCGGCGGGCAGGATGACGCTGTGCGGCCCGAGGGTCGCACCGGCGTCGAGGGTGACGGTGTCCATGCTCATGATCCGATCATGGAACAGATGCGTCTGCACGACACAGCCGCGGTTGATCGTGGACGCGTCGCCGAGGGTCACGAGGTCGGCCTCGGGCAGCCAGTGCGAGTCGCACCACACCCCGGATCCGATGCGCGCGCCGAGGCTCCGCAGCCACCACACGAGCGCGGGCGTGCCGGCGGCCGAGGACGCGAACCAGGGCGCGGCCACCATCTCGGTGAACACGTCCGACACCTCGCTGCGCCACACGAACGACGACCACAGCGGGTGCTCCTCCGCGCGGATGCGGCCGATGAGGATCCACTTGGCGGCCGTCGAGATGCCCGCCGCCACCGCGCCCGCCACGAGCAGAACGACGCCCCCGAGCAGGAACGCGACGAGCGGCCCCCACGCCTCCGTGATCGCGGCGAGCGTCACGAGCACGGCCAGGCCGATCGCGCAGGTCACGAGCACGGGCACGACGCGCAGCAGCTCCCAGAGGATGCGCGCCACGCGCAGCCGGGTCGGCGGCCGGAACGTGCGCGAGTCGTCGGCGGCGGCGACCGTGCGCCGGAGCCGGACGGGCGGGGAGCCGAGCCACGAGGATCCGGCCTTCGACTTGGTCGGCGCCGCCGAGAGCACGGCGACGAGGCCGTCCTTCGGCACCTTGTGGCCGGGCCCCGCCATGCCGGAGTTGCCGAGGAACGCGCGCTGGCCGATCTCGGCGCGGGCGACGCGCATCCACCCGCCGCCGAGCTCGTAGCCGGCCACGAGCGTGTCGTCGGCGAGGAAGGCGCCGTCGCGGATCGTCGTCATCGCGGGGATGAGGAGCACGGTCGACGCCTCGACGTCCTTGCCCACGCGCGCGCCGAGGAGGCGGAGCCAGACCGGCGTGAAGAGGCCCGCGTAGAGCGGGAAGAGCACGGTGCGCGCGAGGTCGAGGAGGCGCTCGGTGGTCCAGAGCTGCCAGCCGACGCGGCTGCGCACGGCGTGGATGCCCTCCGTGACGCCGAGGCCGAGGAGGCGCACGGATCCCACCACGAGCAGCGCGAGCACGAGCCCGGTCACGAGCACGGCGGGCACGAGCGCGCCGAGGCCGCGCCACCACGTGTCGCCGAGGTCGGCGGATCCGCGGATGGCGGCCGCGAGGATCCCGCCGCCCGCGACGAACGCCACCACCGGCACGAGCGCGGTCGCGACCGAGGCGGCGCCGTACGCCGCGACCCAGCGCGTGTTCCGCGGCGGCCGGTGGTCGGGCCACCAGACGCGCGCCTTGCCCTCGCGCGCGGCGGGGGATCCGGCCCAGCGCTGGCCCGACGGCACGCGCCCGAAGACGGCGGATCCCGGCGCGATCTCCGCGCCCTTGCCGATGCGCGTGCCCGGCAGCAGCGTCGAGCGCGTGCCGACGGTGGATCCCGCGCCGATGCGGACCGCGCCGATGCGCACGGTGTCGCCGTCGATCCAGTACCCGGAGAGGTCGACCTCGGGCTCGACGGAGGCGCCGCGGCCGATGCGCAGCATGCCCGTGACGGGCGGCAGCGTGTGCAGGTCGACGTCGTCGGCGATGCGCGCGCCGAGCGCGCGGGCGTAGTAGGTGATCCACGGCGCGCCCGCGAGCCCGACCGCGCCGATCTGCTGGGCGATCTGCTCGGCCAGCCAGAGCCGCAGGTGCCACTTCCCGCCGCGCGGGTGGTCGCCGGGCGTCAGGCCGCGGAGCAGCAGGCGCGCGGAGGCGGCGGAGATCGCCATGCGGCCGAACGGCGTCGCGAAGAGGAGGAGGCCGGGGATCAGCAGCCACCACGACACGTCCGGCAGCGCGTCGAAGCCGCCGAGCGGGCGCAGCAGCGCGGAGCCCGTGAGCAGGAGCGCGAGCCAGCGGAGGCTCTGCAGGGCGAGGAGGGGCGCGCCGAGGAGGGTCTGGATCCACTGCGTGCGGCGCGGCGTCGGCCGCACGTCCACCTGCCGTCCGGTGCGCACGGCCCGCGGCGCGCGTCCGGCCATGGCCGCGTGCATGGCGCCGAGGCGCGGGTGGGCGTAGACGTCGGCGACCGTGAACTCGGGGTCGATCGACCGGATCCGGGCCACGAGCTGCGCCGCCGACAGGGATCCGCCGCCGAGGTCGAAGAAGTTCGCGTCGGCGCTCGCGACGGGCGTGCCCAGCGCGGCGGACCACATCTCGGCGAGCGGGCGCAGCTCGGCGTCGAGGTCGGCGCCCTCGTCGCCCGCGGCGCCGGGCAGCGGCCAGGGGAGCGCGGCCCGGTCGACCTTGCCGGAGGTGCGCGTGGGCAGCGACTCGACCACGCCGATGAGCGGCACGAGCGCCGCCGGCAGCGCGACGCGGAGGCGCTGCACGGCGTCCTCGCGCGAGAAGGTCGCGGGATCCCGCGGCACGAGGTAGCCGACGAGCACCTGGTTCCCCGCGCCCGTGGTCTGCACGGCGACGGCCGCGCCCTGCACGTCGTCGAGGCCCTGCAGCGCCGCCTCGATCTCGCCCAGCTCGATGCGCCGACCGCCGACCTTCACCTGGTCGTCGGCGCGACCCTGGAACACGAGGCCCTCCGCCTCGAAGCGCACGAGGTCGCCCGAGCGGTAGGCGCGGTCCCAGCCGAGCGCGGGGAACGGGGCGTACTTCTCGGCGTCCTTGGCGGGATCGAGGTACCGCGCGAGCCCGACGCCCCCGATGATCAGCTCGCCCACGCCGCCCTCGGGCACGCGGGTGCCGTCGGCGTCGACGACCGCGAGGGTCCAGCCGTCGAGCGGCAGGCCGATGCGCACGGGACCGGGGCCGCCGAGCGGCGCGGCGCACGCGACGACGGTCGCCTCCGTGGGGCCGTAGGTGTTCCAGACCTCGCGCCCGTCGGTCGCGAGGCGCTGGCCGAGCTCCGGCGGGCAGGCCTCGCCGCCGAAGATGAGCAGCCGCACGTTCTCGAGCGACTCCGCGGGCCATAGCGCCGCGAGCGTCGGCACGGTGGACACGATGGTCACGCCGTGCGTCGTGAGCCACGGCCCGAGGTCCATGCCGCTGCGGACGAGGCTGCGCGGCGCCGGCACGAGGCACGCGCCGTGCCGCCAGGCGAGCCACATCTCCTCGCACGACGCGTCGAACGCGACCGAGAGGCCGGCGAGCACGCGGTCGCCGGGGCCGATCGGCTCGTCCTGGAGGAAGAGACGCGCCTCGGCGTCGACGAAGGCCGCGGCCGAGCGGTGCGAGACCGCGACGCCCTTGGGGGTGCCGGTGGACCCGGAGGTGAAGATGATCCACGCGTCGTCCTCGGGCGCGGGCGGCGCGACCAGCGGCAGCGCGGAGGTGGAGGCGTGCGCGGCGGCGGCGGGGAGGATGCGGAGCGCGGCGGCCGTGACCCGGGCGGCGGCGTCGGCGTTGTCGTCGTCGGCGTTGTCGTCGGCGTCCGCGTCCCCAGCTCGCGGCGTGAACTCGCCCGTGCCCGTCACGACGCCCGCGACGCGCGCCTCGCCGAACACCAGACGCGCGCGCTCCTCGGGGTCGTCCGCGTCGACCGGCACGTAGGCGGCGCCGGCCGCGAGCACGCCGAGCACGGTGACGTAGAGGTCGCGGGATCCGGACGGCATGCGGATCCCGACCCGGTCGCCCTTCTCCACGCCCGCCTCCCGCAGCGATGCGGCGACCTGCACGACGCGCGCCATGAGCTCGCGGTAGCTGAGCGCGCCGTCGCCGTCCTCGATGGCGGACGCGTCGGGGTGCGCGGCGACGGTCGCGCGGAGCACGTCGACGAGCGTGCGCGGGGGAGTGACGGCGTCGGCCCCGTCGAGGACGCGCTGCGCGCGGGAGGCTGACGCGGCGGCGGCATCGGCGTCGGTCTCGGTCCCGGGTCCGGTGGTCGCCTCGGAGGGAGCGGGAGCGGGAGCCGGTGCGCTCACGGCCTGCGCGTCGTCGTGCGGCGTCGCCGCCTCCGGGGAGGACTCGGGCATGTGATCTCCGATCGGGACGGGCGGCGTGCGTACTGTCGGGCCTCCGGGTGAACGGGAGGTGGAATCGCGGCGACCCCGGGGCTCCGGAGCCCGCGGCGGCGGATCAGCCGGCCGCGAGCGCCTCGTCCACCAGCCGTCGCGCGTCGGCGTCGGAGGCGTCGAGCCGCCGGGCGAGCTGCGCGTACGCGGCGGCGGATGCCCGGAGCGCCTGTGGCACGTCGTCCCGCGCGGCGACGAACGACCCGGCGCGCCCGCGCGTCTCGATCACGCCGTCGGCCTCGAGCTCCTTGTAGGCCCGCGCGACCGTGTTGACGGCGACGCCCGCCTGCTCGGCGAGCGCCCGCACGGTCGGCAGCCGCGCGCCAGCCGGCAGCTCGCCGTCGACGGCCCGGCGCGCGACCTCGGCGCGGAGCTGCTCGAAGGGAGGGGTCGCGGAGCCCGGGTCGATGCGGTAGCCGGGCGCGGGATCCATGCGCCGAGGCTAGCGAGCCGCGGGCCGCCGCCGGGCGCGACATGCACGGCGGCATGCGCGGGGCCGCCATGCGCGAGAGGATGGGAGAGCGGCACGCCCGGCCGCCGACAGGAGGTCCCCCATGTCCGAGCTCGAGCTGATCACCATGTGGTCGCGCGCCCGCAAGCAGATGATCACGAGCCAGCTCGGCCCCATCTTCCTGCTCACCGCCACCGTGTTCCTGCTGCGCACCGGCCTCGCCGACGCCGACCTCAGCACGCGCCTCGCCGCCGCCCTGATCCTGCTCGCCACCGGCGCCCTCGGCGCGGCCGTGCAGTTCTCCGTCAACTCGCAGGCCATCGCGATCGCCCGCGACCTCCGCGAGTCCGGCGCCACCTCGCACGCGGCGCGCACGGTCATCGCCGCCGAGGGCCTCACGAACCTGATCCGCTACGCGATCCCGGCGCTCTTCGTCGTCATCTACGTCGTGATCCTGGTGGCGCTGTTCGCCTGACCCGGCGGGCTGTGATCGCGGGCGTGATCGTGCTGTCACTCAGCGTGTGTTCCACTCGCTCAGCGGATAGCATGTCCCCATGTCGATCACCACGCCCGGGCTGGGCGCCTACGAGACGGCCATCCGCGCGTCTGATGCCGAGCTGGTCGCCGGCCTCCGCGAGGTCCTCGGCGCCAAGCTCGTCGCCTACCTCGGCTCCGTGCAGGAGACGCGCGCCGTCCGGCAGTGGGCGGAGGGGGAGCGCGTCCCGTCCGCGGTGATCATGAACCGGTTGCGCCTGGCCTTCCACGTCGCGGGGATCCTGGTGGAGCGAGAGCATCCCCGGGTGGTGCAGGCCTGGTTCACGGGCCTCAACCCGCAGCTCGACGATGCCTCGCCCGCACGTCTCATCCGGGAGTCCCCGGACCTCGACGAGGCGGGCGCCCGGATCCTGGCGTCGGCCCGGTCCTTCGTGGCGAACGCCTGAGGCGGGACCTACTCCAGCGTCCGGTTCACCAGCCGCGACAGCACGATCGCGCTGCGCGTGTGGTCGACGTTGGGGGCGAGGCGCACCTTCTCGAGCGCGTCCTCGAGGCTCGGGATGTCGCGGGAGCGGATGCGCACGATGGCGTCGGCGTCGCCCGTGACGGTGCCCGCGTCGACGACCTCGGGGACGCCCTGCAGGATCCGGCGCAGCTCGTCGGGCGCGACCGTGCCGCGGCAGAACAGCTCCACGTAGGCCTCGGTGCTGAGGCCGTCGACCGCGGGGTCGACCTGGATCGTGAAGCCGCGGATCACGCCGTCGGCCACCAGCCGGTCGACCCGGCGCTTCACCGCGCTGGCCGAGAGCCCGACCGTGCCGCCGATGTCGCCGTACCCGGCGCGTCCGTTCTGGCGGAGGAGGTCGATGATCCGGTGGTCGAGGTTGTCCATGCTCCGAGCCTATGGCGGGATCCTGCGTGGGACGGGGGTCGGACGCGCGGAATCCGCGCGGCACCCTCTCGAACGGGCGTGATGCGCCTGCCAGGCTGACGGGAAGGCGTCCCCTCGGGGCTCTGGGACATCGTCCGCCTCCACGACCGCGCCGCGAGGCGCGCCGCACGAAGCAGGAGCACCATGCCCTCCACCCTCTCCCGGCCCGCGGACACCGCATCCGGCCGCACCCCTGTCGCGAAGCGCGTGCTGATGTGCCGGCCCGACCACTTCGACGTGGTCTACAAGATCAACCCCTGGATGGACCCGGCCGTCCCGACCGACACCTCGCTCGCGGTGCGCCAGTGGCAGACCCTGCACGACGCGTACGTGGGCCTCGGCATCCAGGTCGAGCTGATCGACGGCATCGCGGGCCTGCCGGACATGGTCTACGCGGCCAACGGCGGCTTCACGCTCGACGGCATCGCGTACGGCGCCGCGTTCCAGTTTCCCGAGCGCCAGCCCGAGGGCCCCGCGTACATGGACTGGTTCCGCGAGGCGGGCTTCGACGTGCGCGTGCCCGAGCAGGTCAATGAGGGTGAGGGCGACATCCTCCTCGTCGGCGACACGATCCTCGCGGGCACCGGCTTCCGCAGCGACAGCACCAGCCACGCCGAGGTGGCCCGGATCTTCGACCGCGAGGTCGTGACCCTCCGCCTCGTGAACCCGTCGTTCTACCACCTGGACACCGCGATCGCGGTGCTCGACGACAGCAACATCGCCTACCTGCCGAGCGCCTTCGACGCCGCGAGCCTCGACGAGCTCGAGCGCCGCTACCCGGACGCGATCGAGGTCAGCGAGCAGGACGCGTCGATCCTCGGCCTCAACTCCTACAGCGACGGCCTCCACGTCGTGATCGCCGAGAAGGCCGTGGGCTTCGAGGCGTCGCTGCGCGAGCGCGGCTACGAGCCCATCGGCGTCGACCTGTCCGAGCTGCTGCTCGGCGGCGGCGGCGTGAAGTGCTGCACGCTCGAGCTGCGGCAGTGACGATCAGGACGGACGAGGACATGACCGACACCATCGACCGCCCCGCCGCCTCCGAGGCCGGCGCCCTGGCCATCCACGCCGAGGAGGCCCACGCCGCGCACAACTACCACCCGCTGCCCGTCGTGGTCGCGTCCGGCCAGGGCGCGTGGGTCACCGACCTCGACGGCCGGCGCCTGCTCGACTGCCTCGCGGCCTACTCGGCCGTGAACTTCGGGCACTCGCACCCGGAGCTCGTGCGGGTCGCGACCGAGCAGCTCGGGCGGATCACGCTCACGAGCCGCGCGTTCCACAACGACAGGCTCGGCCCGTTCGTGACCGCGCTCGCCGAGCTCGCGGGCAAGGACATGGTCCTGCCGATGAACACGGGCGCCGAGGCCGTGGAGTCCGGGATCAAGGTCGCGCGCGCCTGGGGCTACCGGGTGAAGGGCGTGGCCGCGGGCCGCGCGAAGATCATCGTGATGGCCGGCAACTTCCACGGCCGCACCACCACCATCGTGAGCTTCAGCGACGACGAGGAGGCGCGCGCCGACTTCGGGCCGTTCACGCCCGGGTTCGTGACCGTGCCGTACGGCGACGCCGCGGCGCTCGAGGCCGCGATCGACGGGGACACGGTCGCCGTGCTCGTCGAGCCGATCCAGGGCGAGGCCGGCATCGTCGTGCCGCCCGCGGGGTACCTCGCCGACGTGCGGCGGATCTGCACGCGCGAGCGGGTGCTGATGATCGCCGACGAGATCCAGTCGGGCCTCGGCCGCACGGGCGCGACCTTCGAGTGCGACAACGCCGGGGTGGTGCCCGACCTGTACCTCCTCGGCAAGGCGCTCGGCGGCGGCATCGTGCCCGTCTCCGCGGTCGTCGGCGACGCGGACGTGCTGGGCGTCATCCAGCCGGGGCAGCACGGATCCACGTTCGGCGGCAACCCGCTGGCCGCGGCGGTCGGCCACGCGGTGGTCGACATGCTCGCGACCGGCGAGCCGCAGGAGCGCGCGCGTCGGCTCGGCGGCGTGCTGCACGCGCGGCTGGCGGATCTCGTGGGCCACGGCGTGCTCGAGGTGCGCGGTCGCGGGCTGTGGGCCGGCATCGACATCGACCCGGATCTCGCCACGGGCCGCGCGGTCTGCGAGCGGCTCGCCGAGCGCGGCGTGCTCGCCAAGGACACGCACGGCTCCACGATCCGGCTCGCGCCGCCCATCGTGGTGGAGGAGGAGGACCTCGTCTGGGCCGTGGAGCAGCTCGCCGACGTGCTGACGGAGCTCGGGGCGCGCTGATCCGTCGCCCACTCGTCGCGCCCGTCCGCCCGTGAGGGCGGGCGGGCGTCGTCGTCCCGCGCGGCGGTGGGGAGAGCCGGCACCCCGCCGGGGGGCCGGCCGGTACGGTGCAGCCGCCGGCGCGTACGCGTCGGACCCCCTCCTCTCAGAAGGCCGACCATGATGCCGACCGCTCCCTCCTCCCCGTCCGTCCGCGCCCCGCGCCGCCGCATGCGGATGCTCGCCTGCGCGCTGGCCCTCGCGGGCGCCGTCAGCGTCCTCCCGTTCGCCGCGCAGTCCGCGAGCGCCCAGCCGGAAGCGGGCCCGCACTCGGGGCCCTGGAACGGGGTCGACGTCTACATCACGCACAGCAAGCTGTTCGGGATGGCGGTCCGCACCTTCTCCAACGGGCACCAGTACTGCGTCGAGCTGTCCCCGGGGTGGAACGCCGTCCCCATCGAGGCGCCGGTCGCGGGCCGGTCGGGCGCCGAGCTGGCGCCCTCGAAGTCCTGCACCGACTTCGGCGGCACGAACACCTACATCATCCACGTCCGAGCCGGCGAGCGCTGGCACGTCACGAACGACAGCCCCCGCTGCGTGCCGTTCCACGGCGGCCCCGCAGGGCAGTGCACCCCGTACCGGCGCTCGTAGACGGCGAGCCCGATCTCGCGCTCGGCCGCTCGCCGCGGCCGGGCGCGACGGGCGGTGGGGAGAGTGAGCGCGTACGCGGGGCGGCCGCGGATACGGTGCATCGGCCGGTGCGCACGCACCGGATCCCACCCCTTTCCAGAAAGCTCACCACCATGCCCACCGCTCCCTCCTCCCTGTCCCTCCGCGCCCCCCCCGCCGCGGCATGCGGCTGTTCGCCTGCGCGCTGGCCCTCGCGGGCGTCGTCAGCGTCCTGCCCCTCGCCGCCCAGTCGGCGAGCGCCTCCCCGGAAGCGGGCCCGCACACGGCGCCGTGGAACGGCGTCGACGTCTACGTATCGGGAGGCCAGCTCCACGGGATGAACGTGCGGACCTTCTCGAACGGGCACGTGTACTGCGTCCCGCTGTCCGCGGGATGGAACGCCGTCCCCGTCGAGGCGCCGGCCGCGGGCCGGTACGGGGCACAGCTCAATGCCTCGCGGTCCTGCAGCGACATCGGCGGACTGAACACCTACCGGGTCAACGTCCGACCGGGCGAGCACTGGCACGTCACGAACGACTCCCCGCGCTGCGTCACCTACCGTGGTGGCCCGGCCGGGCAGTGCACCCCCTTCGGGCACAGCTAGGAGTCGAGGTCGGCCCCGCCCTCAGGAGGGCGGCCGAGCGGCCGGCGGGCGCGTCGCGATGGCGACGCCCGCCGCGCCGCACACCACCACGATCGCGCCGAGCTGCACCGGCGTGAGCGTCTCGTGCAGCACGATCACGCCGAGGATCGCCGCGACCACCGGGCTGAGGCTCGTGAGCACGGCGAACAGGCGCGGGGTGATGCGGCGGAGGATCACGGTGTCGAGCGAGTAGGGCACCGCGGACGAGAGCAGGCCGATCGCCACGAGCAGGCCGAGGATCCGCCCGTCGAGCGCCGCGACGTCGAGCGTGAGGAGCGCCCACGGCACCAGCACGACGAGGCTCACGACGCTGGCGACCGCGATCCCCTGGAAGCCCGGCAGCCGCTCCGCCACCCGCCGTGTGAAGACGATGTAGGCGGCCCAGGTCACGGCCGCCGTCGCGCCGCAGACCAGGCCGAACGCGTCGATCCGCCCCTCGAGCCCGGTGAGCACGACGACGCCCGCGGCCGCGACGAGCGCGCACGCCGCGTCGAGCAGGCGGCGCGAGGCGAGCAGCGCGATGGACAGCGGCCCGAGGAACTCGATGGTCGCCGCGATGCCGAGGCCCAGGCGGTCGACGGCGGCGTAGTACGACAGGTTCATCAGCGAGAGCGAGAGGCCGAGCAGCACGGCCGGCACGAGCTGCGCGCGCGTCATGCGGTGGATCCGCGGCCGCGCGACCGGCAGCACGAGCGCCGCCATCATCACCTGCCGGGCGGCGACGACGAGCACGGGGCCGACCGCGGGGATCGCGAGGCCGGCGAGCGACGACCCGAGGCTGACGCTCACGATGGTGCCGACCTGGAGCGCGGCGCCCGCGGCGGTGTCCCGGGGGCTCGGGGCGTGCCCTGCGCTCGCCGCGTCCGTCTCGTCCGTCGCGTCCGCCACGTCGGCGACCGCGGCCTCGACGCCGGCCGGGGTGGTGCCGGGCGCGGATCCCGGGTGCGCGCCCGCGGCGTCGGCGGCGTCCCCGGTGCTGGTCACCTCGCGAGCGTACCGATGCGGGGACGGGCGGTCGCGCTACTCGGGTCCGTCTCCCGCCCCGCCGGTCAGCGGTCAGCGGCCCGCTCCCGCGCCGGGGTCCGCCGCTCGAGCGGGAACCGCGCGCCCGGGCGGGCGAGCAGCGTGGACACCGGGGTGCCGGCCGCTCCCGCGGCGTCCGCGAGGATCCGCGGGGCGAGGGTCTGGTCCGCGATGTGGCTGACGAGCAGCGTGCCGACCCGGGATCCCGCGGCGACGCGGCCCGCGCCCTGCCCGGTGAGGTGCCCGTGGCCCTCGAGCTCCTGCGGCGTGGCCGAGAGGTAGGTCGCCTCGCAGACGAACAGGTCCGCCTCGTGCGCGGCGGCGCGGAGGCCGGGGCAGTCGGACGTGTCGCTCGAGAAGGCGATCGTCGCGCCGGTATCCGCGTCCTCGAAGCGCAGCGACGCGCTCGGCACCGCGTGGTGCGCGGCGAAGGCGGTGAGGCGGAGGCCCGGCGCGACCTCGAACGGGGTCGGCGTCGCGAGGTCGAGCCCGCGCACGTCGAAGGCCTGCGCGAGGGGGGCCTGCAGCGTCGGCACGGTCGGGATCCCGATGAGCTCGTCGAAGGACTCCACGTAGTCGAGGCTCTCGGCGGGCAGGTGGAGGGGCACGCGGCTCTCGCGCGGCCGCGGGAACTGCAGGCGGAACGCGAGGGCGCCGAGGTCCAGCGCGTGGTCGGCGTGCCGGTGCGTGACGACCACGGCGACCAGGTCGTCGAGGGCGCCGCGCTCGGCCAGCTCGCGCACGATGCCGGGGCCGCAGTCCACGAGCACCGAGCCGTGCGGGCCGCGGAGCAGGTAGCCGCTGGCGGCGGATCCGGCGACGGGCGCGGTGGCCGCGACGCCCAGGATGTCGAGGGTCCAGGTCATGCGCGTCGTCCTCTCGTGCGGGCGCGGTCGCGGCGTCGCGCGTCCGGGCCGGGGGTCGGGGGTGCCGCGTCCGGGGAGGCGGCGGGGGAGGCGTGCACGGTCGTGCCCGGTGCGTCGAGGCGCAGGTGCACGGCGTGGCCCGGCAGGCGCGGGGTGGCGCTCGAGACCGTGAGCTCGGTGCCGTCGACCGCGCTGGATCCGTCGCCCACGAGCCGCAGCCGGAGCGACCAGCTGGATCCGCGCGGCTCGACGTCGACGACCACGGCGGCGCGGGATCCGTCGACCGGCCGCTCGTGCAGGCTCGCGCCGTCGACCGGCCGGACCACCGCGAAGCACGCGCCGTCGACCGGGGCCGCGCCGTCCGCGAGGAACGGCGCGAGCGGCATGCGCCAGCCCTCGGCGACGACGAGCTCGCCGTCGGCCGCCATGGCGGGCAGGGCCGCGGCGCCCGCGACGAACTCCGCCACGAACGGATCCAGGGGCCTGCTCCACACCCCGTCGACGGAGTCGCGCTGGACGAGGCGCCCGTCGCGCATCACCGCGACCTCGTCGGCCAGCGCGAGCGCCTCGGCCTGGTCGTGCGTGACGATGATGGTGCAGCAGTCCGCCTCGGCGAGCAGGCGCCGGAGGTCGCGGCGCATGCCGTCGCGCAGCTGCGGGTCGAGCGCGGAGAGCGGCTCGTCGAGCAGGAGCACGCGGGGACGGATCGCGAGGGCGCGGGCGAGCGCGACCCGCTGGCGCTGCCCGCCGGAGAGCTGGGCGGGGGAGCGGTCGGCGTACGCGGTCATGCGGGTGAGCTCGAGCGCGTGGTCCACCCGCTCGTCGCGCTCGGCGCGCGGCACCCTCTGCGCGCGGAGGCCGTACGCCACGTTGTCGCGCACGCTCAGGTGCGGGAACAGCGCGTACGACTGCGGCACGTAGCCGATGCGGCGCCGCTCGGCGCGGAGGCGGGTGGCGTCCTCGCCGTCGAGGTGGAGGGATCCGCTCGACGGCGTGAGGAGGCCCGCGATGAGGCGCAGCAGCGTGGACTTCCCGCAGCCGCTGGGGCCGATGAGCGCGAGCACGCGGCCCGGCGCGACCTCGAGGCTCACGTCGGCGACCGCCTGGGTGGATCCGTAGCGGTGCCCGATCCCCTCCAGCCGCAGCGCGGGGACGGCGGCGGTCGCGGGGACGGCTGGGGCGTCGATGACGGTCATGCGTTCTCCTTCCGGGAGAGGGCGTTGCGCGCCAGCAGGGCGGCGGCGACGGCGGCGGGCACGAGGGCCACGCCGAAGAGCAGGGATCCCGCGGCGCCGAGCTCGAGCCGCTGGGTGGTGAAGGCGGAGTAGAGCGCGAACGGCGCGGTCTGGTTGGCGGGCGGCACCACGAAGAAGCTGAGGTTGAACTCGCCGATGGACAGCGCCGCGGCCATGAGCAGCGCGGCCGCGAGCGGGAGGCGGATCGCCGGCAGCGTGATCGTGACGAGCCGCCGCACGGGTCCCGCGCCGAGGGTCGCGGCCACGCGCTCCGCCTCGACGAGCTCCACCGCCGCGAGCGACGGCACGAGCCCGGCCACCAGGAACGGCAGCGCGATGAGGAGCTGACCCACCACGAGGAGGGTGCCGCTGGAGCGGAGCGCGGGATCCGACGCCGCGAGGGCGAGGCCGAGCGCGACGCCCGGCACCGCGAGCGGGAGCATCGTGATCTGCCGCACGGCCGACCCGCCCGGCACCAGCCGGCGGGCGAGCGCGTGGCAGAGCGGCAGCACGACGACGAGCGCGAGCACCAGCACGACCGCGGTCACGGCGAGCGTCGGGCCGACGCGCGGGCGCAGCAGCTCCCACGCCATCGCGTACCAGTCCGCGGTGATCCCGCCGACGAGCGGCCCGCGGGAGGCGTCGGGCGACACGGAGACGGCGAGGGTGCCGAGGATCGGGACGAGCACGAACGCGACGCACAGCGCGAGGGCGGCGGGGCCGACGCGGTCGCGGTGCCCGGGCCGGCCGCTCATCGGATGCCCCGGCCGGCGGCGAGGGGCGCCGCGGCGGGGTCCGGGGCAGCAGCGGCCGCGGGTGCGGCGTGCGCGGGCGGCACGGCGTCCGGCGCGACCGATGCGACCAGCGCATCCGACGCCCCGCCCGAGCGGGCCCCCCGCCCGTCGACGATCCGCGCCCCGACCGCGCACAGCACGAGCGACAGCACCGCGAGCAGCGCGAGCACCACGGAGAGCGCGGCCGCGAGGCCCTGGTCGCCCTGGTTGTAGAGGGCGTCGGCCACATCCAGCGGCAGCACGCGGATCCCCTCGGACAGCGTCGCGGCCGTCCCGTACGCCCCGAGCGAGGTCGCCATGCAGACGCCGGCCGCCGCGAGCAGCGGGCCGCGCAGCAGCGGCATTGTCACCGACCACGCGACGCGGGCGGGGAACGCGCCGAGCGACGCGGCGACGGCGGTGAGCTCGGGGTCGAGCCCGGACGCGGCGCCGCGCAGCGTGCCGATCACGCGCGGGATGCAGAAGTAGACGTACGCCGCCGCGAGCCCGCCGGCCGTGTAGGCCCAGCGCCCGCCGGGATCGCCCGTGACGGCCTCGATCGCCTGCGAGAGCAGCCCGTTGCGGCCGAGCATGACGATCACGAAGAAGCCGATGACGATGCCCGGGAACGCGAGCGGGAAGACGAGCACGGCGTCCACCAGCGCGGACGTGCGCGGCCCGGAGCGGGCGAGCGTGATGGCGGCGGGCGTGCAGATGGCGAGCGTCACGAGCGTGACGCCCGCGGACAGCAGTACCGTGGTGACGAGGGAGGCGCGGAGCCGGTCGTCGGCCACGAGCGCCGCGTAGTTGTCGAGCGTGAGCCCGCCCTCGCGCACGCCGAGGACCGTGCGGTGCAGCGAGTCGATCACGAGACCCGCGAGGGGCCGCAGCAGGAACCAGACGAGGAGCGCGAGGGCGGGGAGGGCGACGACGAGGCCGCCCCAGCCGACCCGGAGGGGGCGCGTGGGCACGGTCTAGCGGACCTCGGCCTGGTAGCGCGTGACGAAGGCCGCCTGCGCGTCGGCGAGGGCGGCGTAGTCGACGACCTGGGCGCGCGCGAAGTCCTCCGCGCTCTCGACCTTGTCGGCGATCTCCGCGGGAACCTCGCCCGAGATCGGGCGCACGTAGCCGCCCGCGAGCGTCGACTGGCCCTCCGCGGAGAGCAGGTAGTCGAGCCACTCCTTCCCGAGCTCCGGGTGCGGGGCGTCCTTCACGAGCGCCGCGACGTAGGGCACCTGGAGGGAGCCCTCGGCGGGGATCACGACGTCGAGCGGGGCGCCGTCGTTGTACTTCGCCGCGTAGCCGTTGAAGTCGGCGTCGATGAGGATCGGGATCTCGCCCTGCACGACCTTGGCCGTGGCGGTCTGCGCGGGCGTGACCGCGCCGTTCGCCTTGAGCTGCTTCAGGTAGTCGATGCCGGGGCCGAAGTCGTCGATCGTCCCGCCCATCGCGAGGTTCACGGCGGCGGCGACCGAGTAGCCGACGGCGGCCTGCGACGGATCGAGGTAGCCGGTCATCCCCTTGTACTCGGGCTTCAGCAGATCCGCCCAGCTGGTGGGGCAGGGGAGGCCGTGGAGCGCCTCGGTGTTGCAGATGAAGGCGATGGCGCCCGTGTGCACGGCGAACCAGCGGCCCTCGGGGTCCTTGAGGCCGTCGGGGATCGCGTCGAAGCCGGCCGGCTCGTAGGGCTCGGTGACGCCGGCCGCGACGGCCTTCGGCCCGAAGGCTATGCCGAGGTAGACGGCGTCGGCCTGGGGTGCGGCCTGCTCGGCGACGAGCGCGGCGAGCGCCTGGCCGGAGTTCTTGGTGTCGCTGGGCGCGGCGACCGACTGCTCGGAGCCGAACTGCGTGAGCAGCGCGCCGAAGTTCGCGAAGGAGGTGGGGGAGTTGTAGGTGATGAGCGTGCCGGCCGAGGTGTCGCCGGAGCCCGCCGCGGCGGTGGATCCGGTGCCGGTGCTGGCCGAGGTGCAGCCGGCCAGGGTGAGCGCGGCGACGGCGGCGATGGCCGTGGCGGCGACGCGGGTGCGGAGCAGGGACATGCGGGTGGGCCTTTCGTCGGGGATGACTAAAACGTTAAAGTCGAGGAGCGGCCCGCTCCGGTCCGCCACGTGAACGCCGCCTTAACGCCGGCGGTCGAACCGGTCCTCGGCCCGGCCCCGGCCGGCGCGCGGGCCCCCAGGCGCTAGGAATGACGGATGACCCGAGACCCCGCCCCGCGCCGCCGGGTCTCGCTCACCGACGTGGCGCGCGAGGCCGGCGTCTCGGCGACCGCGGCGAGCTTCGCGCTCAACGGCCGGTCGGGCGTCGGCGAGGTCGTGCGGGCGCGCGTCAAGGAGGCCGCCGCGCGCCTCGGCTACGTTCCGTCCACCTCCGCGGTCGCGCTGCGCACCGGCCGCTCGGGCGCGGTCGGCCTCCTCATCCGCAACATGCGGAACCCCTTCTTCCTCGACGTGATCGACGGCTTCGACGCCACATGCGCGGCGGCCGGTCTCGGCGTCGTCATCGGATCCGCCGACTACTCGCCCGCGCGCGAGGCCGAGCTCGTCGCGACCTTCGCGGCGCGCGGGGTGGACGGGCTCGCGCTCGCGCCCATCGGCGGGGGGAGCGCGGCGGCCGACTGGGACGGATCCACCGGCAAGCCCGTCGTGCTCATCAACGGCGCGCGCCACGCGACCGGGATCGACGCGAGCCGCGTGCACGTCGACGGCGAGGCGGCGGTCGCGCAGGCCATGGCGCACCTGGCCGGCCTCGGGCACCGGCGCATCGCCATCGTCGCGGCGCCCCGCGACCGCAGCGCCGACGACGAGCGCGTGGCGGCCTTCCACCGGATCTGCGCCGAGCGCGGTCTCGCTCCGCGCGTCATCGAGACGGCCATGCAGCACGACGCCGCCGTGCAAGCGCTCACCCGCACGCTCGCCGAGCCCGCCGCCACGCGCCCCACGGCGATCGTGACGAGCAGCGACTACCTCGCGACCGCCGTCTACTCGGCCGCCGAGACGGCCGGCCTCCGCATCGGGGTCGATGTCAGCGTCGTCGGCCACGACGACCTCGGCACCAGCCGCTTCCTCGCGCCGGCGCTCACCACGATCGCCGTCGACCGGGCCGCGCTCGGCGCCGCGGCCGCGCGCCGGCTCATCGAGCGGCTCGACGGCGGCGATGCCGGCACCACGGTCGTGTCGACGTCGCTCGTCGCCCGCGCCTCGACGGGACCGGCGCCCGCCGGCGGATCCGCCTAGCGGGGCAGCGCGTTCCCGTCGGCGTCGAGGTGGTCGCGCCAGCTGCGCTTCGGCTCCCAGCCGAGCAGGCGGCGGGCCTTCGCGGTCGAGATGCCCGAGGAGTCCACGCGCTCGAGCGACCGCAGCTCGATGGCGTCGCCGTAGTGGCGGCGCAGCTCCGCGGCGAAGTCGTGACCGCCCGCGTTGTCGGCCGCCGCGATGTAGAACACCTCGTGGCCCGGCAGGTCGGACGCGACGGACAGCACGATCGCGTCCGCCAGGTCGTCCGCGTCGATGTAGCTCCACAGGTTCGCCGTGAGCACGGACGCGTCGCGCACCTGCTTCCCGAGGTTCGACGCGTAGTTGTCCTCGTTGTGCACGGTGCTCGGGCGGAGCGAGATCACGCGGATGTCGGAGCGGCGCACGGCCGCGTCCATCAGCTGCTCGCCGAACGCCTTCGAGAGCGCGTACGGATCCTGCGGGTGCAGCGGGTGGTCCTCGTCGACGGGCGCGTAGTCCGGCGGGAACGGCCGCTCGGGGAAGAAGTTGCCCACGATGCTCTCGCTCGAGATGTTGACGAAGCGCGGCACCCCGAAGCGCACGGCGGCCTCGATGAGGTGGAACGTCGACATGAGGTTCGTCTGCAGCACCACGTGGGCGGGGTGCCCGGTGGGCTGCGGGATCGCGGCGACGTGCACGACGGCGTCCATGCCGGCGACGAGCGCGAACGCGGATCCCTGGTCGGTGAGGTCGGCCATCACGTAGCGGCCGGGCAGCACGACGCCCGCGTCGAAGACGGGCCGCACGAGGTCGACGCCCGTCACGTCGTGCCCGGCGGCGACGAGCGCCTCGACGGCGGCGCGGCCGACCTTGCCGCGGGATCCGGTGACGAGGACCTTCACGCGCCGACCCCCGCCTGGCCCTCGGGCGCCTTCATCACGACGGGCACGAACGGGTCGTCCTCGAGCCGCTCGGCGAACCAGGCCTCGTCGACGTAGCCCTCCGACCACAGCTTCAGCGGGGTCGCGACGGTGGGCGTGAACAGCTCCCACCGGGTCCAGAGGCGCGCCTCCTCGGTCATCATGCGGCCGACCGCGCGGGTCCAGCGGACGACGACGTGGTCGGCGGGCAGCAGGCGCTCGAACGCGGCCTGCGCCTCGGCCAGGCGGGCGGACCGGGTGCCGTCGCCCGAGACCTGCTCGGCGCTGAGCGCGAGGACCAGGGTCCAGGTCGTGCTCTGCAGCTCGGTGTCGCGCGGCGCGGTGACGTCGGGGTCCGCTCCGGCTCCGGCTCCGGGCGATGCGGGGGTGGTGTCGTGGCTCATGCGGCGTCGCGCTCCTCGTGTCGATCGAGTCTGCCACGCGGGGTCGCCGGTGTCCGGAGCGCGGAGGTGCACCCGCCTCGCCGGACCGCGTCCCCTCCCGTGCCGCGAAGTGGATTTCCTCAACTGCGGAAACGAAAGTGGATGATGGTGTTCCTGCGTATTTCGGTTACCGTCGAAAGAACCGCGCTCCACCGACACCGACGAGGCCCGCCATCTCCCGCATCGCCCGCCCCTCCCGCCGCGCCGCATCGCGCCCGCGGGCCCGCACCGCGCCGCGCATCCGGACGGCCGCCGTGCTCGCCGCGAGCGGCCTGCTGATCGGCCTCGGCGTGCCGTCGGCGCAGGCGGCGGAGGAGTACCCCACCTGGTCCGAGGTGCAGGCCGCGCGCTCGAGCGAGCAGGCCACCGCCGACCAGGTCACGCGCATCACCTCCCTCATCTCCGGCCTCGCCGGCGAGGTCGAGGCCGCCACCGCCCTCGCCCTGCAGCGCGCCGACGAGCACGCGGCCGCGGTCGACGCGCTCGACGAGGCGACCGGGAAGGCGCAGGCGCTCGAGACCAAGGCCGACAAGGCCCGGACGGAGGCCGACGACGCCAAGCGCCAGGTCGGCCAGCTCGTCGCGCAGCTCGCGCGGCGCGGCGGCGGCGACGTCTCCCTCCGCCTCTTCGCGAGCGGCGAGGACGCCGACGCGCTCCTCGCCCGCATGGGCACCGCCACGAAGCTCGCCGACCGGCAGGACACCGCGTTCACGAACGCGGTCACCGCGGCGCGCACCGCCGAGTCGCTCGGCAAGCAGGCCGCCGTCGCGAAGGACGCCCTCGCGGCGCTCGCCGCCGACGCGGAGGCGAAGCTGCAGGAGGCGTCCGCGGCCCAGGCCCGGGCGGATCAGGCGCTCGCCGAGCAGGAGGCCCGCAGCTCCGAGCTCCAGGCCCAGCTCACGACGCTCCGCGACTCGCGCATCTCGGTCGAGGAGGGCTTCGCGATCGGCGAGCGGAAGCGCCAGGAGGAGGCCGCCGCCGAGGCGCGCCGCCAGGCCGAGGCCCGTGCCGCGGCCGCAGCCGCTGCCGCCGCGGCGAACGCCGCCGCGCGACCGCCGGCCAACGCACCCCGTCCGCCGTCGGCCGGCGGCGCGCCCTCGGCCTCCGGCTGGACCATGCCCATCCGCAGCTACGGCTCCTACCAGTCCTTCGGGATGCGCCTGCATCCCATCGCCAAGGTCTGGCGCCTGCACGCGGGCGACGACTTCGGCGCGGGTTGCGGCACGCCCATCTACGCGACGGCGGCCGGCACGGTGCAGTTCGCGGGCGGATCCAGCGGGTTCGGCAACGCGATCACCCTGAACCACGGCGGCGGCGTCACCAGCGTCTACGGCCACATGTACTCCTACGGCGTCATGGTGCGCACGGGCCAGACCGTGCAGGCGGGCCAGCAGATCGGCGCGGTCGGGAACGACGGCTACAGCACCGGATGCCACCTCCACTTCGAGATCCGCCAGGGCGGAGTGGCCACGTCCCCCATGCCCTTCCTGCGCGGGCGCGGCGTCTGACCCGGGGGAGTAGCCTGGATCCGACGATCACCGGGGGGTGCGGCGCGTGGCAGGTCGGCTGAGGCGTGTCGTGCAGGGCGTCGTCCGACCCGTGATCTTCGTGCAGTACCTGGCCCTCCGCGCCGGTCTGCAGAGCAACGTCTTCCCGCGTGACGCCGGCTCCGGCACCGTCCCGGGCGACGCCCCGCAGCGCATCCTCGTCATGGGCGAGGCCACCGCCGTCGGCTTCGGCGTCCTCTCGCACGAGCTCGGCATGGCCGGCCACTTCGCTCGCCAGCTGTCCCGGCGCACCGCCCGCGGTGTCGAGTGGTCGACGCGCCCCTTCTCCGACCTCACGATCCACACGGCGGCCGGCACCGTCCGCGATCCCGAGCTCCTGGAGGGCGTCGACGTGGTGCTGCTCATGCTGGGCGTCGGCGACAGCATCCGGCTCACGCCGCAGCGCACCTGGCGACGGCTCCTGTGCGCCACCATCGACGATCTCATCCGAGGCCTCCCCGCGGGGGCGCACGTGTTCGTCTCCGAGGTGCCGCCGCTGAACGACAGCGCGGGCCTCCCCGGCCCCTGGCGCACCATCGCCGCCCGGCACGGTCGCCTGCTCAACCGGGTCACGGCCGAGGTGATCGCGTCGCGGCCCGCGGTCGTATCCGTCCCGTTCCCCAGCGAGAGCGTCATCGACCTCGGCGACCCGGACTCCGCCCAGGCGTCGCGCGTCTACGCGACGTGGGCGCGCGCCTTCCTCACCCGGATGCTGGGCCCGGCGACCCCGTCCCCGCGCGAGGCGTGACCGCCGCGTGATCGTTCCCTGTGCATTCCCCGGGTGCAGGATTCCCGTCGCGGGCCGGGCGTAGCGTCGGATACGTGCCCGCCCCGGTGTCCTCACCGGAGCCCGGGCTCTCGGGTCGCAGGACGACCCGACCCCACGCACCGAGATCGAACGAGGAGAAGCAATGCCCCAGGTAATCGAGACCGTCGACGTCAACGTCCCCGTCAGCACCGCCTACAACCAGTGGACCCAGTTCGAGTCGTTCCCGAACTTCCTCAGCTACGTGGAGTCGATCACGCAGGTCACCGACACGCTCACCGAGTGGAAGGTCAAGATCGGCGGCGTCGAGCGCACGTTCGAGGCGAACATCACGGAGCAGCACCCCGACGAGCGCGTCGCCTGGAACTCCACGGGCGGCGACGAGGACCACGCCGGCGTCGTCACGTTCCACAAGCTGAGCGACACCGAGACCCGCGTCACCGTCCAGCTGGACTGGGCCGCCAAGGGCCTCGTCGAGAAGGTCGGCGCGGCGATCGGCGTCGACGACCACGTCATCAAGGGCGACCTCAAGAACTTCAAGGAGTTCATCGAGAAGCGCGGCACCGAAGAGGGCGCCTGGCGCGGCGACGTCCAGGCCTGATCGTGCAGACCGACGAGATCCGCTGGAACCAGGAGGCGCGCGACAAGATCCTCGACGACAGCGACCGCGTGCTCCAGGAGGCCGTGCAGCAGGCGGCGAAGGAGCTCGAGGGGAAGGACTGGGAGACCGTGTACCAGCGCCTCTTCGAGCAGCTGAAGGGCCGGTTCATCGACTTCGAGCCCGGACCGGACCTCCGCAAGTACGCCGAGGCCGTGTCCCGCGGCGAGATCCAGGGCTGACGCGAGCGTCACCGCACGTCCAGCACGACCGGGAGGGCCCGGCATCCGCGAGGGTGCCGGGCCCTCGCTGCGTGCTGCAGGCCGCGCCGCGGCGCGCGCAGAGGCGGAGGAGCCCCTCGCATAGCACGTCCCGGCGCGCACGTCACCCTTGCGGGCCGCGGGCCTGCCGGCGTGCTCGGAATCGGTACCCTTGCGCCGCGTCGGAGGGGCGCGCCACCGACGCGAGGGGACACGATGAGCGACGCGCACGACCAGGAGCACGCACGACACGACCGCACGGCGGCGGGTGCGGTCGGCCCGCAGCCCGGCTTCGACATCGGCCTCCTCCCGTACCACCAGCGGCCGTTGCCCCCGCACATCGCTCCGGAGTGGCGCCTGGCCGGTGTCGGCCGACGCGCGGTGGGGGTGATGCTGGACCGCGCGG
Source organism: Clavibacter sp. CT19 (assembly GCF_027858075.1). Classification (NCBI taxonomy): domain Bacteria; kingdom Bacillati; phylum Actinomycetota; class Actinomycetes; order Micrococcales; family Microbacteriaceae; genus Clavibacter; species Clavibacter sp. CT19. The sequence continues at coordinate 213,338 of NZ_JAQHYR010000003.1, read as the reverse complement.
TGGCCCTGGTCGTCGTCTTCGTCTGCCTGCTCGCGTGGATCCTCTCGCTCCGCGCCCTGGCGCTCCAGCGCATCGATGCAGAGGGGCTCGGCAGCACCGCCGCCCGGGACGTGTTCCGCACGTACTTCAGCGGGGCCCTGGTGGCTGCCGCCATCAGCGTGGTCGCCTACCTGCTCATCTCCGCGTGGTGGCTCGGCCGCACGGGTGCCACGCCGGGCAAGGCCATGGTCGGGATCCGCGTGCAGCGCTTCTCCGAGCCCGGCACGCTGGGGTTCCGGCGCGCCCTCCTCCGCGGCGTCGTGAAGAACGGCTTCGCCTTCGGCCCGGTCTTCCTCGAGTGGCTGCCATACGCCTCCGTGGCCTGGGACTCCCGTCGCCTCCTGCGCGGCTGGCACGATCTGGCCGCGGACGACATCGTGCTCGTGCACCGCTCGTGGACGTCGCCCCGCCGCGCCGACGCGCCCGGCCGCCGTCGACCCTGACGAGCGCCTGGGAGAAGCAGCGGGCGAGGAATGGCGTCCGTGCCCGTCCGTGTTCCCGGAAGGCGGTCCGCCCGGGCCGCTGGTCCCCGCCCGCATCCCGACGTGATCCGTCGCGGTGCGCGCCGGGCCACCCGCGAGACGAAGGATCCACCACGTGAAGCTCTTCTCCCCCGTCACCCTGGGCGCCCTCGAGCTCCCCAACCGCGTCGCCATGGCGCCCCTGACCCGCATGCGGGCCGACGAGCACGGCGTCCCCGGCGACCTGATCGTCGAGCACTACCGCCAGCGCGCATCCACCGGCCTCATCGTCACCGAGGGCGTGTTCACCAGCGAGCGCAGCAAGGCGTACCCGGGACAGCCCGGCATCGTGACGGACGAGCAGATCGCCGGCTGGCGCCGGGTCACCGAGGCCGTGCATGCTGCGGGCGGCCGCATCGTCATGCAGCTGATGCACGGCGGTCGCGTCTCGCACGAGGACATCACGGGCGGCCTCCCGCTGCTCGCTCCGAGCGCCATCGCGATCCAGGGCGAGGTGCACGTGCCCACCGGCAAGAAGCCCTACCCCGTGCCGAGCGAGCCGGAGACCGACGAGGTCCCGCTCATCGTCGACGAGCTCACGGTCGCCGCGCGCAACGCGGTCGACGCCGGGTTCGACGGCGTCGAGATCCACTCCGCCAACGGCTACCTGCTGCACGAGTTCCTGTCGCCCGTGTCGAACGTGCGCACGGACGCGTACGGCGGATCGCCCGCGGCCCGCGCCAAGCTCGGCATCGACGTGGCCCACGCGGTCGCGCGCGAGATCGGCGCGGACCGCGTCGGCATCCGCATCTCGCCGTCGCACAACATCCAGGACGTGCTCGAGGAGGACGCCGACGAGACGCGCGCTACCTACGAGGCGCTGCTGTCCGGCATCGCGCCCCTCGGCATGGCGTACGTGAGCATCCTGCACGCGGAGCCCGCGGGCGAGCTCGTGCAGGGCCTGCGGAAGACGTTCGGCGGACCGCTCATGATCAACAGCGGCTTCGGCGTGCAGACCGAGTACGACGAGGCGGTGCAGCTCGTCGACGAGGGCACGGCCGACGTCGTGGCCGTGGGCCGCATGGTCATCGCGAACCCCGACCTCGTCGAGCGCTGGGAGTCCGGCGCCCCCACGAACGAGCCGAACCCGGCCACGTTCTACGGCCCCGGCGCCGAGGGCTACACCGACTACCCGGCGCTCGCGAGCTGATCCGCCGCGACGCCTCACACGACGAGAGCGGCCGTCCCGAGGGGCGGCCGCTCTCGTCGTGCGGTGGTCAGCGGCGGACGCGCTCCGCCTTGCGGGCGGCGCGGGAAGCGCGCCAGCGGCGCCACGCGTCCCAGAAGCGGTGGAGCTGGCGCTTGAGGAAGACGTTCACGCGGTGCGCGGCGGGGAACTCGGTGCCGAGCACCGCGATGCCGAGGAAGACGATGAGCCAGCCGGGACCGGGCAGCGGGATGAGCACGATGCCGACGAGCACGATGCCCACGCCGAGCAGGCCGACCAGGATCCGGTAGAGCCAGCGCGCCTTCGGGTGCAGCTCGATCCAGGCCCGGCAGCGACGCAGGAACCGGCGGAGGGGGTGGGAGTGGCTGGACCCCGCCTCGAACTCGCGGGTCAGGGTGTCGGACATGCCCCAACGCTACGGGCGGGTCCTGGGAGGCGTCTCCCTCATCCGGCGAATCCGCAGGGTGCCGTGACGGATGCGCCGCCGGCCGGACGCCTACCGCGCGGGTGGCGCCGTGATGATCCGTCGGGCGGCCTCCACGACGGCCGCCCGGTCGGCGGCGCGCGCCTTCGGGCCGTCCGCGTGCATGGCCGGGTACGGCGACTGCACCCACGCCTGCGCGAGCGCGAACAGCATCGTGAGGAGGCGCTGCGGATCCCACGACGGGTCGATGTGCCCCTCCTCCTGCCCGCGACGGACCGCCTGCACCTTGGCCGACGGCGACGTCGCGCTGTGCGGCACGTCGAGCTCCAGGCCGTCGAGCCGGGCCCACGCGAGCATGCGGCGGTGCTGCGGGTGCTCGTACGCGTGGTCGAAGAGCTGGCCGACGAAGCCGGGGAGGTCGGCGGGATCCAGCGTCACGGCGGAGAAGAACTCGACGCCGTTGAGCTTCAGCACCGCGTGGAACAGCGACTCCTTGTCGGTGAAGTGCGCGTAGAGCCGCTCCTTGCTCGCGCGGCCCGAGCGGGCGATGCGGTCGACCCGCGCGCCCGCCAGCCCGTGCGCGGCGAACTCCTCGCGTGCGGCCAGGAGGATGCGGTGCCGGACGTCGTCCTGCTTCTCGTCGGTGGTGGATCGGGCGGACCCCGTCGTCGCTGCCATGTGAACAGCGTATGTCAAACGAACCGGTTCGTTTGACTCTGTGCACGGACCCGCCCTAGATTGGACCGTCCTCGCCCGCCCGGGCGCCGCACGACCATCCAGGAGCATCAGATCTCGCACGCACGCACCCCTGAGCACGCACCGCCCTCCACCTCTCCCGCCGGTCCGGCCGCCTCCGCCGAGGCCGCCGCCCCCGCCGCCCCGGACGCGACCTCCGCCCGCAGCAAGTGGATCCTCCTCGCCGTCGTCGCGCTCGCCCAGCTCATGGTCGTGCTCGACGGCACCATCGTGAACATCGCCCTGCCCGCCGCGCAGCGCGACCTCGGCATGACCGACGCCGACCGCACCTGGGTCGTCACCGTCTACGCGCTCGCGTTCGGCTCGCTCCTCCTGCTCGGCGGCCGCGTCGCCGACTACTGGGGTCGCAAGCGCTCCTTCCTCCTCGGCATGGTGGGCTTCGCCGCGGCCAGCGCGCTCGGCGGCTTCGCCGTCTCGAGCGAGATGCTCCTCATCGCCCGCGGACTGCAGGGCGTCTTCGCGGCGCTCCTCGCGCCCGCCGCGCTCGCGCTGCTGTCGGTGACGTTCCCGTCCGGCCCCGACCGCGTCAAGGCGTTCGCGGTCTACGGCACGATCGCCGGATCCGGCGCGGCCGTCGGCCTGCTGCTCGGCGGGGTGCTCACGGAGTACCTCAGCTGGCACTGGTGCCTGCTCGTCAACGTGCCCATCGCGATCGTGGCGATCGTCGCGGGCATCCCGCTCGTGAAGGAGAGCCGCGCCGACGGCGACCGCAGCTACGACGTGCCCGGCGCGCTGCTCGTCACGGTCGGCCTCGCCTCCATCGTCTACGGCTTCTCCCGCGCCGAGAACGGCTGGGGCCAGCCCGACACCATCGGCTTCCTCGCGCTCGGCGTGGGCATCATGGTCGCGTTCGTCTGGTGGGAGTCGAAGGCGCGCAACCCGCTGCTGCCGCTCCGCGTCGTGGCCGACCGCACGCGCGGCGGCGCCTACCTCACGTCGGTGATGGTGGGCGCGGCGCTCCTCGGCGGGCTGCTCTACCTCACGCTGCACTTCCAGATCGTGCTCGGCATGTCGCCGCTGATCTCGGGCCTCGCGTCGCTGCCGATGGCCGCGACCATCATGCTCACGGCGCCGCAGGTCGCGCGGCTCCTGCCGAAGGTGGGCCCGCGCATCCTCATGACGGTCGGGCCGCTGATCGCTGCCGCCGGGCTCCTCTGGTTCAGCCGGATCACCGTCGACGGCGCGTACGTCGTGCAGGTGCTGCCCGGCCAGATCCTCCTCGGCATCGGGCTCGCGTGCGTGTTCGTGCCGATGCAGAACGTGGCGCTCTCCGGCATCGAGCCGCGGGACGCGGGCGTCGCGGGCGCGGCGCTCACGGGCACGCAGCAGATCGGCGGATCCATCGGCACGGCCGTCTTCACGGCGCTGTTCGCGTCCGCGGTCACGGCGGCGACGACCGACGGCGTCCAGGACCGGCTCCAGCAGCAGGTCGACGGGTACCACGTGGTGTTCCTGGCGGCGGCGATCGGCGTGGCCTGCGCCTCGGTCATCTCCTGGTCGATGGTGCGCGTCCCGATCGAGCGCTTCCGCGAGGGCGCCTCGACCGAGGCCGTGAGCATGCACTGATCCCCGCCCGGATCGACGACGCCCCTCCCGCCGTGCGCGGGAGGGGCGTCGTCGTGCGTGCAGCGGGTCAGGCCGCGGGCGACCAGCCGAGCGCGGGGCCGAGGCGCTCGGCGACGTCGGTGAGGATCCGCGCGAGATCGGCCGCGGGCAGTCCGGCGGGCAGCGCGATCGCGAGCTCGTCGGCGGCCTGCACAGCCGGGTGCGCCAGGAGCGCGGCGGCGAGCTCGTCGGACGGGCCCACCAGGTCCGGCGCGCGGACCATGCTCGAGGCGGCCCCGGGATCCTCCGACTGGTCGGCGCGCCGGGCCCGTTCGGCGCGCGACGCGGCGTCGGCCCGGTACCGGGCGATCTGCTCGGCCGTCGCGCCGTCGGTGGGCACCACCACGAGTGCGAGCGTGACGTGCGCGGCGGCCGGATCCGGGTGCGCCGCCCGGTAGGCGTCGATGAGGCCGCGCTGGTCGGCCGCGAAGCCGGCGGCGCCCGACCCGCGCTCGGTCACGTCCGAGGAGAGCAGGCGGAAGCCGTTGGATCCGGCCCACGCCGCCGTGCGGAGGGTCGCGGCGCCGTACCCCAAGCGGTCGGCGAGGCCGGGGGACGCCGGCTGCACCGTGGGGGTGAGGGCCTCCTCGTCGTGCGCGTCGTGCGCGTCGTGCGATCCGTCGGGCCGGTCGTCCGCGCCCGGCACCCGGCCGCCGCGCAGCAGGTCGCGGAAGCGCAGGAGGCGCTCGCGCCCCGGCTCCTCGTGCTCGGCCGTCGTCGGATGCACGGCCCGGTCGACCGCGGCGACGCGCTTCGGGCTGCCGACCGAGAGGCCGGGGCGGAGGCGGCCGCCGGAGAGGAGGTCGACGGTCGCGAGGTCCTCGGCGAGGCGGAGCGGGTTCTCGGCGCGCACGGGGATGGACGCGGTGCCGAGGCCGATGCGGCGCGCGCGCTGCGAGGCGGCGGCGAGCATCGCGACGGGGGAGGAGATGGCGTGCCGGAGGTGGTCGGGGCGGAGCCAGGCGGTGTCGAGGCCGAGCGCGTCGCCGAGCTCCACGAGCCGGAGCGCCTCCTCGAGGCCGGTCGCGGGGTCGGCCGGGTCGAACGGGCCGGTGGTGAGGAAGCCGAGGCGCGTCGGCGCGGATCCGGATGCGGGCATGCGACGAGGCTAGGCGGTGCCGGTGCGAGCCCGCCGATCCGGCCTCAGGGGATCAGGACGATCGACCCCGTCGTGCGCCGGGCCTCGAGGTCCTCGTGCGCACGGGCCGCGTCGGCGAGCGCGTACGTCGCGCCGACCCGCACGTCGAGGGATCCGTCGAGCACGGCGGCGAACAGCTCCCCGGCGCGCCACCGCCGCTCCTCCGCGTCGAGCAGGAAGTGGGCGAGGGTCGGGCGGGTGACGGACAGGGATCCGCCGGAGTTGAGGCGCTGCAGGTCGAACGGCGGCACCTGCCCGCTCGCGCCGCCGAAGAGCACGAGCGTCCCGCGGATGCGGAGGGACGCGAGCGACCCGTCGAACGTGTCGCGGCCGACGCCGTCGTAGACCACGTCGACGCCGCGTCCGTCGGTGAGCTCGCGGACGCGCACGGGCACGTCGTCGTAGCCGAGCACGTGCGTGGCGCCGGCTGCGCGCGAGAGCGCCGCCTTCTCCTCGGTGGAGACGGTCGTGATCACCTCGACCCCGCGATCCGCGAGCAGCTGGGTGAGGAGGAGGCCCACGCCGCCGGCGCCCGCGTGCACGAGCGCGCGATCGCCGGGACCGGCCGGGTACGAGCTCGTCGCGAGGTAGTGCGCGGTGAGGCCCTGGAGCGGGAGCGCCGCGGCGACCTCCATGCCCACGCCGTCGGGCACGGGCAGCAGCGTCTCGGCGCGGACGAGCGCGTGCTGCGCGTAGGTGCCGGACGCCTCGGCGGTCGCGACGCGGTCGCCCACGTGCACGCCGGCCACGCCGTCGCCGAGCGCCTCGATCACGCCCGCGGCCTCGGATCCGGGCACGTACGGGTGCGCCATCGGGTAGACGCCGCTGCGCCGGTAGGTGTCGATGAAGTTGACGCCCGCGGCGTGCACGCGGATCCGCACCTCGCCGGGCCCGGGATCCGGCACCGGGCCGTCCGTCAGTGCCATGACCTCGGGGCCGCCGGGCCCCTCCACCTCGATGCGCGCGCTCATGGGTCCAGCCTGCCGTGTCCGCGGGTCGCGGTCACGCGTCGCGCGGCGGTCGGTCCCCGTCGTCGCGCTGCCGCTCCTCGTCCCGCGCCCGCTGCGCCTCTCGCTCCTGATCCTCGTCCCGCGCCCGCTGCGCGTCGCGCTCGGCGATCTTCCGTCGGTACCCGTCCATCGCCCGCTCGTCCAGGCGGTGGCGGATCTCGGCGACGTCGGGCGCGAAGGTCTCCTTCGTCAGCTCCCGGAACGCGATCCACTTCTCGTGGAACTCGGCGTCGGTCTGGCCGGGTCGCCAGGCTCGTCTCCACAGCGTCTCGAGTCCTTCGACGCCGGCCATCACCGAGGCGAGCACGGCACCGGTCGGGATGCCGAGCCACACGATGACCACCGCGGCGGCGGCCGTGGACCCGGCGAGCCACGGGAGGACCGCGAAGCCCCATCCGCCCGGGGACACCAGCCGACCGCGGACGACGAAGGGACGCTCGACCACGACCTCGACGGTGCAGAAGACCAGGGTCATGGCGGTCACCCCTCCGATCGTCCGGTCGAGGGAACCGGGGCCCCAGGCGGGGACGAGCAGGAGGGCCTGGCATGCCAGCACCACCAGAGGCGCCTTGAGCAGAGCCACCGTGAGGTGCCCGGACAGCGGCGCCCACAAGCCGGGCGGCGTCCAGTCGGGAGGGTTCCGCCGGACCTCATCTCCCTGCTCCGGCCGGGGTGCGTCACGCATGCGGAGCGGTGCGGTGGACGGGCATGTCTCTCCTTCGTGAGCAGGAGGGATCCCGGTTCGGGTGCGGACCGCGTCGGCAGCGGGATCGCCTCGGGGTGGTCGGCCGCATCCTCACCCGCTCGGTGCAGGCGGCGACGGCCCCCTCCACAGCTCCTCCCGACAGACGGTCCGCCCGGCCCGGAATGCCGTCGCCACCCGCGCGGTTGCGCTCGCATAGGCTCGACGACGAGCAGGTGCGCGCGGCTCGGCCCCGCACCGATCACGATCACGACGAAGGTGGAACCCATGGCAGGTCGCGTCTACGACGACATCACCCAGCTGGTCGGCGGCACGCCGCTCGTGCGCCTCAACCGGCTCACGGAGGGGCTCGACGCGACCGTGCTCGTGAAGCTCGAGTCGCACAACCCGGCGTCCAGCGTGAAGGACCGCATCGGCGTCGCGATCATCGACGCGGCCGAGGCGTCGGGCCAGCTCGAGCCGGGCGGCACGATCGTCGAGGGCACGAGCGGCAACACCGGCATCGCGCTCGCGATGGTGGGCGCGGCGCGCGGCTACACGGTCATCCTCACGATGCCCGAGACCATGAGCATCGAGCGCCGGCTGGTGCTGCGCGCGTACGGCGCCCAGATCGTGCTGACGCCCGGGCCCGAGGGCATGCGCGGCGCCGTCGAGCGCGCGCAGCAGATCGTCGCGGAGACGCCCAACGCCATCTGGGCGCAGCAGTTCGCGAACGCGGCCAACCCGCAGAAGCACCGCGAGACCACGGCCGAGGAGGTCTGGGCGGACACCGACGGCGCCGTCGATGTGTTCATCGCGGGCGTCGGCACGGGCGGCACCATCACGGGCGTCGGCCAGGTGCTCAAGGAGCGGAAGCCCGACGTGAAGATCGTCGCGGTCGAGCCGCTCGACTCGCCCATCCTCAACGGCGGGAAGCCCGGCCCGCACAAGATCCAGGGCATCGGCGCGAACTTCGTGCCCGAGATCCTCGACCGGGAGGTCTACGACGAGGTCGTCGACGTCTCGCTGGAGGATTCCATCCGCGTCTCGCGCGCGCTCGCGACCGACGAGGGGATCCTCTGCGGCATCTCGTCCGGATCCATCGTGTGGGCCGCGCTCGAGATCGCGAGGCGGCCCGAGAGCGCGGGGAAGACCATCGTCGCCATCGTCTGCGACTACGGCGAGCGGTACCTCTCGACCGTGCTGTTCGACGACCTGCGCGACTAGGCGTGGGAGTCGTCGCCCGCGTCGTCGAGGACCTCCGTTCGGCGCGCGCCCACGATCCGGCCGCGCGCGGGTACCTGGAGATGATGCTCGGCTACCCGGGGCTGCACGCCGTGTGGCTGCACCGGGTGTCGCACGCGCTCTGGCGCCGGCGCATCCGGCTCGCCGCCCGGCTGCTCGCGCAAGTCGGGCGGGCGCTGACCGGGGTGGAGATCCACCCGGGGGCGCGCATCGGGCGGCGGCTGTTCATCGACCACGGCATGGGCGTGGTGATCGGCGCGACGGCCGAGATCGGTGACGACGTGCTGATGTACCACGGCGTCACGCTCGGTGGGAAGAGCCTCGTGCGCGGCAAGCGGCACCCGACCGTGGGCGACGGCGTCACCATCGGCGCCGGCGCGAAACTGCTCGGGCCCATCGTCATCGGCGCGGGCAGCGTCATCGGCGCGAACGCCGTGGTCGTGAAGGACGCGCCCGCGGGATCCGTGCTCACCGGCATCCCGGCGGTCGAGACCGGGAAGCGCGCCGGGCGCGGGCCCGACGCCCACGTCGACCCGGCGTTCTTCGTCGACCCGGCGATCTACATCTGATGCCCGAGCCCCACGGCCAGGAGCCGACGCCCGCCGTCGAGGCGGAGCCGAGCATCGATGCGGCGCCCCGCGTGGAGGCGGCATCGAGCGTGGAGGCGGCATCGAGCGGCGAGCCGCCATCGAGCGCCGAGCCGGCGCCCACCCACGAGCACAGCACGCACGGCGTCGGCCCCTGGCCCGGCGGCCCCGAGGCGTGGCCGGATGAGCCGCATCTCGACCCCGAGTTGCTGGAGCGCGGCGACACCCGCAACGTGATCGACCGCTACCGCTACTGGCGCATGGAGGCGATCGTCGCCGACCTCGACCAGCACCGGCACCCGTTCCACGTGGCCATCGAGAACTGGCAGCACGACATGAACATCGGATCGATCGTGCGGAGCGCCAACGCGTTCGCGGCCGACACGGTGCACATCGTCGGCCGGCGCCGCTGGAACAAGCGCGGCGCGATGGTCACCGACCGGTACCAGCACGTCGTGCACCACGCGACCATCGCCGACCTCGTGGAGTGGGCGCGCGGCGAGGGCCTGCCGATCGTCGCGATCGACAACGTCGACGGATCCGTGCTGCTGGAGACCACGCGCCTCCCCGAGCGCTGCGTGCTCGTCTTCGGCCAGGAGGGCCCGGGCCTCAGCGACGAGGCGGTGGCCGCGGCCGACATGACGGTCGCGATCTCGCAGTTCGGATCCACCCGCTCCATCAACGCGTCGGCGGCGGCCGCGGTCGTGATGCACGCGTGGGTGATGCAGCACGTGGCGTTCCCGGAGTAGCGCGCCGGGCTAGCGGCTCGTCGGGTCGAGGCGTCCGAGCAGCTCCGCGAGCGTGCGCCGCTCCCGGGCATCGAGCGGGGAGAGCAGCTCCTCCTCTGTCGCGAGGTGGTCGGGGAGCACGCGGTCGACGAGCTGCCGGCCCTCGGCGGTGAGCTCGACGAGCTTCCCCCGGCCGTCCTCGGGGCGGGGGAGCCGCGTCACGAGGCCGAGCGCCTCCAGGCGGTTGAGGCGCTGGGCGACCGCGCTCGTGGTGATCATCGACTCCCGCGCGAGCTCTGCCGGCGCCAGTCGGTGGGGCGCGCCCTGGCGCCGCAGCGTGGCGAGCACGTCGAAGGTCGATGCGTCGATCCCGTGCCGGGCGAAGGTGGCGTCTGTCCCCGCCGCGAGGGCAGCCGACGCCCGCGCGAGCCGGCCGACGACGGCCATGGGCGAGGGATCGAGGTCGGGCCGCTCGGCGCGCCACTGCTCGAGGATGCGGTCGACGTGGTCCATGCTCTCGACCATACCCGCTAAGCGGTGAGCTAGATTGACTCAGTGCTTAGCTACCGCCTCCGCCTCATCCTCCTGACCGCCATCGCTCCCGCGCTCTGGGGGACGACCTACGCGACCTCGACCGCCTTCCTGGTGCCGGGGCATCCGCTGCTCACGGCCACGCTCCGCGCCCTGCCGGCCGGACTGGTGCTGCTCGCGATCGGACGTCGCCTCCCACGCGGCTCGTGGTGGTGGCGGTCCGCCGTGCTCGGGGCGCTCAACATCGGGGCGTTCTTCGCGTTCCTCTTCGTCGCGGCCGACCGTCTGCCGGGCGGGGTGGCGGCCGTCATCGGCGGGATCCAGCCGCTGCTCGTCTCGGTGCTCGCCGCCCGGATCCTCGGCGAGCGGATGGCGCTCCGGGTGATCGTCGCCGGGACGGTCGGGCTGGCTGGCGTGGCGCTCATCGTCCTCCGGGCCGATGCCCGGCTCGATGCCGTCGGTGTCGCCGCCGCGCTCGCCGGCGCGACCTGCATGGCGGTGGGTGTGGTGCTCGCCAAGCGGTGGGGCACGGATCACCCGCCGCTCCTCACCACGTCGTGGCAGCTGCTCGCGGGCGGGATCCTCCTCGCCGTGGCCACCGCGGTGTCCGAGCCCCTGCCCGTGGCGCCGCTCACGGCCGTCAACGTGGCGGGATACGCCTACCTGGCGTTCGTCGGCACCGCGCTCGCGTACGCGCTCTGGTTCCGCGGCCTGCGTGCGCTCCCGGCCCGGGTGCCCGCCTTCCTCGGGCTGCTCAGCCCCCTCGTCGCCGTCGGCATCGGGATCGGATGGTCGGGCGAGAGGCTGTCCGCCGTCCAGGTCCTCGGGATGGGTCTGGTGCTGGCGTCCGTCGCCGTGGCGGTCGCGCTCCGGACGACGCCGTCTCGCTCGTCCCGGGTCTCGCCGCGAAGCCCATCGTGGACGTCGTGCTCGTGGTGGCGGACATCGCGGCCGAGGAGGACCACGTCGCCCGGCTCGTCGCCGCGGGGTACGAGCTGCGCGTCCGGGAGCCCGGGCACCGCCTGGTGCGCACGCCCGCGCGGGACGCGCATGTGCACGTCTACGAGGAGGGCGATCCCGCGGTGGAGGCGTACCTGCTGCACCGCGACCGGCTGCGCGCCGACCGGGCCGACCGCGACCTCTACGCGCGCACGAAGCGGGAGCTGATGACCCGGCGGTGGGAGCCGATGGACGCCTACGCGGACGCGAAGACCGCGGTGATCCAGGGGATCCTCGCCCGAGCGCGGGCAGCGCGGGCGGCGCGGGCGGCCCGCGCATCCCGCCCGGCCTGAGCCCGCGGACCTAGCCGAACGGCCACTCGTCGTGCGTGTGCGGCACCGCGACCACCTGCACGTCGTCCTCGTAGGTGATGCGCCCGGGCGTGCGGGTGCGCAGCTCGTGCCAGGGCACGTCATGCCGGTCGAGCAGGTCGAGGTACTCGCGCGTGACGCGGAGCAGGTCGACGGATCCGACGCGGAACCAGGCGCGCGCCCGGGGGTTGAGCGTGCGGTCGTAGCAGCCCGGGACGACCGTGGACGGATCCGCGTACGTCGCGTTCATGTGCGCGTTGGACGCCCCGATCCACGCCATCTCCTCCGCGGACAGACGGCCTTCGTCCCGGAGGCCGTTCGCCAGGGCGAAGACGCCGGGGAAGGTGCCGCGGCGATTCGGGGCGGCGCTCTGGAAGCGCACGAAGTCGGGCATCCGGCGAGGGTAGCCCGGCGGGCGCGGAGGGGGCCGGCGGCGTCCACGCACCGAGCGGGGGACGACCGAGGGCCGAGCGGAGAGGATCCCCGCTCGGCCCCGGGCCGTCGTCGTGCGTGCGCCGGAAGCGCACCGTCGGGCGTGCCGTCAGTCGCGCCCGCAGTGGATCGAGAATATGGGGAGCCGGAAGGTGAGGCCGTGACCGCCGCAGATCCCGTTGGTCTTGATGAACTCGATGAAGCCGGCCGCCACCGCGGCCAGCAAGACGCAGGTGAGCTTGGTGAGGTCGGGGATCAGCACGCAGATCACGCCGGCGATCGAGCCGCCGAGGGCGGAGATGATCCCTCGGATGATGGCGTTGCCGATGAAGAAGCTCCAGTGGGGGATGGGGATGTGGATCGGCGGGATGTGGATGTGGATCGGCGGGATGTGGATGTGGAAGGGGTTCCACCACTTGCTCTCCGTCACCGGCGCGTTGGGGGACAGGGGGGCCGGCCGGTAGGAGCTGGTGGCGGAGTCCTTGGCCGCGGTGGCGGAGTCTTCGACCGCGGCGGCGGAGGCGTCGGCCGCGGCGGCGGAGTTGCTGGCCTTGGCAGCGGAGACCTGCGACTGCAGGGATCGCATCTTCTGCGCCATCACCGCCACGTCCGGGTCGCCCGCGGCCGCCGAGCGCAGTGCCGTGGCGGCCTTCTGCCGTGCGGCCTCCTCCTCGGGCGAGAGGTCCAGCCACTTGTCGATGTGGCGCCCGGAGAAGGTCAGGCCCGTCTTGCCGACGGCGTCGATGTCGGCGTCCGTGATCCGGCCGGCGCTGATGTCGTCGAGGTAGTGGCCGTGCTCGAGGGAGAAGGCGACGCGGGCCTGGGGAGAGTCGTGGTCGATGGCGAATGCGCCGCTGCTGGGGGCGGCGATGACGAAGCCGAGGGTCGCGACGGCGGTGAGCGCGATGGTCGCGAACATCCTGCGCGGGATGAGGGGCCGGGTGGCCCTCGAACGGATGGACATGGGTGATGTGCCTCCTTGGGTGCGGTGTCGGTCACCGCACTGAGAAGCTAGGAGCCGGGGCGCCTCCGTGCGGACAGTCCCCAGTCGCGCAGATGAAGGGCAGACGGCCGTCTGGCCAAGGGAGCATCGGACCTCCTAGCGGAACGGCCAGTCGTCGATCGTGTGCGGGGTCGCGATGACCTGCACGTCGTCGGCGTAGACGATGCGGCCGGGCGTCCGCGTGCGGAGCTCCTGCCAGGGCACGTCGTGCCGGTCGAGCAGGGCGAGGTAGTCGGCCGTGAACCCGAGGAGGTCCGTGGCGCTGGCGAGGAACCAGGCGCGGGCGCCGGGGTTGCGCACCCGGTCGTAGCAGTCGGGGTCGACCGAGCGCGGATCCGCGTAGGACTCGGCCGCGCGTGCGTTCACCGCGTCCATCCACTCGCCCTCCTCGGCCGAGAGCCGGCCGCTCTGGCGCAGCCCGTCGGCGAGGGCGAACACCCCCGGGAAGGTCCCGCGGCGGTTGGGGACGGCGCTCTGGAAGCGGACGTAGTCGGTCACGCGGTGATGCTAGGGACGCGGCCTGCGGATCCGGCTGCGCGGGGGCGGAGCGGATAGCGGTGGCGCCGGGCGGACATGCGGGACGCGCCGGGCGGACACGCGCGCGGACGTGCGGGCGGCTACGCGCTGGCAGGCTGGGACGCGCCGCGGATCCGCCCGCGCGAGACGGGAGACCCATGACCGCCGTGACCCTGATCCGCTCCGCCTCCCTCGCGGACGCCGCCGAGTACGCCTACGCCGCCACCGCGCCCGCCGACGCGCGGCTCGTGTTCCTCGCGGGATCGTGCCCGCTCGACGCGGACGGCCGTACCGTCGGCGTGGGCGACCACGCCGCGCAGGCGGCGCGGTGCGTCGCGAACCTGCGCATCGCGCTGGAGGCGGCGGGCGCGACGACCGCCGACCTCGTGAGCACGCGCGTGCTCGTGGCCTCCAGCAGGCAGGCCGACCTCGTGATCGCGTGGGAGGTCGTCCGCGACGCACTGGCCCCGCACGATCCGCCGAGCACGCTCCTCGGCGTCACCGTGCTCGGGTACGACGACCAGCTCGTGGAGGTCGAGGCGGTGGCGGCCGTCGTCGACTGAGGGCGGGTCGGGCGGGGGACCGGAGCGTGGTGGCGGCGGTCGTCGACTGACAGGAGCCGGCGGGTGCCCGGCTCAGAGCGCGGAGGCGCGCCAGGCGTCGACCGCCGCGAGGAGCTCGGCGCGGCGCTCGTCCGACAGGAACGCCGCGTGGAACGAGTTGCGGGCGAGGAGCGCGACCGCGTCGTCGTCGAAGGCGTGCGCCACGCGCAGCTGGCGGAGGTTCTCGCCGAGGTAGCCGCCGAAGTAGGCCGGGTCGTCGCTGTTGACCATGGCGAGCACGCCGCGCGCGAGGAGCTCCGGCAGGGCGTGCTCGTCGAGCGTCTCGTTCACGCCGAGGCGCACGTTCGAGAGCGGGCAGACGGTGAGCGGGATCCGGTCGGCGACGAGCCGGTCGACGAGCGCGGGATCCTCGAGGCAGCGCACGCCGTGGTCCACCCGCTCGACGTGCAGCAGGTCGAGCGCCTCCCAGACGTACGCGGGCGGGCCCTCCTCGCCGGCGTGCGCGACGGCGTGCAGGCCGAGCTCGCGGGCGCGCGCGAAGACGTCGACGAAGAGCGACGGCGGGTAGCCGACCTCGGCCGAGTCGAGCCCGACGGCGAGGATCTCGTGGGCGCGGCCGGCGACCGACTCCAGCGTCGCCATCGCCTCCTCCACCGGCCGGTCGCGGAGGAAGCTGAGGATCAGGCCGCCGGAGATGCCGTGGCGCACGCGCGCGTCGCGGAGGGCGTCGAGGAGGCCGTCGACCACGTCGTCGATGGCCACGCCGCGGGACGTGTGCGCCTGCGGGTCGAACGACATCTCGACGTGCCGGATCCCGTCGGCCGCGGCCCGCTCCAGGTACGCGGCGGCGAGGTCGTGGAAGTCGCGGCGCGTGCGGAGGACCGCCGTGCACGCGTAGTAGAGGTCGAGGAACGACTGCAGGTCGGTGAAGGCGTAGCGCGAGCGGAGGTCCTCGATGCCGGCGTACGGCAGCTCGACGCCGTTGCGCTCGGCCAGCTCGAACACCAGCTCCGGTTCGAGGGTGCCCTCCACGTGCAGGTGCAGCTCGGCGGTGGGCGGGAGCGTGGAGATCATCCGTCCACGGTAACGGGCGGCGGGCGGGTGGCCGACGGGCCGGGGCGTCCGGCGTCCGTAGGCTCGGGGGATGGAGGCGTCCGAGGTCGCGGTGCTCGGCGAGCGGTGGCGCATCGCCGAGCGGGAGCCGCGGGGCGCGACCCCGGCCTACGACCTCGACTGGCTGAGCGGCCCGGCGGGCGGCACGTACGGGTTCACGGTCGGCGGAGGACGGCTGACGCCCGAGCAGCTGATCGCGGAGGCGACCGCGTTCGTGGAGGGCTTCTCCGAACCCGGCGGCATCGGCGAGGACTTCGCGGGCTTCGTCCCGGCCCGCTTCCGCGGCGAGGGGTCGGACGGGCAGCCAGCGCCGGGGCGCGGATGAGCGCGCGCGTGCCTCACCGGATCCTCGGCCGGACGGTCCTCGTGCTCTGCGCGGCCCTAGGCGTCCTGGCTCTCGGGATCGTCCTGGTCGCCGTGCCCGACGGAGCGCCGACGTCGTCAGATGCGGGTGCGCCCTCGGTCCCGTGGTGGGCGGTGCTCCTCCCCGCAGCCGTGGGCATCGCCCTCACGCTGACGCTGCCGCGCCGGGTGCGTGAGCAGCCCGCGATCGTGTCCGAGCCGGCGCGGCACCGGGCAGCGACGTGGATCCTGCTGGCGCTCGCCGCGGCCTTCCCGCTCGCGGTGGGAGCGCTCGGGCTGGCGCGGAGCGAGGGCTACGTGCTCCTGAAGGCCCTCCTGCTGATCGCCCTCGCCGCCGCCGTGGTCGGCGTGCTGCGCGGTGTCCGCATCGACCGCGTCCACGATGCGCAGCGATGGTGGGCGCCGATCGTGGTCGTGGTGGTGTGGGCGCTCCTGGCGCAGGTCGCGCCGTGGAACCCGCGGCCGGACCTCGACGGCGTGGACCCCGCGACGCTGCTCGTCACCGCGGTGGCGACGGCGCTGACGGCCGGGATCGGCGAGGAGCTCTTCTACCGGCGGTGGCTGCAGACGCGGCTCGAGGCGTCGCTCGGCCCCGCACCCGGCATCGCCCTCGCGTCGCTGGTCTTCGCGCTCATGCACCTGGCCTCCCACGGCACCGGCGCCCCGGTGCTCGACGTGGCCCGCGTCGTCGTCGCGCAGGGGTCGTTCGGGCTCCTGCTCGGGATCCTGTGGTGGCGGCACCGGAACCTGCCCGCGATCATCGCCGCGCACGTCGTCATGAACGGATGGCCGGTCGCCGAGCACCTGGTCGCGTGACGCCAACCGGTGTCGGTCCGGCGCGCGACCCGTCTGCGAGCATGGCCGCATGGATCCCGACGACGAGCCCGACCTGGTCCCCGAGCTGCTGGTCACCGACCTCGCCGCGAGCCTCGCGTTCTGGCGCGACCTGTGCGGCTTCCAGGTGCGGTACGACCGCCCGGACGAGGGCTTCGCGTACATCGCGCGCGGCGGGGCGCACCTCATGCTCGAGCAGGCCGGCATCATCCGGAACTGGGTGATGGGGCCGCTGGAGCGGCCGTTCGGGCGGGGGATCAACTTCCAGATCGCCGTCGAGGACGCCGACGCGGTGGCGGAGGCGCTCGCCGCGGCCGGCATCGCGCTCTTCCTCGAGCCGGAGACGACCTGGTACCGGATCGGCGACGAGGAGACGGGCGTCCGCCAGTTCCTCGTGCAGGATCCCGACGGCTACCTGGTGCGGTTCCAGTCGTCCATCGGGCGGCGACCGGCGGAGGCTCCCGCGGGCTGATGCCGCCGCGGCCCGCCCGGTGCCGGGCGGGCCGCGATCGTCACCCCTCCGCGATGCCCGCGGACAGCGTCGCCCCCGCCGCGGTGAGCGCGTCGACGAGCTGCTGCCCGCTCACCGTGGTGGTCTTCTGCCCGCCGATCATCAGCGTCGGGGTGCCGGTGACGCCCGCGGCGGTCGCCGTGTCGGTGTTGGCCGTGATCCAGCCGGCGTACGCGCCCTTCTCCGTGCAGGTGAGGGCCTCGGGGTCGGTGACCCCCTGCGAGCCGAGCCAGGAGGAGAAGTCCTTCCCCGTCCACGAGTCGGTCGCGGCCGAGTGGTTCGCGAAGAGGGCGGAGTGCACGCCGGGCCAGGCGGACGGGTCGTGCTGCAGGACGCACGCGGCCGTGCTGCCGGCGACGCGGCCGTAGTTCGTGACGATCCGGATGGGGTGGTACACGACGCGCACCTGCCCGGATGCGGCGACCCGGTCGAGGAGCGGGCCGGTCGCGGCCTCGTACTCCTGGCAGTGCGGGCAGGAGTAGTCCTCGTAGATGTCGAGCGTCACGGGCGCATCCGCGGCGCCGACCGACACGGCATCCGGCTCGGTCGCGACGTGCGCCTCGCCGGCGCTCGCCAGCTGCACGGTGGCGTCCGCGGTGGGCGCCACGCTGCCGGCCTCCGCCTGCTGGCGGAGGAGGCTCGCGCCGCCCCAGATGCCGGCGACGAGGATCACGACGGCGCCGGCGACGCCGAGCTGGGTGAGGAGGCGGCGGCGCTTCCGCTTCGCCTCCTCGAGGCGGCGCTGCGCGTTCGCCTTCTCCCGGATCTCGCGGGTGCGGTCGCGGTCGGCGCTGGACTTCTTGCTCATGATGCGGTGCTCCTGTCGGTGGGTCGGACGGGGTCGGTGTGGGTGTCAGTGTCGGTGTCGTGGAGGAGGGGGAGGTCGGGGACGCGGTCGCGCGCGCGGCGGCTCACGGCGTCGGCCGCCGCTCGTCGGCGCGCTCGTCGAGCGCGGACAGCCGCGCGTTGTAGGCGCGGAGCTCGGCGTCGCCGTCGCGGGCGGCCGCCCGGTCGTAGCGGGTGGCGGCGCGCTGCTCGGATCCGGACCACTGCCGCACGACCATGAGCGCCACGAGCACGACGGGCAGCTCGCCCGCGCCCCACGCGATGCCGCCGCCCGCGGCCTGGTCGGCGAGCAGCTGCGCGTCGGTCGCGAGGCCGAGCTGGTGCCACCAGTCGATCGCGAGGATCTGCGTGCCCGACATGATCGCGAGGCCGAAGAACGCGTGGAACGCCATGGTGGCGAGCAGGAGCATCAGCCGGATCGGGTACGGCGGGCGCGTGGGGCCCGGATCCACCCCGATGAGCACGAAGAAGAAGAGGTACCCGCTGATCAGGAAGTGGACGGTCATCAGCATGTGGCCCTGGTGGGTGGCCAGCGACCACTCGAACCACGGCGTGTAGTAGAAGGCCACGAGGCTGCCGGCGAAGACGACCGCGGCGACGATCGGGTTCGTCACCAGGCGCGAGTACCGGGAGTGCGTCGCGGCGAGCACCCACTCGCGCACGCCGCGGCTGGCGTCCTTCCGGGCCGGCAGCGCGCGCAGCAGCAGGAGCACGGGGGCGCCGAGCACGAGCAGCGGCGGCACGTACATCATCAGCATCATGTGCTGGATCATGTGGGTGCTGAAGTGCACCGCCCCGTACACGGCGGGCCCGCCGCTCGTGGCGTAGACGAGCATCGCGCAGCCGAGCAGCCACGGCACCGTGCGCGTGCCCGACCAGGCGTCGCCGCGCCGGCGGAGGCGCCGCACCGCGACGAGGTAGAGCCCGGCCATGACCGCGGCGACCCCGAGGAACAGGAAGTCCGGGTGGACGGCGGTCAGCATCCGGAGCGGCGTCACGGGGTCGGGGAAGGTGAAGCCGATGAGCGACGCGAGCGGGTCGACGTCGGCGATGGTCGTCTGCGGCACGGGCGGGGCGCTGCGCGAGAGCGCCACCGAGACGCCCATCGCCACGGACATCACGACGACCTCGCCGACCGCGAGGCGGAGGAACGCCGTCCGCCGGGTCGCGTCGCGGACGAGCCCCGGGATGAGGATCCGGCGGTGCGCGAACCCGGCGACGCCGAGCGCCACGAGGATCGCCGTCTTCACGAGGAGCAGGAGCCCGTACGGCGTCGTGATGAGGTCGAGCGGCGTGCCGATGCGGAGCGACGCGTTGACGATCCCCGACAGCGCGACCGCGACGAACGCCCATCCGGCGAGCGTCGAGTAGCGGGCGACGACCGCGGGCAGCGCGCCCTTCGCGAGCTTCTGGCAGAGGATCACCGCGACCAGCCCGCCGGCCCACACGGTGACGCCGACGAGGTGGATCCCGAGGCTGTCCACCGCGTTCGCGTGCTCGTACGTGCCCGCGGCGTGGCCCGACAGCGAGAGCGGGAGCAGCGAGGCGAGGGCGACGGCCGCGGCCACGCCGATGCCGGAGACGCTCCGCGTCCACGCGCTGATGCCGAACGCGACGGCCACGCACACCAGCGACGCGAGCAGGGTCTGGCCGAGCTCGAGCTGGAACGCGAAGTAGCCGAGCTGGCCCCGGAAGGTCGGGGAGGTGAGCGGGACGCCGATCACGTTCGCGCCCGAGAGGGCGAGCACGGCGATGCTGGCGGCGAGCCACACGGCGGCGGCGCGGGTCGCCCAGCGGGTCGCCCGCCACTGCGCGAAGCCCGCCATCCCGGGGTGCTTCCGCTGCCCGGGCAGCGCGAACGCGGCGACCACGAGCAGGCCGATGGTCACGGCGGCGGCGGCGTCGTGGATGACGCGCGCGACGGGCAGGCCGTAGGTGACGACGTCGCCGGGATCCACCAGCAGCGTCCGCGTGGTGGCGCCCGTGAAGGCGGCGGCGGCCAGCGTCACGGCGACGGCGAGCGGGAGGCACGCCCAGAGCAGCGCGGGGCGGGCGCGGATGCGCGGGACGGTCAGCGTGCGGGGCACGAAGACGGGGTCGTCGGGATCGGGGCGGTCGTGGTCGGTGACCGGATCGGGGGAGGGCAGGGCGGAGCGAGGGGGCATGGGGTGTCCTGGGTGGGCGTCGGGATCGGGCGCGGCGGGACGGCGGCTCTCCGGGTGGGCGATCCGAGCGGCTCGGATCTGCCGGGTCGCGGAGGGAGCGGGCACGTCGGGGTGCGCGTCCGAGGACGCGCGAGGGCACGGCGCCGGGAGGCGTCGTGCGTCGTCCGGGCGCGCGGGAGCGCGCCGGACCGGGGCCGGATCAGGCCGCGGCGGGTGGCCCGCGGTGGGGCGACGCGGCGACGCAGACGCCGAGGTCGCGGATCTCCGGGCGCATCGCGCGCGCGACGCGGTGGCGCACCTCGGCGCGCGGCACGACGTCGAGCGCGGCCACGAGGATCAGCGCGCGGAGGCTCGTGCGCGCGAGCGCGACGAGGTCCCAGAAGGCGCGCTCGCCGGAGCGGAGCGCCACGATCGTGAGGACGGCGGCGAGCAGGTGCGCGACCCACATCGCGGATCCGTGGTGCATGCCGCCCATGTCGCCGGCGCCGGCCGCGGCCCCGCCGGCGCTCACGACGTGCCCGCCCATGCCGTGGTGCCCGCCGACGACCTGCAGGGTCGTCGTGGTCGGGGCGCCGACGGTGAAGAGGAGGTGCAGGACCGCCTGGCTGCACGCGACGGCGACCGCGAGCCGCGCGGTCGACACGGTGCGGCCGGCGAGCAGCACGCACGTCGGCAGCGCGAGCGCCGCCGCGACGACGAGGCCGACCGCTCCCGGGATGGGGCCGCCGCCGGCGAGGTGCGACAGCATCGACACGAGGATCGCGAAGGCGGCCGTGACGGCGCCGCGTGCGACGCGCGTGCCCCGCCCGGCCATCGCCGGCGTCCTCGGTTCCCTCATTTGCAGAACAGCCTAGGTGCGGCTCCCGGGGAGACGATGGGCGAAGTCGGCTCCGCGGCCCGCGCCCGCGCCCGCCGCACGGGGGCATACCCCACCTCGATCCGGGAGCGAGCAGGATGGGCCACGTGCCCGTCGCTCGCGAGGCTGGGATCATGAACACGACACCGCCCACCACCGAGGCCGAATCGACGCCCGTGCCATCCGAAGAGCTCCTGCCCGACGCCGCCGACGCGTCCGACGCCGGCGGTCCCCCGTCCGACGCCGCGGGCGGGAGCGACGACGTGGACCCGGACGACGCGGCCCCGCCCGTCGCGCGCCGCCGCTCCCTCTACTCCTCCGCCTGGCGGCGCTTCCCCCGCGACATCGGCTACATGCTCCTGACCGGGATCCTGTGCGCCACGGTCTACCTCGCGCTCCCCAACATCGTCTTCAGCCTGATCAGCGAGCTCCTGTGGTCGGCGTCCGGCCTGTTCGCTGCCCTGGCGCTCTCCGTCGTGCTCTTCGGGTCGCTGTTCGCGGCGCGCGGGCTGGGGGCGGTGGAGCGGGTCCGCATCGGGTGGGCCGAGCCGCGGCCGATCCGTCCGGTCGACTGGACCCCGCGCTGGACGCAGAACCGGGCGATGCGCCTCCTCTCGGCGGTCGCGAATCCGCACTACTGGCTGTACCTGCTGCACGCGGTCGTCGTGTACCCGGTCGTGGCCATCGTCACGCTCGGCGCGGGCGTCCTCCTGGCGCTCGGGTTCATCGCGCCGGCCCTCGGCGGGATCGCGGTGCTGGCGCAGGGCTGGCAGATCAACCTGCTCCTCGAGCGCTTCGGCTACGACCCCGCGCGCACCTGGACGCTGGCGTTCGTGCTCTCGGGCGTGACGATGATCCTGTCCGTCGTGCTCCTGCCCCTCTGGACCCGCGGCGCCACGCTCGCCCACTACTGGACTGACCACGCCCTCCTCGGCGGCTTCCGGTCCGACGCCCTCGAGCGCCGGGTGCAGGGCCTCGAGCGGTCCCGCGCCGGCGCCGTCACGGCCGAGGGGCAGACGCTCCGCCAGATCGAGCGCGACCTGCACGACGGTCCGCAGCAGCGGCTCGTGCGCCTCCGCATGGACCTCGCGGCCGCCGAGCGCGCGCTGGACGCGGATCCCGAGCGCGCCCGCACGCTCATCGCCGAGGCGTCCGCCCACGCCCACGACACGCTCGAGGAGCTGCGCGCGCTGTCCCGCGGGTTCGCCCCGCCGATCCTCCTCGACCGCGGGCTGGTGGCCGCCCTCGAGGCGCTCGCGTCCCGCTCGACGGTCCCCGTGGCGCTCGACGTGCAGCTCCCCGAGAGCCTGGCGCTGCCGACCGAGGTCGAGCGGAACCTGTACTTCACCGTCAGCGAGCTGCTCACCAACGTCGCGAAGCACTCGGGCGCGACCCGGGCCGACGTGACGCTGGCGCTCGTGAGCGACCTCGACGGCGACCGGGTGCTGGCCGCCCGCGTGACGGATGACGGGCAGGGCGGCGCGTCCGTCCAGGAGGGCCACGGGCTCGAGGGGCTCCTCGGTCGGCTCGGCGCCCTCGACGGCGACGTCAGCATCTCCAGCCCCGCCGGCGGACCGACGCGCATCACCGCGCGCGTGCCGCTCGTCGCGCTGAACGGCGTGCCGACCGACCCGCGCACCGCCGCTGGCGGGTCGGCCGCCGACGGCACGGGATCCGACGGCGCGATCGCCGCCCCGCCCGCCGCGTGACCCGCCCGCTCGATACGATCGGGGCCATGGACGACGGCCCGGATGCAGCGCGCATCCGGGCCGTCGTGGTCGACGACGCGGTGCTGCTCCGGGAGGGGCTCGCGCGGGTGCTCGTGGAGGCCGGGATCGACGTGGTCGCCCAGTACAAGGACGCGGATGCCTTCCTCGCCGCGCTCGCCGACGACGTCCCCGACGTGGTGGTGATGGACGTCCGCATGCCGCCGTCGTACACCGACGAGGGCATCCGCGCGACGGTCGAGGCCCGCCGCCGCGTGCCGGGGATCGGCGTGCTGCTGCTCTCCCAGTACGTGGAGGCCGCGTACGCCGAGGAGGTGTTCCGCAGCGGCACCGCCGGGATCGGCTACCTGCTCAAGGACCGGGTGACGCGCCTGGAGGAGATCGACGACGCCGTGCGCCGCGTCGCGTCCGGCGGCACCGTGCTCGACCCCGAGGTGGTGACCCAGCTGATGGCCCGACGACGCGATCCCCTCAGCGCCCTCACGCCGCGCGAGCTCGAGGTGCTCGGGCTGATGGCCGAGGGCCGCACCAACCCGGCGATCGGGCGGGCGCTCGTGATCGGCACGGGCGCGGTCGAGAAGCACGTGACGAGCATCTTCGCGAAGCTCGGCCTGGAGGACACGGGCGAGGACCACCGGCGGGTGCTCGCGGTGCTGGCGTACCTGGGCTGACGGATCGACCGGGCTGACGGCTGACGGCTCGACCGGGCTGACGGCTGGCGCCCGCGGAGGCCCGCCGCCCGCGCGTGTGGAACGCCACGGAGGCGCCCGCACCCGACACGGGAGGATGTCCCGTGCGCGCCCTCCACCCGATCACCCCGGCCCAGCTGCCGGACGTCCTCCTCCGCGTCTCGCTGGCGCGTCCCGTGCACCTGTGGGGCGCTCCGGGCATCGGGAAGTCGACCATGGTCGAGGCCTTCGCGCGCGATCTGGGCATGGACTGCGTCACCCTGATGGCGACCCAGCTGGCGCCGGAGGACGTCGCGGGCGTGCCGCAGCTCGTCACGCGCGAGGACGGCGTGACCTTCTCCCGGTTCGCCCCTCCCGAGCTGCTCGTGCGCACCGAGCCGTTCGTGCTGTTCCTCGACGAGCTCAACGGGGCCCGGCCCGAGGTGCAGAAGTCGTTGTACTCGCTGGTCCTCACGGGCCGGGTCGGCGACCACCGCCTGCCGACCGGCAGCGTCGTCATCGCGGCGGGCAACCGCGCGACCGACCAGGCCGCGATCAAGCCGATGCCCGCGCCGCTCGTCAACCGGTTCGTGCACGTGCACCTGCGCTCGTCGGTGGACGACTGGCTCGCGTGGGCCGTGGACGCGCAGATCCATCCGGCGGTGGTGGAGTACATCACCCAGCGGCCCGACCACCTGCACGTCGAGCCGCCGAAGACCGAGGAGGCGTTCTCCACGCCCAGGTCGTGGCACGCGCTGGCCGACGCGCTCACGTCGTGGGGCGAGGATCCCGACCCGGACGTCGTCGCGATGCTCGCCGCCGGCTGCGTCTCGGCGTCGCACGCGGCGTCGTTCGCTGCCTGGTGGAAGATGCGCGCGCGGGCGTACGACCTCGAGGCCATCCTCCGCGGCGACCTGCGCTGGCCGGCGGAGGTCGCCGACCGCGACCTCCTGCACTTCCACGCCCTCTCGTTCCGGGCCCGGCTGGCGAAGGACCTCCCCGCCGACATGAGCCACGCGTCGCCGGCCGGGCGGCAGTTCGCGATCCGCGCCAAGGGCCTGCTGATCGAGCTGGCCGACCTCTCGCTCGAGATCGCGCAGATCGTGGTCGCGCCGGACGACACGGGCGCGCCGACCCTGCCCGCCTGGTTCCTCGTCGAGCTCGTGCGGGACGTGCCCCGGCTGGCGGAGAAGCGCTCGGCGTGACGCCCCGGAGGAACTCGACGGGACCGAAGGACCCGGGTCTCGCGGCGGTGATGCTCGGCTGGAGCAGCGTGCGCCGGCACCCCATGTTCGCCCACATCGCGGAGGAGCTGTCGCTGGTCCGGCACGCGAACGTGCGCCCGGACGACGGGTGGGCGCAGATCGACTCCGAGACGTGCGACATCGTGGTCGACCCCGTGCGCCGGGCGAGCGCGGAGGAGTGGGCGTGGGTGTTCGCGCACCTGGTGCTGCACCTGGGGTTCGGCCACCTCGATCCGCGCCCGCCGTCCTCCTCCCGGGTGGAGGCGACCGCGGCGGACGTCGAGGTGGACCGCTTCCTCGCCTCCCTCAAGTTCGGGCGCAGCCCGTTCGCGCTCCCCGTCCTCTGGCCCGTCGGCGCGCCCGAGCGCCTCGTCGCGGAGTGGCGGCTGTCGGGCGTCCCGTCGGGGCTCGAGACGTGCGGCACCGCGGGCGCGGCATCATGCGTCACGCGGGGCCGACGCGCGTACGGCCGCCCACCCGACTGGCGGCAGCTCTTCGCCTACGGGCTCACCGACGCGGTGACGGCCGCCATGGACGTCGCCGGCGGGGCCCGGCGCTCCCTCCACGACCCCTCCGCGCCGCTGCCGCCCTGGGAGCGCGCGCGGCGCTGGTTCCTGTCGGCGTACCCGCTGCTCGGCGCGACCACGTCCACCCTGACCCTCGTCGCCGACGCCGAGCTCGCGCGCGGGTGGGACATCCCCATCGCGGCGGTGGATCCGGTCGCCGGCGAGCTGTACGTGAACCCGCTCGCCGTGCACTCCGAGCAGGAGTGGCGCTTCATCCTGGCGCACGAGACGCTGCACGCCGCGCTGTCGCACCACGCCCGCGTCGGCGGGCGCGACCCCTTCCTCTTCAACCTCGCGACCGACTTCGTGATCAACGGCTGGCTGCTCGAGATAGGCGTGGGGGAGATGCCGGCCGGCCTCCTCCACGATCCGCAGTTCGCCGGGCTGTCGAGCGAGGAGGTCTACGACCGCATCGCGACGGACGCGCGCCGGTACCGCAGGATGGCGACCCTGCGCGGCCGCGCCCAGCCCGACGTCCTCGACTCCGGCGGACGGGTCGCGAGCGCCGGGTCCGCGGTCGACCTCGACGAGCTGCTCCGCCGGTCGCTCGGCTCGGGGCTCGACCTGCACCTGGCCGAGGGGCGCGGGCACCTCCCCTCGGCGCTGGTGGCGGAGATCCGCGCGCTCGCGCAGCCGCCCCTCCGCTGGGACGTCGAGCTCGCCCGGTGGTTCGAGGAGATGTTCCCCGCGCTGGAGCCGGTGCAGACCTACGCCCGGCCGTCGCGACGGCAGGCGGCGACGCCGGACATCCCGCGACCCGGCTGGCTGACGCCCGAGGTGCCGACCGCCCAGCGCACGTTCGGGGTCGTCCTCGACACCTCCGGATCCATGGACGTCCGCCTGCTCGGGAAGGCCCTCGGCGCCATCGCGTCGTACGCGCGCGCCCACGACGTGCCCGCCGCGCGCGTGGTGTTCTGCGACGCCGCGGCCTACGACGCCGGGTACCTCGACGTGGACGACATCGCGGGACGCGTGCGCGTGCGGGGGCGCGGCGGCACGGTGCTGCAGCCGGGCATCCACCTGCTCGAGCGGGCGGCCGACTTCCCCGAGGACGGGCCGATCCTGGTGATCACCGACGGGGCCATCGACGTCGTGCGGATCCGGCGCGACCATGCCTTCCTGATCCCGGCGGGCGCCTCGCTGCCGTTCCGCCCGAAGGGGCCGGTGTTCCGGTTCTCGTGAGGGCGCGCGGATCTACCGGGCCGACCACGCGCGCCGTGCGGCTCGCCGGTCGGGCCGCCTAGGGCCGCGGCTCGCCGGCCGGCCCGGACGGGGCGTCGCCGCCGACGCCGCCGGCGGGCTCGCCCTCCCACGACTCCAGGGTCCAGTCCGCGCCGGATCCCTCGAGCACCACGACGCCCGTGTTCTCCAGCTCGTGGTCGGCCACGAAGGCCGCGTCGAGGCCGCGCGCCCGCATCCCCGACCAGCAGCGGATGGCGGCGCCGTGGCTGACGAGCGCCACCGTGCCGTGCCCGGTCGCCTCCGCCTCGGCGACCACGGCGTCGTACCGCGCGGCGAACTCGCGGCCGGTCTCGCCGTCCGCCAGGCGCAGGTCGTCCTCGCCGCCCACCCAGCGGATCATCGTCTCCAGGTACTCCGCGACCGACGCGCGGTCGCCGCGCATCTCGAGCCCGCCCGCGGCGATCTCGCGGATGCCCGCCCGCTCGACCGGCGTGAGGCCGAGCGCCTGCGCGAGGGGCGCGGCCGTCTCGTGGGTGCGGCGCATCGTCGAGACGTAGAGCGCCCCGATCCGCTCGTCCCGCAGGGTCTCCGGGAGGCGCGCGGCCTGCTCGCGCCCGAGGTCGGTGAGGCCGGGGCCGGGGATGCGGGTGTCGAGGACGCCCCGCACGTTGGAGGGGGTCTGGCCGTGTCGGATCAGGATCAGGCGCATGCCCCGACGCTATCGCGGGCGGCGGGCAGGCCCTCCGCCTTCGCGAGCCGTGGGCGACACCGACCCGGAAGCCGTCCACGCCGCGGTCGAACCAGAACCGCAGCACGTCGACGAACTCCGCGTGCACCTCGGGGTTCGACCAGTCGAGGCCCGGCTGCTCGGGAGCGAACATGTGCAGGTACCAGGGCCGGGGCGGCCGTCGGCGCCCGTCCCGTCGCGAAACAGGTAGCGGGCGCGGGCCGCCGGGTCGCCGGCGAGCGCCGCCCGGAACCAGGGGTGCGCGTCGGACGTGTGGTCGGGCACGATGTCGAGCAGCACCCGCATCCCGAGGGCGTGCGCCTCGGCGATCAGCGCCTCGGCGGGGCGCGTGTGGTCCACGCCGACCTGCCGCGCTGAGGATCAGCGCGCGAGCGGCCGGCCCAGCACCAGGGTGAGGAAGCCGAGCGTGCCGCGGTACCCGTCCAGCCACGCGCGTCGGTGCTCGACCGACGCGGTCAGCACCTGCTCGCGGTCGGGGTCGTCGGGGTGCTCGAGCGCCCACCGGGCGAGCGCTCCCGTCCACGACCACTCGTAGTCGTCCCACTCCCGCAGGGTGCTGACGTGGCCCTGCAGCGGGATCCACCCGTCCGCGGCGACGCGCTCCACGGTGGCGCCGAGGTCGTCGTAGTCCTCGGGCTCGGAGCCGAGCAGCTCCAGCACCCGCGGGGTCGGCTCCCGCTCCCAGAAGCACTCGCCGACGAGCGCGCGGCCGCCCGGACGCAGATGCCCGTCCATCGCGGCGAGGGTCGGCTCGAGGCCGCCGAAGGCGTGCGTCGCGCCCACGCTGAGCACGACGTCGAACCGGTCGGGGGAGCTCCACATGCTCGCGTCGGCGCAGACGAGCGTGAGGCGGTCGGCGAGGCCCTCGCGCTCGGCCTGCGCGCGCACCCGGCCGAAGCCCGCGTCGGAGTGATCGACCCCGACCGCCGTCAGCGTCGGATCCCGGCGCAGGGCCCGCAGGAGCCACGTGCCGTCGCCGCAGCCCAGGTCGAGGACGCTGCTCCGCCCGGCGACCGCGGCGTCGAGGAGCCGATCGACGCTGTCGTCGCCCAGCGGCGAGGCGATGGGGTGGTCGGCGTGGGCGAGGTCGCTGATCCGGTCTCTGTCCATCCGGCGAGCCTAGGGGCGCGCTCCGATGGGCGGCGCGCGCCGAGGATCCTCCGCCCCTCCGCCCGTCGCGCAGGCGCGCGTCAGGGGATGAACGGGCGCGGGTACGGGGCGAAGAGCTGCCCGCCCGTCAGCGCGAGCGCGCCGACGAGCCCCGCGGCCGACACGGCGGCGGCCGTCCACAGGGCCAGCATGGTGTGCCGCCGTGAACCACCCGGGGCGCCGCTCGCGATCCCCCGCAGCAGCCCCCATCCCACGAGGTGCGCCATCGCGATGAAGACGAGCGTGACGATGAGGAGGCCGGGGCCCGAGGGGGCGAAGCCGTGCCGTGCGGACTCGGAGTCCTCCTCGTTGGCGAACGGGATCGCGGTCCACGCGGCCGTCATGATCGGCACCCCGATCGCGGCGCACGTCACGAAGGCGGCGAGCAGCCAGGGTGACCGCCAGCGGGTGCGCGGGTCCTCGGGAGCGTCGGTCACGGCCCGATCCTAGTGAGCGGCTCCATCGCCGGCGCGCGGCGGCGAGGCCGCGGCATCCGCCCGCTGCACGCGCTGCACGCGCTGCACGCACTGCACGCGCTGCTCGCGCTGCTCGCGCTGCTCGCGCTGCTCGCGCTGCTCGCGCTGCTCGCGCTGCTCGCGCTGCTCGCGCTGCACGCGCTGCACGCACTGCACGCACTGCACGCGCTGCACGCACTGCACGCGCTGCACGCGCTGCACGCGCTGCTCCGCGGGGACCGAGACCGTCGCGACCGGACGCCCGATCGGCCCGGACGCGGGAAGGCCCCGCGGATCACGAGGATCCGCGGGGCCTTCCGGTGTCGCGTGGACTACGCGAACGTCTTCGCGTCGATGACGAAGCGGTAGCGCACGTCCGACTTGAGGACGCGCTCGTAGGCCTCGTTGATCTGCTCGGCCGAGATGAGCTCGGTCTCGGGCACGATGCCGTGCTCGGCGCAGAAGTCGAGCATCTCCTGCGTCTCGGCGATGCCGCCGATCATGGATCCGGCCCAGCTGCGGCGCGCGGGGATGAGCGCGAACGCGGGGATCTCGAGCGGCTCCGAGGGGGCGCCGACGTTGACGAGCGTGCCGTCGATCGCGAGCAGGCCGATGTACTTGCTCATGTCGAGCTTCGCGGAGACCGTGTTGATGATCAGGTCGAACGAGCTCGCGAGCTCGGTGAACGTGGAGTCGTCGCTCGTCGCGAAGTAGCGGTCGGCGCCGAGGCGGAGGCCGTCCTCCTTCTTGGAGAGCGTCTGCGAGAGCACGGTGACCTCGGCGCCCATGGCGTGCGCGATCTTCACGGCCATGTGGCCGAGGCCGCCCATGCCGACCACCGCGACGCGCGTGCCGGGGCCCGCGTTCCAGTGGCGCAGCGGCGAGTAGGTGGTGATGCCGGCGCAGAGCAGCGGCGCGACCTTCTCGATGTCGAGGGACTCGGGGACGCGGAGCACGAAGTCCTCGTCGACGACGACGGCCTCGGAGTAGCCGCCCTGCGTGATGGTGCCGTCGGCCGGGTCCACCCCGCCGTAGGTCTGGATGTTGCCCTTCAGGCAGTACTGCTCCTGGCCGGCCGTGCACTGCTCGCACTCCTTGCAGGAGTTGACCATGCAGCCGACGCCGACGAGGTCGCCGACCTTGTGCTTCGAGACCTCGGAGCCGACCTCGGTGACGCGGCCGACGATCTCGTGGCCGACGACCTGCGGGTACTGGATGGGGCCCCACTCGCCGCGGACGGTGTGGATGTCGGAGTGGCAGACGCCCGAGTAGGCGATGTCGATGGAGACGTCCTTCGGGCCGACGTCGCGGCGCTCGATGGTGGTCTTGACGATGGGGTCGGTGGCGGACGGGGCCGCGTAGGCGTTGACGGTGCGCATGGTTCTCCTAATGCTGTCCGGTGGGGGAGGGGAGGGATCAGGTCGATCCGGCCGCGCCCTCTTCGGATGCGGTACCCCTCGACGCTACGCCCGCGGGAGGGGCTCCCCGGAACCACGCGGTTTTTCCTCGGGCGCCGGATAGCGTGGCCGGATGCCCGCTCCCACCCTCCCTGGCCCGACATCGACGCGATCCGGCCCGGTGACGGGGCTCCGCGACGGCGACGTGATCCGCTACCTCGGCATTCCTTACGCGACGGCGGCCCGCGGCGTGCCGCCCGTGTCGGCGGTGCCCGCGCGCGGACCCGACGGCTCGCCGGTCGTGCTCGCGGCCGTGCACCCGGCGCCCGCGTGCCCGCAGCCGTCGTCGCGGATCCTCGACACGCTCATGCAGGGCGCCCTCGACGGGATCGAGCGCTCGGAGGACTGCCAGCGGCTCTCGGTCACGCTGCCCGCGGACATCGCTCCCGGCGAGGTGCTGCCCGTGATCGCGTGGTTCCACGGCGGCGGGTACACGACGGGCGCGGGCGACCTCGCGATCCACGACCCGCGGGCGCTCGTGGTCGAGCAGCGCGTGATCGTGGTCGCGGTGACCGCGCGGCTCGGGCTCCTCGGCTTCGGCGGCGGCGGTCGCGGCGGATCCGGTCGCGGCGCGTCCGACGGCCCGCCCGCGAACCTCGGCCTGCTCGACCAGATCGAGGCGCTGCGCTGGATCCGCGACTCCATCGCCGCGTTCGGCGGCGATCCCTGGACCGTGACCGCGATGGGCCAGTCGGCGGGCGGCGACGCGATCCTGCACCTCATGATCGCCGACGGCGCCCGCGGGCTCCTCCGGCGGGCGATCGTGCAGAGCCCGCCGGTGGGGATCACGGGCGGGCGCGAGCGCATGTTCCGCGCGATGGCGCGCGTGACCCGCGGTCTCCGATCCGACGCGACGCTCGCCGACGTGATGCGGCGGCAGGCCCGGGCCGAGCGCGCGGCGTGGCCGTCGGGCATCCGCGCGGGCCTGCCGTGGGGCCCGCGCTACGGCCACGCGCCGCTGCCCGCCGAGGCCGACCGCGACGCCGCGTGGCGGGAGGCGGCGCCCCACATCGACCTCCTCATCGGCACGACCCGCGACGAGACCGCGATGTACCTGCCCGCGCTGCCGGTGGTCGGCCCGCTGCTCGCCGTGCCGGTGGTCGGGCCGGCCCTCCGTCGCGTGCTGATGCGCGTCGTCGTCCGGCCCACCACGCGCCGCGTCTACGCGCGGCCCGTCGCCGAGTTCGTCGCGCGGCACCGGCGCGCCGGCGGCCGGGCCGTCCGCTACGTGCTCCGCGCGGCCCCGGCGTCGAGCCCCATCGGCGCAGGCCACACGTCCGACCTCCCGTTGATCCTCGGCACCCGCGACGCGTGGACCCGGATGCGGCTCGTGCCCCCGGAGGCGTGGCCGGAGGTCGCCGCCCGCGGCCGCGCCGTGCGGCAGGTCTGGGCCGACTTCGCGCGCACGGGCGAGGTGGCGGCGGATGCGGACGCGCGCGCCTGCGGGATGCGGTTCGACCGGGGGTGATCGCCGGACGCGACGACGGGCGCCGCCGCGCGGATCGCCTCCCGCCCCCCATGTCAAGGGGGTAGGCGACGGCATCGACGCGGAGTCGGCTCGACGCACCGACGGAGGGAGCGACATGCGAGCGATGGTCTACCGAGGGCCCTACCGGATCCGCGTCGAGGAGAAGGACATCCCCCGGATCGAGCATCCGAACGACGCGATCGTGCGGGTGACCCGGGCGGCGATCTGCGGATCCGACCTGCACCTGTACCACGGCCTCCTGCCGGACACGCGGGTCGGCACCACGTTCGGCCACGAGTTCATCGGCGTCGTGCACGAGGTCGGCTCGTCGGTCGAGAGCCTGTCCGTGGGCGACCGGGTGATGGTGCCGTTCAACATCTACTGCGGATCCTGCTTCTTCTGCGCCCGCGGCCTGTACTCGAACTGCCACAACGTGAACCCGAACGCCACGGCGGTCGGCGGCATCTACGGCTACTCGCACACCACCGGCGGATACGACGGCGGCCAGGCGGAGTACGTGCGCGTGCCGTTCGCGGACGTGGGGCCCATGGTGATCCCCGACGACATCCACGAGGAGGACGCCCTCGTGATGACGGATGCCCTGAGCACCGGCTACTTCGGCGCCCAGCTCGGCGACATCGCGGAGGGCGACACGGTCGCGGTGCTCGGCGCGGGGCCCGTCGGCCTCTACGCCGCGCGCTCGGCCTGGTTCATGGGCGCCGGCCGCGTGATCGTGGTCGACCAGCTTGACTACCGGCTGCGCATGGCAGAGACGTTCGCGCACGCGGAGACGCTGGACTTCTCGGCGGTGAAGGACACCGTGCTCGCGCTCAAGCGCATGACCGACGGGCTCGGCGCCGACGTCGTCATCGACGCGGTGGGCGCGGAAGCGGACGGGCACGCGCTGCACCAGATCACGGGCACGAAGATCAAGGTGCAGGGCGGTTCCCCGGTGGCGCTCAACTGGGCGATCGACGGCGTGCGCAAGGGCGGCACCGTGAGCGTGATGGGCGCCTATGGGCCGGTGCCCGCGGCGATCAAGTTCGGCGACGCCGTGAACAAGGGCATCACGATGCGGATGAACCAGGCGCCCGTGAAGCGGCAGTGGCCCAGGCTCATCGAGCACATCCGGGCGGGGCACTTCTCGCCGCGCGACATCATCACGCACCGGATCCCGCTCGAGCACATCGCGGAGGGGTACCACACGTTCTCCGCGAAGCTCGACGACTGCGTCAAGACCGTCATCACGTTCGACGAGGAGTAGGAGCCAGCCATGCCGTACCGCGCGAGCGACCACCACCGACCGATCGACGCCGACGCGCTCCGGGCCCGGATCCCGGGCTGGGGCGCCGACCTCGACCCCGCCGACCGTCCCGCCTTCCCGCGGGAGCGCACCGACCTCGTCTCCGGCGCGCACTGGGACATGCCCGAGCGTCAGCAGGAGCTGCGGCCGCGCGAGCGCTCCCTCGAGCACACGGAGCTGCCGCCCGTCTTCGGCACGGTCGCCCCTCTGCACGGCGTCTCGGGCGCGATCAAGCGCTACGCCTACGCGACCTTCAGCGAGGGGCGGTCCGTGCACTGGCTGCTGCTGATGCTCGGCGATCGGGTGGACGCAGCGGGCGCGCACCTCGGGTCCCTCGTGAGCGGCCGGCCGGACGACCCGCTCACCGAGACGGGGATCCTCACCGAGGGCCGGCACCACCCGATCTCGTCGCGCGTCGGGCGCGGGCGGGCGGACATGAAACACGCGTGGATGGACCCGCTGATCGTGGGCGCCTGGCCCATCGCGGCGGTCGCGCTGCTGTTCGCGGTGCGGCGGAAGCGGCGCTGAGGCGGCGGCTCAACCGCCCTGCACCCGCACGGGCCCCGCGCCCCGGTCGCCCAGCGCGTCGTCCGGGTTGAGGAGGCCGCAGGCGCGCATCGAGAGGCAGCCGCAGCCGATGCAGCCCGTGAGCTCGCGCTCCAGCCGTTCGATGCTGCGGCGGCGCTCCTCGAGCAGGCGCTTCCAGCGGCGCGACGCGCGCTGCCACTCGGCATGGCTCGGCGGGCGGTCGAGCGGCACGTCGTCGAAGGTGGCCTGCACGTCGGCGAGCGGGATCCCGAGGCGCTTGGCCACCGTGATCAGCGACACGCGCCGCAGCATGTGCCGCGCGTACCGGCGCTGGTTGCCCGCGGTGCGCTCGGCCGCGATGAGCCCGAGGTCCTCGTAGAAGCGGAGCGCGGACGCGGCGACGCCCGTCCGGCGGCTCATCTCGCCGACCGTGAGCAGCTCGTCGGGGGCGTGACGGGGAGCGTGGCCGGGCGTCGAGGACGCGGCCGTCGGCTCCTGCGCATCCGCCACGACGACCCCTCCCGATTGACCTCAAGGGTACGTGAGGTTCTAACGTGGACACCATGCGCACCACCACCCCCGCCGTCCCGACGGCCCCTGCCCGTGAGGACGCCCTGTGACCTACGTGATCGCCCTCCCGTGCGTCGACGTGAAGGACCGCGCCTGCATCGACGAGTGCCCCGTCGACTGCATCTACGAGGGCGAGCGGTCGCTCTACATCCACCCCGACGAGTGCGTGGACTGCGGCGCCTGCGAGCCCGTCTGCCCCGTCGAAGCCATCTACTACGAGGACGACCTGCCCGAGAAGTGGTCGGACTACTACACCGCGAACGTCGAGTTCTTCGCCGACCTGGGCTCGCCCGGCGGCGCCACGAAGATCGGCGTCGTGCCGAAGGACCACCCCGTCATCGCCGCGCTCCCGCCCCAGGGCGAGCACGCGTGAGCGCCGACCCCGACCTCTTCAAGGCCGCGTTCCGCGGGCACCCGGCGGGCGTCGCGCTCATCACGGCGCGCACCGCCGACGGGCCGTCCGGACTCACGGCGTCGAGCGTCGCGTCGCTGTCGGTGGATCCGCCCGCGCTCTCGTTCTCGGTGACGCGCGCCACGGGATCCGCCGGCGCCATCCTCGAGGCCGACAGCTACGTCGTGCACCTGCTCGCCGGGCAGCACGCCGCGCTCGCGCGCTCCTTCGCCGTCTCCGGCTCGCCGCGCTTCACCGAGGAGCAGGGCTTCCAGGAGCTGCCGACCGGCGAGCCGCTGCTCGCCGACGCGCGCGCCGCCCTCCGCTGCCGCACGCTGCAGACCGTGCCGGTGGGCGGATCCGTGCTGGTCGTCGCCGAGGTCCTCGACGTGATCCTCGGCGAGCCCGCCCCGCCGCTCGTCTACCGCGACCGCCGCTTCCACCTGCTCGCGGACGACCACCCCGAGCTCTAGGCCCTCGGAGGCCGCCCCTGGCGACCTCATCCTCGAACCGGGCCTCGCTGGCCTCCCGGCCTCTCTGTCTCTCGGGCAGGCATCGCGGAGCGGATCCGCGCCGGTCGTGTCCGAGCGACGACAGGCGCGCGATGGTCTCTCGATGTATCCCCATGTCTGTCAAGATCTGACAGACGTAGAGAGACAAGGGGAGATCGACCATGGACGGCACGTCGAACCCCTACGCGCCCGGCGCCGGCGCCCGACCCCAGCACTCGTAGGCCGCGATGCCGAGCTCGAGACCTGGCGCGTCTCGGTCGCACGGGCCGCTGCCGGACGTGCGCCGCGCTCGCTCGTCCTCTATGGACTCCGCGGCGTCGGCAAGACCGTCCTGCTGAGCCGGATGTCTGCCGAAGCCGAGACGACCGGATGGGTCGTCGCGCAGATCGAAGCGGCCGCGGGAACGTCCATGCGCGCGGCGCTCTCCTCCGCTCTCCAGAGCCACGTCGCCCGCATCGCCCGACGCAACCGCAAGCGCCCCTTCCTCCGCGCGCTCAAGACCGCCCTCTCCTTCTCCGCCCGCGTGGACACGGACGGCACCACCACCTTCGGCCTCACCCTCGACGACATCGAAGCCGAGCTCGCGGACTCCGGCAACCTCGAACTCGACCTCACCACCGTCGTCGACGGGATCCTCGACGCTGTCCACGACGAGGGGCTCGGCCTCGCGATCCTGATCGACGAGGCCCAAGACCTCACCGCGGACGAGCTCGTCGCCATCTGCACCGTCGCCCACCGTGCGTCCCAGCGGCAGCGGCCGGTCCTGTTCGTCCTCGCCGGACTGCCCAGCCTCCCCACGCGGCTCGCCGAAGCCAAGTCCTACTCCGAGCGCCTCTTCCAGTACCGGCACATCCGCGAACTCGAACCCGAAGCCGCCGCCGCTGCCCTCACGGTGCCCGCTGCCGACGAAGGTGTCACGTGGGCCGACGACGCCATCGACCTCGTGGTCACGCTCACTGGCGGGTATCCCTACTTCCTCCAGGAATACGGCTCGGAAGCCTGGCTCGAGTCCGCGTCATCGCCGATCTCCCGGGACGACGCACAGAACGGCGCCGGAGTCGCCCTCCGCCAGCTCGACGACGGCTTCTATCGCACCGCTGGGACCGGGCCACACCCCTGGAGAAGGAATACCTCCGCGCCATGGCCGCCGACGGCGACACCGGATCCAGGACCGCCGACGTCGCACGCCGACTCGACCGGACCACGCAACGCCTCAGCAAGATCCGCCAGAACCTGACGGACAAGGGCATCATCTACGCACCCGAGCATGGGCGGATCGCCTTCACCGTGCCGTGGATGACTGCGTTCATCGATCGCCAGCCCGTCTGACCCCGTCGCCGATCTCGAGGACGACCACCCGGAGCTGTGGCCTCGGGCGGCTGCCCGCGGCATCAGGCGGCCCGTCCTCAGGCGATCATGAACTCCGACGGCTTCAGCGCGCGCTCCACGATGCGCACGTCGCCGATCGACGCCGGGAGCACGTGGTCGAGCTTCCCGCCGTAGAGGTTCGCGCCGAGGAGCCACGAGGTCGCGGGCGACGCCGCTGCCAGCCCGCGGTTCGACGTGGACGGGTTCCGCACCACCGGGCAGCCGTCGACGTACATGGTCGTGTGCTGGCCGTCGTTGACGACCGCCACGTGCCACCACGTCGCGGCGGGCAGCTCGTGCGACCAGTTGGTGAGCGAGCCCTGCTGGGTCGTCGGGTAGACGCACCACTGGATCTCGCGGCTGCCCGAGACGCTGAGGGTCGCGGCGGGCTCGTCCGGGTCGCCGGCGTCGCCCGGCGTCCTGCCCGCGTCCTTCGCGGAGGCGGCGCGGGAGAGGATCGCGCTGAAGCCGTCCGCGTCGCCGTCGAAGTCCGCGGGGATGCGCACGAACGCCTCGACCGTGTAGCCCTGGCGGAGGGTCGCGGCATCCAGCGGGGCGCCCGGCACGGTGCGCAGGAAGTCGCCCGTCTTCCTGCCGCCCGTGAGCGTGAGGCTGCCGAAGCCGGGCTGGTCGTCGTGGTGCGCGGACGAGAAGCGGAGGGAGCCGGGCGCCGCGCCCGCGCGGTTCGCGACCACGAGGTCGTTGCCGTGGCCGGACGCGTCCGCGATGCGGGTGGTGGTACCGAGCGCGGATCCGTCCGGCTGCCCGTCGAAGCGCCAGTACGCGACCGTGCCCGGCACGAACATCTGCGCGGCGGGCCGGGCGGCGCGCGCGGGGGCGGGCGCGAATCCGGCGAACCGCTCATCGAAGTCGACGCTCACGGTGAACCGGTCGACGTCGCCGGAGAGCTGGGCCTCCTCGTCGGCGAGCTCGTTGCCCGCGCCGAGCCCGCCGGCCAGGAGGAAGGGCGAGAGGGTCTCGACGTCGATCGCGTCCCGCTCGAGGTCCACGTGGTACAGGCGGATCATCGCGGCGCCGCCGTAGTAGCGGTCCTGGTAGTTCACGAGGTGCAGGTGCACGTCGTGGCCCGCGCGGTTCTTCAGCGTGGTGCGGCCGGGCTTCCAGTAGTGGCCGTTCAGCGTGAGGAAGATCTGGTCGTGCTGCGAGATGAACGAGTCCCAGAGGCCCTGGCCGTAGGCGTCGAGCACGGCGGATCCGTCGGGCTTCGAGTCGACGATGTCGTGCGCCGTGAGGATCACCGGCAGCGTCGGGTGCGCCGCCAGCACGCCGCGCGCCCACTCGACGCCGCGGGCGCTCGTGCGCCAGTCGAGCGCGAGGACGAGCCAGTCGCGGCCGCCCGCCGTGAAGGTGTGGAACGAGTTGTAGCCGTCGGGGCTGGATCCGCGGTAGCTCGGCGACTTCCGGAAGCGCTTCGGGCCGAACGCGTCGAGGTAGGGCGTGCGGCCGCGCTGGTCGTCGGTGGAGGAGACGACGTCGTGGTTGCCGGCGAGCACGCTCCACGCGGCGCCCGCCTTGTCGAGCAGCGTGAACTGCGCGCTCGCGGCCGTGATCTCCTTCTCGGCGCCGTTCTGCGTCACGTCGCCGAGGTGCGCGAGGAAGACGATGTTGTGCCGGTCGCGCTCGGCGAGCACGTAGCGGAGCGACGCCTCGAGCGGCTCGGGGTGGATCGATGCGCCGTCGAAGAGGTACTGCGTGTCCGGCAGCACGGCGATGGTGAAGCGGGGCGATGCGGTGTCGGGCTTCCAGCGGGCGCCGGATCCCTGCTGCGGAGCGGGCGCCTTCGCGGCGCTGGCGCCGAGCGCGTCGTCGGACGCGGTCTCGGCCACGGCGGGCAGCGCACCGCCGAGCCCGGCCACGCCGAGCGCGCCGGCGGCCCCGCCGGTGAGGAGGAAGCCGCGTCGGGAGAGCGCGGAACGGGGAGGCGTCGTCGGGTCCTGGGTCACGGGGGACGACGGTAGGGCCGACGGGTGAATGCGGTGCGACACCGCGGTGGACGTGCGGCGGCGCGTCAGCCGACCGGCGGCTGGATGAGGTCCCACGGAGCGCCGTACGGGTCCTCGAAGATCGCGACGGTGCCGTACGGCTCGTGGCGCGGATCCTCGCGGAACACGACGCCGTGGGCGAGCATCCGGGCATGCCGGGCGGCGAAGTCGTCGGTCTCGAGGAAGGACGCGACGTCGTCGCACGCCTGCCGCCCCACCGGCGCGGCGTCGCCGGCGAGCGCCAGGATGAGGCCCGCGCCCGGTCCCTCGGGGCCCACGACCACCCGGCGCCAGCCGTCCGGCGCCGTCTCGTCCTGGTGCACGACGAAGCCCAGCGCGTCGACGAGGAACGCGAGCGCCTCGTCGTGGTCGCGGACGAGGTAGGTGACGTTCTGCAGCCGGATCATG
This sequence comes from Clavibacter sp. CT19, assembly GCF_027858075.1. Taxonomy (NCBI): domain Bacteria; kingdom Bacillati; phylum Actinomycetota; class Actinomycetes; order Micrococcales; family Microbacteriaceae; genus Clavibacter; species Clavibacter sp. CT19. Next base: position 174,645 of record NZ_JAQHYR010000003.1, on the reverse strand, counting down.
CGAGAACCGTGTCCAGCCGCATGCCAGCATGGGCCATGCGCATCGCCGACTTCCCCGTGCCCGACACGGGCGCCGCCCGCGGTGCCCTCGAGCTCGCGACCTCGTACCAGTCCGCCGCGATCACGGCCCACGGGATCCGCTCGTGGCTCTTCGCGGAGGCGTTCGCGGTGGTCGAGGGGCTGACGGGCGTCGACCACGAGATCCTGTACGTGTCCGCGGTGCTGCATGACATCGGCACGGTCACCGAGTTCGACAACCACACCGTCTCCTACGAGCACGCGGGCGGCCACGTCGCCGTCGCGCTCACCGCGGGCGCCGGCTGGCCCGCCCCGCGCCGGCAGCGCGTGCTCGACGCGATCGTGCGGCACAACTGGCCGCAGGTGGATCCGGCGCTCGACGTCGAGGGGCACCTCCTGGAGGTCGCGACCGGCCTCGACATCTCCGGCGCCCGGCCCGACGCGCTGCCCGAGGGGTTCCTCGGCGAGGTGCTCGCGGCGCACCCGCGGGGAGCGCTCGCCGCGGAGTTCGGCGCCTGCGTCGTCGACCAGGCCGAGCGCAAGCCCGACACGGCCGCCCGCCGCCTCGTGGACGGCGGGCTCGTGCGGAAGCTCGCGGAGAACCCGCTGGAGCGCCTCGCGTGAGCTGACCCGAGGGCTGCGGCTCGCGTCCGGCGCTCCAGCAGGCGGGGTCAGGGCGCGGTGGGAGCGAGGCCCGACAGGAGCGGGAACGCCGGGAACGCGCACGTGGGCGCGGCGCCCGCGCTCGCCGAGGCGGTGACGTGCACGTCCGCCCGCTTCGAGGTGAGCGCGGAACCGCCGAAGGTCGCGCCGGCCGTGGCGATGTCCGCGAAGGCGGCCGTGACGGCGGGCGCATCCACGGCGACGCGGGAGAGCGAGACGCCGAGCCGGTGGGCGTCGTCGTACCCGGCGAGCGTCGACACGGCCTTGGCCGGGGAGTCGACGGCGCGGAGGCCGTCGACCACGATGCCGCTGAAGGACGGGATCGCGCTGCCGCTGCCGCCCGCGTAGTGCGTGTCGAACAGCACGGGAGCCAGGGTGCGGCTGAGGCAGACGTCGCGGTAGGTCACGCCCGTGACCGGGCCGCCCACCTGCGGGTTGCTCTTGATGCGCACCCCGGCGCTGGACGGGCTCGCAGTGCCGTAGGCGTCCGCGCCGGAGACCGTGGATCCGGTGACGAGCACGTCGCTCACACCGGAGGTCACCTCGCTGCCGATGGAGATGCCGTGCGTGCCGTAGAAGTGGCTGTCGATGATGCTGATGTGGCTCGACGCGTGCGTGCCGCCCTTGATGGCGATGCCGTCGTCGCCGTCCGAGACGTACGAGTGGGCGATGGTCACGTCCGTCGCGCCCGCCGGGTCGATGCCGTCCGTGTTGCGCGCGGTGGCGGGCGTCTGGATGCGCACGCCCCAGGCCGTGAAGCCGGTGGCGTCGTGGAAGGACACGTGGAACATGGCGGCGTCGACGAGGTCGATGTCGTGGAGCGTGAAGTCGTCGGCGCCGGTGGCCTGGATCAGCCGCGGCTCGTTCTGCGAGCCGCCCGCGCGAGCCTGGTCGGAGAGCTGCCACCAGGTCGTCGTGCCGCCGAGGATCGCGTGGTCCCCGCGGCCGTCGATGCGGCCGCGCCGGGCGTCGAGGCCGCCGCGGGACGCGACGCCCGAGTGCGGGTCGGTGGCGGTGATGAGCGCGGCGCAGCCCTTGCCGGATCCGCCGATGGTGCCGCAGGTCGGTCCCTTGGGGATTTGGTAGTCGGCCGGGTTCCGCGATCCGAAGAGCGTGACCGCGGGATCCAGCACCAGCGTCTCGCCCTGCCGGAGCTGCAGCGGCCCGCTGAGGAAGCTCGCGCCCCGGCTCGAGGAGGCGAGCCGCACGGCCACGACGGCGGTGCCGGACTGGGCGCAGGAGTCGAGCGCGGCCTGGATGCGGGCGGTGTCGGGCGCCTGCGCCTCGTCGGCGGCGGATGCGGAGCGGTCCGGCATGTCGAGCTGCGCGCTGACGGTGGCGCACGTGGTGGCCGGGTCGACGGGCTCGGTGACGGTGCGGCGGTCGCCCGTCCCGCCGACGGCCGCGGCCCGCGAGGTCGCGGCGGCGGGCGGATGGGCGGCCTTCGGATGGGCGGCCAGGGCGGCGGGCCCGGCGAGCGTCACCGCCGCGAGCGTGCCGGCCACGACGGCGGTGAGGGTGAGTGTGCGGGCAGCGGTGCGTGATGGCACGTGGTTCCTCTCGAGGGCAGACCCGCTCGGCGCACGGCGTGCGTCCTCCCGGATGTGCGGGTCGCGGGAAGAGTAGGGGCGCCACGCGACCCGCCGTGCGCCCTCTCCCCGATCCGCGACGGCCGAGCGGCGACCGCTCGCGCGCATCACCTCGGCGCGGACAGGAACCAGACCACGCACGTGACGATGACCACGAGCCACGTGGCCTGGTACCAGACGTGCGGATGCGTCCGCAGGCGCGGGGCGGTGATCGCCGCGCGAGGGCTCCCGACCCCGTCCTCGGCGTCCGCGGTCTCGCGCATCGGCGACCCGCGCCAGCGTCCCCAGCGGGCGACCTTCTCCTCCACGGCCTCGACCGTCTCCATCAGGCGCTCCCAGGCCGCCGGGTCGGTCGTGATGATCCCGCCGGGGGAGTACAGGAAGAGGTGGTCGTCGACGATCTCGACATCGAGCCCCGCGGCCGTGTCGATGAAGCGGGCCATCACGTCGGGGGTGAAGAGGTAGAGCGCGTCCCGTTCCGCGCCGACCGGGCAGTAGAGCGTGAAGTGGCGGTCGAAGTCGCCCTCCAGGGAGACCCGCTGATGCCGGCCCACCGCCTCCGGCAGATCGGAGTGGAACAGCGAGTTGTTGCGGCGGGAGTCGAGCACGATGTGGGGCAGCGGCACCGGGAGGCGCATCATCACGTACCCCCAGCGGTGCACGCGGGCGGCGAGGAACGGCAGCTTCCGCCGCTGGTGGTCGCCGATGTCGAGGGTCGGGCCCGAGCGCCGCTCGAACCGGTCGCGGATCTCCGACTCGCCCCAGGACGAGCGCGCGAAGATCATGCCCGGGTAGTCCGGGCTGTGCCGGGTGATGTCGTACCAGAAGCCGTTCGCGTCGGCGAAGCCCTTGAGCCGGCAGCGGCGCCGGTCCGAAGTGCGGAAGAAGGGCAGCACGCGCTTCAGGTGCAGGCCGATGAAGAGCGACCCGAGGATCCACGCCGGCGGGGCCTTCGCGTGGGACCCCTCGCTTGCGGTGATCGACATGACCGACGCGATCCACAGCACCGGGAGCACGGCGTAGTAGAGGCTGCGCAGGTCGGGCAGGCGCTTCCTCTCGGGGTACCGCCGCCGGAGCTGCTCGCGAGCCTGCCTGTCGACGCGGGCGATCAGGGGCCGCGTGTCGAGTCGCATCCGACGATGGTAGGGCGGTGGGGCCTGTCGCCGATCGAGGTGTCCCGGCTGCACGCGCCCCGCACCCGGCATCTCAGGATCGCGCCCATGGGGGAGGCGAGCCCTACGTGAGGCGCAGGACGACGACGATGATGGCGATCGCGATGATCGCGATCTGCCACCAGTGCAGGTGCGTCGTGAGGCGCCCCCGCGTCGCCACATGGCGAGGTGAGTGACGCGCACCGCTCGCGACGCCCGCGGCGGCCGTCTCCTCGGCCGGGGTCGCATCGCGCCAACGGCTCCATCGCGCCACTTTCTCCTGCACCGCGTCCACGGTGACCATGAGCGCCTCCCATGCGGCGGGATCCGTGGTGACGAGGCCGCCGGGGGAGTACATCAGCAGGTACTCGTCGATGATCTCCACGTCGAGCCCGGACGCGGTGTCGATGAAGCGCGCCATGACGTCCGGCGTGAAGAGGTACAGCGCGTCCCGCTCGTAGCCGCGCGGGCAGTAGAGGGTGAAGTGGCGATCGAAGTCACCCTCGAGGGAGACGCGCTGGTCACGGTCCAGAGCGTCGGGCAGCCCGGGGTGCCAGAGCGAGTCGTTGCTGCGCGAGTCGAGCACGATGTGGGGGAGTCGCGTGGGCAGGGGGATCATCACGTATCCCCAGCGGTGCGTCGGCTCGATGCGCTGGTTGCTCCTCTTCCAGGAGTAGTCGCCGAGGTCGAACGGGCGTCCGTCCCGACGGAGGAACCGGTCGTGGACGCGGTGCTCGTAGGGGAAGGGTCGCGCCAGCACCATCCCCGGGTAGCGCGGTGGCCGCGACACGGGCCAGTAGGTGAGCCCGTTCGCCTCCGCGAAGCGGTGCAACCGGTACTGCCGCACCCCGGAGCGCTTGCGCAGCGCACGCGCCGCGATCGTCGCTCCGATGAGGACGGGGAGGAGCGGGATGCCGACGATCGGGAGCGCCCGCGTCCAATTGCCGGCGTCGATCCCCAGGAGCATCGTCACGACCAACAAGAGGGGCCACCCGGCGAGCCGGAGGAAGTCGAGCACGGTGTCGCTGAGGAGCGGGATGGCGCCCTCCGGCAGGGTGCGCCGGTACTCCCGCACCGCGCGACGATCGACCCGCTCGGTCAGTGGGCGCGTATCGAGTGGCACCCGCCGATGGTAGGGCGGCGGCGCGGCGCGCGCGGGGACCGTCCCCGCGCGCGCCGGACGGATCACCCGATCAGCGACGGACGCAGGTCGCGCAGCGTGCGGTGCGACGTGATGCGGATCGCGCCGGCCAGCGCCACCGCGAGCCCCGCGACCAGCCACAGCGCGAGCACGCCGGCGTCCTGGGCGGCCTGCCCGAGGTCGCCGCCGTACATGAGCTGGCGGAGGGCATCCACCGCGAAGCTCATGGGCAGCACGTGGTGCAGCGCGGCGAGCGGGCCGGGCAGGGTCTGCCAGGGGAACGTGCCGCCCGCGGTGACGAGCTGCACGACCATGAGCACGAGGCCGAGGAACTGGCCGACGCTGCCGAGCAGCACGTTGAGCGCGAGGATGATCGCCGCGAACGTGATGGAGGCGAGCACCATCGTCCCGTACATGGCGAGGGGGTGGGCGATGCGGAAGCCGAGCGCCCCGGCGACGATCGCGTAGAGGCCGGCCATCTGCACGACGCCGAGGAGCGCGGGCGTCAGCCAGCCGGCGAGCGTGATCCGCAGCGGCGCCTTGCGGGCCGTGATCGCCCGCCGCGACAGCGGCTTCACGATGAGGAACAGGGCGTAGATGCCGATCCACGCGGCGAGGCTGATGAAGAACGGCGCGAGCCCGGCGCCGTACTCGCCGGCCTGGGTCACGGCGTCCTGCCGGAGCGCGACGGGATCGCCGATCGTGTCGGCCTGCGCGTCGCGCTGCGCCTCGGTCGACGCGGGGATCTGGTCGAGCCCGGAGTCGAGGCCGTCGCGCAGCTTCACGGTGCCGTCCTGCAGCGTGCCGAGCCCGGACGCGAGCGAGGTCGCGCCGTCGGACGCGGAGTGCGCGCCGGTCGCGAGGGTCGCGCTGCCGTCGGCGGCCTTCGCGATGCCCGACGCGAGCGCGGGGGAGGCCTTCGCGAGCGCATCCGCGCCCGTCGCGACCTGCGAGCTGCCGGACGCGAGCGTGCCGGCGCCGGTCGCGAGGGAGGCGGATCCGGTCTGCAGCTTGGCCGCGCCATCGGCCACCTGGGCGCTGCCCTGGGCGACCTGCTCGCTGCCGGCGGCGAGGGTCTGGAGCCGGGTGTTGAGGCCGTCGGCCTTCGCGGCGGCGCCCGTGATGTCGGTGCCCAGCACGTCGAGCTTCGCCAGGGCCGCGTCGATGTCGGCCTGCGGGATGCCCGCCTTGGCCATGCGGTCCTGGATGGCCGTCCGGAGCGCCGGCACCCTCCCGGCGAGCTGGTCCACGCTCGTGGTGGCGGTGGATCCGAGGGTCGCGATCTGCGCGTTGCCATCGGCCACCTGGCGCGCGCCCGCCGCCGTCTGCTGCGCGCCCGGCGTGAGCGCCGCTGCGCCGGTCGACAGCTCGGTCGCGCCGGAGGAGAGCGTGGCCGCACCCGACGCGACCTGGTCGGCGCCCGTCGCGAGCTTCTGGGTCTGCGCGGGGAGCTGCGCCGTCCCCGTGCGGAGCTGGCTGAGGCCGGAGGAGAGCATGTCCGCTCCGGTCGCGAGCTTCGCGTTGCCGTCCGCCAGCGAATCGGCGCCGGAGCGCGCGGACGCGGATCCGTCGACGAGCTGCTGCGCGCCGGACGCCGCGTCGCCGAGGCTGGAGCGCACGTCCGCGAGACCGAGGAGGAGCTTGCCCGCGGCCTCGGTGCCGACGCGCGAGGCGACCGACTTCGTGATCCGCGCGCCGGCCTGCTGCGCGATCGTGGTGGCGAGGTAGCTGTTGGCGTCGTCGGTGGCCATGACCACGCGGGCCTGCTGCGGGTCCGTGCCCGACGCCGAGCTCAGCGCGGCGGAGAAGCCGGACGGGATCGTCAGCGTGAAGTCGTACGTGCCGTCCTCGAGCCCGGTGCGCGCCTCGGCGGAGGAGACCTCGTGCCAGTCGAAGGACGCGTCGTCGAGCACGTCCTTCGCGACGTCGGATCCGTAGTCGACCGGCTTCCCGTCGACCGTGGCGCCCTGGTCGGCCACGACGAGCGCGGCGGGGACCCTGTCGAGGCTGCTGTACGGATCCTGGTTCGCCCAGAGGTAGAGGCCGCCGTAGAGCACGGGCACCAGCACGAGCGCGACGAGCGCGATCTTGGACATGGTGGTGGCGGTGAGGCGCGTCAGCTCGGCGCGCACCAGGGGGAGGAGTCTCATCGGGTCTGCGTTCCGTCGATCGAGGGGGTGGGTTCGGGGGTGGCGGGCGCGGCGCTCGCGTCGTCGGCGGGGAGCGCGGCGATGGCCTCGGCGGCGGCCTCGCTCGTGACGACGAGGACGCCGGTGCCGGAGCGGGCGAGGTCGCGGAGGACGCGCATCCACTCGCCGACCGCGCCGCCGTGCCGCTCGGGCGAGGTGACGACGACGGCCTCGACGCCCGCGCGGCTGGCGGCGAGCGTCGTGAGGAGGCGGATGCGGGCGACCGCGGGGACCGCGGAGAAGGGGGCGCGGGCGAGGTCGGCGAGGCCTTGATCGTCGAGGATGACGCCCACCTCGTGCCGGCCGGAGCGGTGCCCGGCGAGGGCGAGCTCCTCGGCGACGACCGCGCGGAGCGACACGTCGTCGGCGGGCTCGTTGATCCGCGGGGTGTCGACGAGCGCGACCCGCTCGGCGATCAGCGCGGCCACGTCCTTGGCGTCGGCGCCGGCGTCGGTGCCGGCGGTGCCGTCGCCGTCCAGCGCGAGCGCGCCGCCGTCGATCCGCATCCGGCCGGACGCGACGAGCGACAGCACGGTGGGCCGCAGCTCGGTCTCGGCGACGGCGACCACGGGCTCCGGGCCGCCGTAGCAGAGGGAGATCGCGGGCAGGGCGGGGGCGGGGCCGTCGCCGACGCGCGCGTCGGTCAGGGTGACGATCACGAGGCGGCTCCCGCGGTGGGCGCGGGGGAGACGGGCACGGGGGCGGCTGCTGCGGGGGCGATGGGCGCGGGCGCCTCGGCGGCGCGCGGCGCGACCTCGCGCAGCTCGGGCGTCGCGGCGATCAGCTCGCCCGCCGCCCGCCAGTCGAGTCCGCACAGCGCGAGCGAGGTGAGGATCACGAGGGTGTGGCCCTCCGCGCGGCCGATGTCGCTGCGCGTCGCCTCGTCGAGCACCGCGAGCGCGCCGCCCTCGATCAGGCGCGCGAGCGTCGGCGCGGGGATGTCGCCGCGCAGCTCGTCCGCGGCGATGCCGCGCTCGACGACCCGCAGCAACTCGGCGCGCAGCGGCGCCAGCTCGCCGCCCACCTCGCGGGCGAGCGGCCCGCGCACGGCGACCCGCGCCATCACGCGCACCTGCTCGACCTCGGCCCAGAGGCGCGCGCCGATGAGGGCGACGTGGATCCGGCTGTCGTCGTGCGTGATGCCGGCCAGCGCCTCGACGATGCGCCGGGCGCCGCGCTGCACCACCTCTCGGACGAGGTCGTCGCGAGTGGCGAAGTGCCCGTAGACGGCGCGGCGGCTGAGACCGGCCGTGGTCGCGATGGTCTCGAGGGAGGCGTCCGGGTCGCGGTCGAGCGCGACGACGGCCGCCTCGATCAGGGCCTGGCGGTTCGTCGCGGCGTCCTTGCGGGGCGCGCGGGCGGAGGCGAGGGAGGTCATGAGACCAGGCTAGCTATCTTGCACAGTCGTGTGCAAGTTGCTGGGCGCACTCACGGTCTCGGGAGTCGACGCCCGCGCCTCCCGCGCCGGCGTCAGCTCCGGAGCGTCTCGCTGGGGAGCTCGCCGAAGGCCGACGCGTACGACGCCGCGAACCTGCCGAGGTGCGCGAAGCCCCACTGCTCGGCGACGCTGCGGACGGTCGTGGTGGCGGGCGTCGCGTCCAGGAGCTCGGCGCGCACCCGGCGGAGGCGGATCCCGCGCAGGTACTCCGTGGGCGTCTGGCCGTGGTGGCGGCGGAGCGCGAGCTGGAGGACGCGCGTCGAGATGCCGGCGGCGGCCGCGGCCTCGGCGGGCGTGATCGGCAGGTGCGCGTTGTGGTGCAGGTACTCCACGGCGACGCGGATGTGCGCCATGCGCGGTGCGCGCAGCTCGGACGGGAGCTCCACGTCGTCCCACGGGAAGAGGCGGAGGGTCGCGCGCGCCATCGCCAGGTCGGCCTCGAGGCGCATCAGCGGGGACGCGTCGGGATCCGTGATGACGGGGGCGGCGGCGGCCACGGCACGGCGCCAGACGGCGGCCGTCTCGGCGGTCGGCACGCTGCGGTGCTCGAAGAGGAGCGGACGGGCGGGGCCGTGGTGGAACTCGGTCGCGGTCTCCTCGAGGAACGCCGCGTCCAGGTGCACGCAGTTCTGGCGGGTCGAGCTCGCCTGGTACTGGAACGGGCGGCCGGTGGGGAAGAGGAACGGGAGCTGGCCCTGGGAGGAGACGGCGCGGGATCCGCGGTCGACGGTGATCTGCCCCTCGAGGAACCAGGTGACCACGTGTTCGGGCCGCTGCGGGCTCTCGGCCCACTGCGTGCCCGCGATGCGCGAGGTGCGGAGGGTCACGCGCTCGCTGCCGAGGACGGCGTAGCGGTAGGAGAAGGAGTTCGTGCGGCGGTCGCGGGCGAACCGGATCCCCTCGAGAACGGGCCCGAAGCTCGCGGTGGCCTCGTCGATGTCGGCGCCCGCCATGACGGCGCGGACGAACGGGTCCGGCTCGGCGTCGGCGGGGGAGCTATCGGGGGCCTCGCGGAGGTCGATGGGGGCGGCTGCGGCTGCGGCGGCGTCGTCGTCGGCGGCGGAGTCGATCATCGCGGTGGCCGCGGCGACGACCGCGGCGGCGTCGACGGCGTCCGTCGCCACCGGCGTCGCGAGGGCGTCATCGACCGTAGCGGTCTGCGGCGTGCGCGGGCGGCGCGAGGGATCCCTCGTTCCGGTGGGTGTCAGCGTGGTCGTCATGGTCCCCGATGTCTCTGGGTGTCGTTCGTCTCCACCCTCCCGCTCATCTTGCATGGCGCTCCTGCGGGGAGGGGCCTCCGCGGCTCGGGAGGCGTCCTGTGGTTCGGCACGGGCCCATGGGAGAGCGGGTGCGCGCTCCGCGGCTATCCGCTGAGCGAACGCGTGTCCCCCGGACGGTGGTCATGCCGTGGACCCGCGTGCGCGGGATCCGCACGGCGCCGGCCCGTAGGCTCGTCCCGCGCGCGACCCCCGCGCCCCGACTCCCGAGAGGCGCCGCATGACGAGCGACCGGTCCCTGGCCTTCATCCTGCTGCGCTCGTGCCTCGTGATGGTGGCGCTCGGCGTCGTCACCGTTCAGACCGGCGGCGGCCTCGGGGTGGTGGGCGTCGTGGCCTTCGCGCTGGCCGCGGGCCTCGGCGGCGGGGCGACCTTCTACTGGCGGCGGCACCTCGCGGCGAAGCGGCGCGACCCGTTCAGCTGACCGTGGACGTGAGCGTCGAGGAGCCGTCCGGGAGGCGTCGCACCTCGATCCGGTCGGCGACGCGCTGCTTGAGCTCCTCCACGTGGCTGACGATGCCGACCGTGCGGCCGTCGGAGGAGAGGCGCCCGAGCTCGGACATGACGGCGTCGAGCGTCTCCGGATCCAGCGTGCCGAATCCCTCGTCGACGAACAGCGTCCCGAGCTGGAGCCCGCCCGCCTCGGCCTGCACGACGTCGGCGAGGCCGAGCGCGAGGCTGAGCGACGCGTAGAAGGTCTCGCCGCCGGAGAAGCTCGCGGGCTCGCGCACGCGGTCGGTGACGTGGTCGCGGATCTGCAGGGCCAGGCCCGTCTTCCGCGATCGGCTCGTCGCCTCCCGCTCCTCGCTCACCTCCAGCTCGTAGCGGCCGCTCGACATGATCCGCAGGCGCGCGTTCGCCGCCTGCACCACGTCCTCGAAGCGGCGGAGGAGCACGTACGTGCCGAGCGTGAGGCCGCGGGTGTTCTCGGGTGTGGTGGCGTTCGCGACCTCGGACATGCGGATGGCGGCGCGCGCCTCCTCGCCCGCCTGCGCGCTCGCGCGGCGCGCGACGTCGTGCCGGGCGAGGGCGGCGGCGCTCCGGTCGGCGCGATCGCGGGCGCGGGCGGTGCGCTCGGCGGTGGTGCGGGCGGCGGCCTCGGCGGCGTCCGCGGCGGTGCGGGCGGCGGCCGGATCCGCGTCCTCGGCGCCCGTGAGCGTCGCGACCTCCGGATCCACCAGGCTCGCCGCGACCACCGCCTGCTCCCGCTCGTGCGCGGCGACCCGCTGCGCGAGCGCCGGGAGCTCGGCCGGCGGCAGGGCGGCGGCGCGGGCGTCGTCCTCCGACGCGAACGACCGGGCGGCGAGGGCGTCGGCGAGCTCCGCGGCGCGTGCCTCCGCGTCGGCGGCCGTGCGCGCGCGGTCGGCCGCGAGCGCGAGGAGCCGTTCGACGAGGGCGCGCTCGTCGGCGCGGTCGGCGACGAGGGCGGCGACGCGCGGGGTGGCGGAGACATCAGCGTCAGCGTCAGCGTCGCCGTCGCCGGGCCCGTCGGCGTCGGCGGCGCGGGCGGCGTCGGCGGGTGCGATCGCGGGGTCGACGCCGGCCGCGCGCAGCGCCGCGCGCACCGCCTCCGCGTCCTCCGCGAGCCGCTCGCGCGCCCGGATCACGCGCTCGCGGAGACCCGAGAGCGCGGCGCGCGCGTCCTCTCGGCGGACGCGGATCCGCTCCGTGTCGGCGTCGTGGGCCGCGAGCCGCGCCTCGGCCTCCCGCAGCGCGCCGCCCGCGGCCTCCGCCTCGGCGAGGCGCGCCGTGCGGTCGGCGACCTCGTGCTCCGCCTCCTCGCGCGTGACGCCGTCCAGCTCGGCGGCCATGGCCTCGCGCCGCGCCGTCTCCGCGGCCAGCGCCGCCGCGGCCTCGGCCTGCGCGCGCCCGGCCCGCTCGCGCGCGTCGGCGGCGGCGTCGATCTCGTCGTCGTCCGGGTGCCCGGGGGCACTCGGGGCGGGGAGCGGGTGATCCGCGGATCCGCACACGGGGCACGGCGCGCCCGCCACCAGCTCGCGCGCCAGCTCGCCCGCGAGCCCGCGGACCTTGCGCTGGCGCAGCTCCGCCTCGTGCCGCACGGCATCGCCCGCGGCGGCCGAGCTCGTGTCCAGCGCGGCCCGGGCCGCGGTGATGCGCGCGTCCTGCGCGACGAGCGCCGCGGCCTTCCGTCGGGTGGCCTCCGCGTCGGCGACCGCAGCGCGCGCCGCCTCGATGCCGCCCGCCGCTCCGGCCGCGGCATCGCGCGCCTCGACCAGCGGGATCCGCGCGGCCGGCCGCTCCTCGAGCGTCTCCTCGGCCGCGGCGGCCTCCGCCTCGCGCGCGGCGACGGCGGCCTCGGCGGCGCGCACCTCGGACCGTCGACCGGGCAGGCCGCGCTCGCGCGCCTCGGCGTCGGCGAGGGTCGCGAGCTCCGCGACCAGGGCGTCACGTCGCGCGGAGAGGTCGGTCGCGGGAGCGTCCGCGAGCGTCGGCCGCGCCTCCCGGCACGCCGTCCGCGCCGCGTCCTCGGCGGTGCGCGCCCGCTCCCCGGCCGCCTCGGCGCGGTCGCGCGCGGCCAGCGGCCCGACGACCGCCTCCGCCCGCCGCGCCTCCTCCAGCCGCGCCGCGAGTCGCGCGACCTCGTCGGCCTCGGTGCGCAGCGCCTCCGCGCGCGCCATGAGCGAGCGGCGCCGCTCGAGCGCCCGGGTGATGCGCTCCGCCTCCGCGAGCGCCGCCGCCGTCCGGCGCCGCGCGGCCTCGTCCTCCTCGCGCGCCGCGTCCGCCGCATCCGCCAGCTCGGCCAGGAGCCGCACGGTGTCGGCCGCGTCGTCGACCGCGAGCGCCTCCACGCGCGTCGCCTCGCGGAGGCCCGTGAGCGCCTCCGCCACCTTCGCGTCCGCCGCGTCGGTGCGCGCCTTCGCGGCCGTCCGCATCTCGGCGAGCTGCTTCGCGGTGACGTCGTAGACGGCCGTGCCGAACAGCGACTGCAGCACCAGCCGCCGCTGCTCGCCCGTCGAGCGCAGGAACTCCGCGAACTCGCCCTGCGGCAGCACGACGGTCTGCACGAACTGCGCGCGCGTGAGCCCCACGATGCGCGCGATCTCCGTGCCCACCTCCTGCGTGCTGGTGCCGAGCACCTCGCCCGCGTCGGCCTCGGGCGACGACAGCCGGAACAGCTTCGCGGTCGCGTTCTGGTTCGTGGTCCCCGTGCCGCGCGCCTTCGGGCGCTGGTGCTGCGGGCTCCGGCGCACCCGGTGGATGCCCGCGGCCGTCTCGAACACGAGCTCCACGTACGGCTCCACGCCCGGCGCCGCGTGGTGGCTGTGCAGGCGGTCGCGGCTCGACCCCTCGCTCGCGAGCGACCCGTAGAGCGCGAACACGATCGCGTCGATGAGCGTCGACTTCCCGGATCCGGTGGGCCCCTCGAGCAGGAACAGGCCCGACCGCCCGAGCTCGGCCACGTCGATGACGTGCTCGCCGGCGAACGGACCGATGGCGCGCAGGGTGAGGCGGTGCAGGTCCATCAGGCGCTCCGGTCCGCGGCGAGGGCCTGCTCGTACGCCTGGCGGAGGACGAGCGCCTCGGCGTCGGTGGGCGGCGCGCCCGTCGCGTGCTCCACGAAGTCGGCGGCGACCTCGAGCGGATCCGTCGTGGCGTCCACCACCCGCGACCGCACGCCCTCGACGCCCCCCTCCGGCTCGTGCAGCACCACGAGCGCGTGCGGCAGCGCCTCCCGCACACGCGCCACGAGGTGGGCCGGATGCACCGGATCCGTCACGTGCACCCGCAGCCACGCGTCGGCGAGGTGCGCGAACCGGCCGTCCGTGATCTCCGCGAGCGTCCCCGTGACCTCGTCGAGCCGCCGCGGCACGGGGGCGTCGATCAGCTCGACCGCGGTGGATCCGTCGGCCGCCAGCTCGACGAGCGCGCTCGACTTGCGCTGCATCCGCTCCCCGAAGGAGAAGGCGAGCGGCGAGCCGGAGTATCGGATGACGGGCCGCGCCGATCCCGCCGCCCGCACCTCCTGCGCCCCGTGCAGGTGCCCGAGCGCCACGTAGTCCGCGCCCCGGAACACCGAAGCCGGCACCTGGTCGAACCCGCCCACGCGGATGTCCCGCTCGCTCTCGCTGGCCGCCGCGCCCGTGACGAAGGCGTGCGCGACCACGACCACGCGCGCCTCCGGTCGTCCGGCGGCGTCGGCGCGCACCCGGTCCATCGCCGCGCCCAGCACGGCCTCGTGCGAGCGCGGCAGGGGAGGGGCGCCGGCGGCGGCGAGCGACGCGCGCACGGCATCCGGATCCAGGTACGGCACCCCGTAGATAGCGACCGGCCCGTCCGCGTCGTCGAGCACCACGGGCACGTCGAGCGCCTCGGCCGACGCGAGGATGCGCACCCCGTCGCGCAGCAGCCCCGACGCGAACCCGAGGCGCGCGGCCGAGTCGTGGTTGCCGGGCGTGACGATGACGGTGGCGTGCGCGCTCAGCCGCGCGAGCGCGTCACCGAGCAGCGTGACGCTCGGCACGCCGGGCACCGCGCGGTCGTAGACGTCGCCGGCGACGAGCACCACGTCCACCGCCCGCTCCTCGACCAGCTCCACGAGGTGGTCGAGGAACGCGGCATGGTGCGCGTGCAGGTCCTCGCCGTGGAGGGTGCGCCCGAGGTGCCAGTCGCTCGTGTGGAGGATGCGCACGCGGGTCCTTCCGTGGGGCTGCCGGCGGTGCCCGTCACGCTACCGGAGGGCGCCGACACGGCCGGGCCGCCCGGGCGGCTGCCGCAGGAGGACCGGCCGGACCGCCTTGGTAGGATCGAGTGTGACTGGAGAGAACCTGCTCGGCGTCCCCGAGACGCGCCTGGCCGACGAGCCCGAGGTCGCCGCCCGCATCGCGAACGCCGACGGCGATCACGACACGCTCGGCGCCATCGCGGCCGACCACCCGCAGTCGTCGCTCGTCTGGGCGCTGCTCGCCGACTCCGCGTACGTGCAGGGCGACCGCATCGCCTCCTACGCGTTCGCGCGCGTCGGCTACCACCGCGGGCTCGACTCGCTGCGCAAGTCCGGCTGGAAGGGCCAGGGCCCCGTGCCGTGGAGCCACGAGCCGAACCGCGGCGTCCTCCGCTCCCTCTACGCGCTGCGTCGCGCGGCCGCCGCCATCGGCGAGGAGGACGAGGTCTCGCGCCTCAGCGCCTTCCTGCGCGACGCGGATCCCACGGCCGCCGGCCACATCGAGGCCGCGACCGCCGGGGCGCTCCCGCCCACGGAGGCCATCGTCATCCGCGGCCAGGACTGACCCGCCCGCTCCGCGCAGCACCCCGCACCGCAGCTCCGCCCGCACCACCGCACGCCACCCGATCCACCCCGACCGACCCGCCCCGACGAGGAGTGAGCCATGCCCGCAGTAGTGATCATCGGAGCCCAGTGGGGGGACGAGGGCAAGGGACGCGCGACCGACCTCCTCGGCAGCCGCGTCGACTACGTCGTGAAGTTCAACGGCGGCAACAACGCCGGCCACACGGTCGTCGTCGGCGACGAGAAGTACGCGCTGCACCTGCTGCCGTCGGGCATCCTCACGCCGGGCGTCGTGCCCGTCATCGGCAACGGCGTCGTCGTCGACATCGAGGTGCTGTTCCACGAGCTCGACGCACTCGCCGCCCGCGGCGTGGACGTCTCGCGCCTCCGCGTCAGCGCGAACGCGCACGTCATCACGCACTACCACCGCACCATCGACAAGGTCACGGAGCGCTTCCTCGGCAAGCGCCAGATCGGCACCACCGGCCGCGGCATCGGGCCTACGTACGCCGACAAGATCAACCGCGTCGGCATCCGGATCCAGGACCTCTTCGACGAGAACATCCTGCGCCAGAAGGTGGAGGCGGCCCTCGACGCCAAGAACCACATGCTCGTCAAGATCTACAACCGCCGCGCCATCTCGGCCGACGAGATCGTGGAGAGCCTGCTCTCCTACGTGGAGCGCCTGCGGCCCATGGTCGGCGACGCGTCGCTCGAGCTGAACGCCGCGCTGGACGAGGGCAAGACCGTGCTCTTCGAGGCCGGCCAGGCCACCATGCTCGACATCGACCACGGCACGTACCCGTTCGTCACGTCCTCCAGCGCCACCTCGGGCGGCGCGGCCACGGGCTCGGGCGTCGCGCCCAACCGGCTCGAGCGGATCATCGCGGTCGTCAAGGCGTACACGACCCGCGTCGGCGCCGGCCCGTTCCCCACCGAGCTGCACGACGCGTCGGGCGAGTACCTGCGCGCCAAGGGCTTCGAGTTCGGCACCACCACCGGCCGCCCGCGCCGCTGCGGCTGGTACGACGCGCCCATCGCGCGCTACACGGCGCGCATCAACGGCGTCACCGACTTCGTGCTCACCAAGCTCGACGTGCTCTCGGGCCTCGCGACCATCCCGGTCTGCGTCGCCTACGACGTCGACGGCGTGCGCCACGACGAGGTGCCCGTCTCGCAGTCCGACTTCCACCACGCCACGCCCGTCTACGAGGAGCTGCCGGGCTGGCAGGAGGACATCACGGGCTGCCGCACCTTCGCCGACCTGCCGAAGAACGCGCAGGACTACGTGATGGCCATCGAGCGCATGAGCGGCGCCCGCATCTCGGCCGTCGGCGTGGGCCCGGAGCGCGAGCAGGTCGTCGTGCTGCACGACCTCCTCGAGGCCTGACCCTGATCCAGGACGGCTGGGCCGACGACGCCCGCCTCGGCACGGACGCCGCCGACCTCGCGCGCTTCCTCAGCCGGGCCGACGCGCGCACCATGAACCGCGAGCGACTCCAGGCGGATCTCGACATGGGTCAGGAGCAGTACGTGGCGGCGTGGCGCGAGCTGCACCGCTTCGGCTACGTGTCGTCGGCGGAGCTGCGGCGGCTGGTCGTCGAGCGGTAGGACGCCCCGAGGCTCGCGCGCGCATCAGGTCAGACCCGATCGATCGACCAGGATAGTTGGCGATCGACTACGATCCTGGGCATGCAACTGCAGCATCCGTTCCGCACGATCACTCCCACGATCGATGGAGACGTCCTCCGCGTGCTCGCCCGGTCGGACTCGTGGTTCACGGTCGCGCGGATCCGCAGCCTCGCGGGCTCGGGATCGCCCGAGGGCATCCGCCGGGTCCTGCGCCGGCTGGCGGAGCAAGGCGTGGTCGACACCCAGTCGGCCGGGAAGGCCGTGCTGCACAAGCTGAACCGGGACCATCTCGCAGCTCCGGCGATCCTGGAGCTCGCGCGTCTCGATCGGGAGCTCCACGACCGCATCCGGGCCTCCCTCGCGGCCTTCCGCGTCGCACCCCTGTTCGCCGTCCTCTTCGGCTCGGGGGCGCGGCTCTCCATGCGGCTCGACAGCGACCTCGACCTGCTGCTCGTCCGGGATCGGCCCGCCTCCGACGAATGGTCCGACGACGTCTCGGAGCTCGCACGCCGGATCCATCGGTGGACGGGAAACGATCCACGGATCATCGAGTACGGTCGCGACGACATCCGCGGGGCGGCCGCGGAGGAGCCGCTGCTCAGGTCGATCGCCGACGAGGGGATCGTGTTGACGGGAAGCGCGGCGGGCTTCCGCAAGGAGGTCGGAGCGGCATGACACCGGCTCGCGAAGCAGGGCGGACCGAAGCGGACGGTCGATTCCGCAAGGCGAGGCAGTTCGCGGACGCCGCGGAGCTGTTCGCGGACGCGGCCTCCGACGACGCCGACGAGTTCGGCGACGCCTACGTCACCCTCGCGGTGCATTCCGGCATCGCCTCCGGGGACGTCATCTCGATCGTCGCGAGCGGTGAGTACTCCCCGACGGGCAACCACCAGGAGTCGGTGGCGATGCTCCGCCGGGCGGACCCGGATGCGGCCAAGCACCTCGAGAGGCTGCTCGCTCTGAAGACCAAGGCGGGCTACGCGCATCGCCCCGTCTCCTCGGACGACGTGGCCAGGGCGCGTCGCGCACACGAGGCGCTGCTGGAGATCGCGTCCGCGGTGGTGGCTGGATAGCGCTGCACGACTCGCGGCTCGCGGCTCGCGCAGCAGGTGGTGTCACGGCGGCTGGTCGTCGAGCGGTAGGACGCCCCCGATCGGGCTATTCCGTTGCGCTGTATATCGTCTGACTGTACAGTCGGACGATATGAGGAGGGCGCGATGACGAGGGACCCGCTGCTGCCGCTCACCGAGACGGTGGCCTGCATCCTGCTCGCGCTGCGCGAGCCGGCGCACGGGTACGCGATCATGGCGCGCGTCGAGGAGATGAGCGAGGGCGCGGTGCGCCTCGCGCCGGGGACGCTCTACGGCGCCCTCGACACGCTCGTGAAGCAGCGGCTCATCACCCGGGTGGCGAGCGAGGATCCGCGGCGCAAGGTGTACCTCATCACCGACCGGGGATCCGAGGTGCTCGCGCAGGACGCCGAGCGCATGGCCCACCTCGTGCGGCTGCATGAGCGCGGCCGGGGGAGCAGGGAGGGATGACCATGGTGATCAGGTTCTTCGTCGACTTCGACGAGGAGGAGCGCTGGCTCGACCGGATGGCGGCCGAGGGGCGGCTGATGCGGAGGCGCGGGTTCGTCTACACGTCGACGGACATCGAGCCCGGATCCGCCGTCGTGCGGATCGACTACCGGCCGAGCATGACGGCGGCCGACTTCGCCGACTACGTGCAGCTCTTCGCCGACGCGGGCTGGAGGCACATCAGCGGCAGCCGCAGGAGCGGCACGCAGCACTTCGCGTCCACGACGGCGGATGCGGACGCCGAGATCTTCTCCGACGCCCGGTCGCGGGCCGAGCGGTACAAGCGCGCGCTCGACGTGAACGCGGCGGTGCTCCTGCCGCTGCTGGTGGTGGTGTTCGTCCTCGCCGCGACGGAGGGATCCGGCGTCCGCGCGATCCTGCGCCCGGACGAGTGGTACCTGACGCCCGGCCTCTGGGAGATGGAGGGGTGGCGGTTCGCCGGCGCGTTCCTCTTCGAGTCGGTGTTCGTGGCGATGCGGGTGGGACTGCCGCTGCTCCTCGTGGTCGGGTGCGTCGTGATGCTGGTGACCGCGGTGCGGCAGGGGATCCTCTATCGGCGCGCGGTCGCGGCGGCGGCGGAGGCGTAGGTCCCTAGGTCCCACCGTCCTCCACGGCCAGGCCCGGCGTCGCGCCGACTCCGTCGCGGCGGCGGTATGGTCATCCCGAACACGGGAGTCCGGTAGGCCGGGCTGAGAGGAAGACCACCAGTCTTCGACCGTAAGAACCTGATCTGGATCATGCCAGCGCAGGGAGGCATCTCTTGAGGGACCGCGCATCCGCGCGCGTCCCACCCGTGCATCCGCGACCACGGAAGGCACGCGCGTGACCAGCACCGCATCCCCCACCACCCGCCTCGAGGCGGCGCCCACCCCCGAGGAGTTCGGCGTCGGCGCCCGGCTCAGCCTCGCCGTCATGCGCGACGACTTCGTCGACGTGATCCTCGGCGCGCTCGCCGCGACGCCCGCCGACGGCCTCGTCATCGAGACCGACGACGTGAGCACGTTCGTCGGCGGGTCCGAGCAGGACATCGTCCGCTGGCTCGTCGCCCTGCTCGCGCACGCCGCCGGATCCGGCGCGCACGTGCAGGCGACCATCGCGTTCTCGCGGGGCTGCCCGGGCGAGGTCGCGTGCGGCACGGGCGTCGTGCGCGTCGGCGAGGTGCCGGCGGCGGACGCCACCGGGATCGCCGCGTCCGCGCAGTGGGCGCTGTACCCGCTGTCCGACGCGCCCGCGGCGGATCACATGAAGGACATCCACGCGGCCATCGACCACGCCCGCGCGGTCGGCACCTTCGCCGGGTCGCAGCACTTCGTGACGGCGCTCCGCGGCGACCTCGCCGACGTGATCACCACGGCCGCCGCCGGCTGGGTGCTCGTGGGCCGCTCGGTGGCGCACGTCACCAGCCACCTCACCGTCTCGTTGAACAGCCCGAGCCGGACGGCCGGCGCATGAGCGCGCCCGTCGAGGCGCGGGATCCGCGTCCCACCGCCCCGCGCCGCGCGCGCTGGGACCTCCGCGACATCGTGCTGCTCGTCACGCTGGGCGTGGTCTTCGGCTTCCTCTACTGGGTGCTCGTGCAGGGCTGGACCGCGCTGTCGGTCGCGGCCGGGCCGCTCGGCGACCTGACCCAGCACGTGCTGCTCGGCGGCTGGCTGCTCGTCGCGCCCATCGCGATCGCCGTCATCCGGCGGCCGTTCGCGGGCGTCGCGGCGGAGGTGATCGCGTCGGTCATCGAGGTCGTGTTCCTCGGGTCGGCCGTGGGGCCGATCCTCTTCGTGTCGGCGGCGATCCAGGGCGCGGGCAGCGAGATCCCGTTCGCGGCCGGACGCTACCGCCGCTACGGCTGGCTGCACTACGCGGTCTCGGGCGGTCTCGGCGCGCTGCTCGTCTTCTTCTTCTCGGCGTTCCGCTCCGACTGGTACGGCACCGAACTGTTCTGGGTGCGGCTCGTGATCCAGGTGGCTTCCGGCGTCGTGCTCGGCGGCCTGCTGGCGAAGGTGATCGTCGACGCGCTGGTCCGCACGGGCGCGGTCGACGACTTCGCCGTCGGCCGGACGTAGGGGTGACGGACGCGCGAGGCCCCGTCGTCGCGCTCGACGGGGTGGGCGTCGCGTTCCGCTCGCGGGAGGTGCTGCGGGACGTGACCTGCCGGATCGGGGCGGGGGAGCGGATCCTCGTGATCGGCCCGTCCGGATCCGGCAAGTCGACCCTGCTGCACGTCGTCACCGGCGTGGTGCCGCACTCCGTGCACGCGACCATGACGGGGAGCGCGACCGTCGCGGGGCTCGTGGACGCGCCCGTGCTCGACCGGGTGCGGCACGTGGGCTTCGTGGCGCAGGATCCGTCGGCCGCCGTCGTGCTGCCCACGGTCGAGCAGGACGTGGCGCTCGTGCTCGAGAACCACGGCGTGGATCCGGCGGAGGTCGACGCCCGCATCGACGAGGCGCTCGAGGCCGTGGGCGCCGGCCACCTCCGGCACCGGGAGACGGACCGGCTGAGCGGGGGAGAAGCGCAGCGCGTCGCCATCGCGGCCGCGCTCGCCGCCCGGCCCGCGCTCCTCGTGCTCGACGAGCCGACCGCGATGCTCGACGCCGCGGGCGTGCGCGCCGTGCGGGACGCGATCGCGCGGCTGCCGGCGGAGGTCGCCGTGCTGATGGTGGAGCACCGGCTCGACGCGCTCGGGCCGGAGGGGCTGCCGGCGCGGACCATCGCGCTGGATCCCGCCGGCCGGCTCCTCGCCGACGGCCCCACCCACGAGGTGCTGCGGGAGCACGCGGCGGCGCTCGCCGAGTCCGGCTGCTGGGTGCCGGGGTGGGCGGCGGACGCGCACACGCCGGTCCCGCGCGCGTCCGCGGCCCCCGCGGCGGAGCCGGTGCTGCGTGCCGTCGGGCTCGCCGTGCACCCGGCGGCCGTGCGGCCGCGTCGCTTCCGCCGCGCGCCGGATCCGCTCCCGCCCGTGCTCGCGGGCGTCGACCTGGCGCTCCGGCCGGGCGAGCTGGTGGCGCTCATCGGGGCGAACGGATCCGGCAAGTCGACCCTGCTGCGGACCCTCGCCGGGCTCGTTCCCCCGGTCGCCGGGAGTGTCGCGGGGGCGCGGCCCGGCATGGTGTTCCAGGATCCGGCGCACCAGTTCGTGGCCGCCAGCGTGCGCGACGAGATCGCCGTCGGCCTCGCGGACGACGACCCGCGCATCGACGACGCGCTCCGCTGCCACCGCCTCGAGCACGTGCGGGACGCGTCGCCGCACCGGCTGTCGGGCGGGGAGAAGCGGCGGCTGAGCCTCGCCGCGATGCTCGTGCACGACCGGCCGGTGCTCCTCGCGGACGAGCCCACCTTCGGGCTCGACCGCCGCGACGCCGAGGCGGCCATGGGGGCGCTCGCCGATGCGTCGCGCACGCGCGCGGTCGTGTTCTCCAGCCACGACCTCGCGCTCGTCGGGCGTCACGCCACGCGGGCCGTGGTGCTCGGGCGCGGCACGGTGATCCACGACGGCGGGGTGGACGCGCTCGTCGCGTCGCCGGCGCTCCTCGTCGCGGGCGGGATCGCGTGAGCGGCCCGGACGACAGCGGCCTCGGCGTGAGCGGCCCGGACGACAGCGACCTCGGCGTGAGCGGGCCGCGCGCGAGCTGGCTCGCCCGGCGCAACCCGTCGGCGGTGCTCGCCGGGCTGTTCGCGGTGTCGGCCGCGCTCATCGCCGTGCGGGATCCGGCCGTCGCCCTCGGCGTGCTCGTGCTCGCCGTGGCGCTGGCGCTCGTCGGCGCGCGCGTCGGCGTCGGCGCCGTCCTCCGCGCGCAGCTCGCATTCGGCGGCTTCGCCCTCGGGATCCTGCTGGTGAACGCGATGAGCCGGCCGGGCGCGGTGCTCGCGCGGGCGGGGGCGTTCCGGATCACCGAGGAGGGCCTCGACATGGGCGCCGCGCTCGCCCTGCGGACACTCGCGCTCGGCACGCTGTCGGTCGCGTTCCTGGCGGCCGTGGATCCGGTCGACCTCATGATCAGCCTGCACCTCGACCTGCGGCTGCCCGCGCGCGTGACCTTCGCGGTGCTCGCCGGTCAGCGGATGCTCCAGCGGCTCCCCGCGGAGTGGGCGACGATCCGCGCGGCGCAGGCCGTGCGCGCGCCCCTCGACCGGCGCGGTCGTCCGCGGCGGGGACCCTTCGCGGCGGCGGCGTTCGCGCTGCTGGTGTCGTGCATCCGCCGGTCGGCCCGCGTCGCGCAGTCTCTGGAGGCCCGGGGCCTCGGGCTCGAGCCGCGCACGGTGTGGCGACGGAGGTCGCGGGGCTGACGCGCGGGCCCGCCGGCGGATCAGGCGCCGGACGCCCCGACGAGGACCGCGCCCGCGATCCGGTCGGCCGCCTCGGCCGGGGTGATCCGCGACGTGTCGACGACCTCCGCCTCCGCGTGCAGCCAGGTGCGGGCCGCCTCCTCGTAGGGCTCCACGCGGGAGAAGCGGAAGGCCGACGGGCCGAGGTCCGCATCGTGCTGGATCCGGTCGCGGAGCGTCGCCGTGTCCGCGTGCAGCACGAAGTGGCGGATGGGGATGCCGTGCGCGGCGAGGCCGGCGCTGATCTCGCGCCAGTAGGCCTCGACGAGCACTGTCATGGGCATGACGAGCGTGCCGCCCGCGTAGTCGAGCACGCGCCGCGCCGTCTCGACCACGAGCGGGCGCCACGGCGTCCAGTGCTGGAAGTCGTCCAGCTTCGGGAGGGGCGGCCGGATGTCCATGAGCACCTCGCCGACCTTCTCGGCGTCGAGCACGCGGCCGTCGGGGATCCGCTCCTGCACGAGCCGCGAGGTCGTCGTCTTGCCCACGCCGTGGGTGCCGTTCAGCCAGATGATCATGGCCGGAGGCTATCGGCGGCGTGGCGCCGTCGGCATCCGTCCGGCGACGTATCCCGGTCCGCCCTGGCCGCCGGCGTGCCGGAGGACCAGGCTGGAGGGGCGGCGGGATCCGGCCCCGTCCCACGACGCGCTTCCCCGCGCACGCGGAAGGACCCCATGCTCTCGATCGTCTACTCCAGCACCGCCGAGCGGTCCTTCGACGACGTCGACCTCGCGCAGCTCCTGGCCCAGAGCCGCGCGACCAACGCGGCGCACGGGCTCACGGGCCTCCTCGTCCACCGGCAGGGGCGCTTCCTCCAGCTGATCGAGGGCGAGGAGGACGACGTGCGCGAGCGCATGGCCGCGATCCTCGCCGACGACCGCCACGGCCGGATCGCCACGCTCATGGAGGAGCGGATCACCGAGCGTCAGTTCCCCGACTGGACGATGGGCATGGCGAAGTACGACGCCCGCGTGGCCGAGCGGATCCCCGGCTACCGCGACACCTTCGACGACCTCGAGGGCGAGCGCCCGGACGACGCCATCCGGCCCGCGCTCCGCGAGCTGATCCGCTGGTTCCAGGAGGACACCGGCCGGCTGTCCTGAGGGGCGGGGCCCGACGCCGGCCTCACCCGCCCGGGTACCGGTAGAACCCCTCGCCCGTCTCGACGCCCGTCTTGCCGTGCCGCACGTAGTTCTCGTGGAGGTACTCGGCCCAGGCCCGCACCGTCGGATCGTCCGACATGCGCGCGGTGGCGTAGGAGTTGCGGAGGCCGATGACGTCGTAGATCTGGAACGGGCCGTACGGGGAGCCGGTCGCGGTGCGCCAGGTCGCGTCGATGGTCTCGACGTCGGCGTACCCGCCCACGAGGAGCTCGGCGGCGGCGCGCATGAACGGCGCCAGCATGGTGTTGAGCACGTACCCGGGCTTCTCCTTCGTCATCACGACCGGCGTCATCCCGGTGTCCGCTGCGTACCGACGCACGGCCTCCACGGCGGCCGCATCGGTCGAGGGGGAGGGCATGATCTCCGCGGTGCCGTAGCGCCAGATGCGGTTCGCGAAGTGCAGGGCCAGGAACCGGCCGGGCAGGTGCACCACGTCGACGAGATCGCTCGGCACCATGTACGACGAGTTCGTGGCGATGATCGCGTCGTCCCGCGCGAGACGGGAGACCGCGTGATGGAGCTCCCTCTTCACGGAGAGCACTTCCGGCGCCGCCTCGATGACGAGATCCGCGTCCCGCACGGCCTCGGCCAGGTCCGTCGTGATGCGGAGGGAGGCGAGCGCGGCCGCCGTGCTGCTCGGCGTGGCGCCGACCACCGCATCCTCGACGTACGCCGCGGGCAGCCCGGCCAGGCGCCGTCGGGAGGCGTCGAGCGCCGTCTCGCTGATGTCGTAGGCCGTGACGCGCAGGCCGCGGAACGCGGCGTGGAAGGCGATCTGCGAGCCGAGCGTGCCGATCCCCAGCACGGCCACGGTCTGGATCTCGGACATGCGGGTCCTCCTGGGGTGGGGTGACGCGACCCACGAGGAGCGGGTGCCGGACGACGCCCGGCCGCCTTCACGCCCGGGCGTCCGCGTCACGGTAGTCAGCGGCCCACCGGCCCGGGCTCGTTCTCCTCAGCTGGCGGGCGTCGCGCCCCGCCAGAATCCCGCGAGGAGCTCCGCGCTCGCCTCCGGCTGGTCGACCTGGGCGGAGTGGCCCGCGTCGGCGACCACCTCGTAGCGGGCGCCCGTGCGCTCGGCCATGTCGCGCTGCCAGTCCTGGGGCCACGCGTCGTCGGCGTCGCCGTGCGACACGAGCACGGGGAGGCCGGTGGCGCGGAGCTCGTCGGCACGGTCGCTCTGCGCCTGCATGATCTCCAGCGCGCCAAGCAGCTGCGCCGACGCGGTGCCGAACAGGCGGGTGCGGAACCACTCCACCTCGGGGTCGGCGCCGTCGAGCTGCTCGGGCAGGAACCACAGCGGCCAGAGGCCGGCGCTGCCCGACGCGCGGACCGCCGCGATCTGCTCGGACCGCTCGCCGCGGCTGCGGGGGCCCGAGTTCCAGTGCGTGTAGCTGGCGAAGCGGCCGGGATCGCGGATCACGGCCTGGAGGCCGACGACGCCGCCGAAGCTGTGGCCGAGGAGGTGCACGGGGCCGAGCGGCGCGGCGGGGGCGGCATCGGTCGCGACGTGACGGCCGCCGGATCCACCGACGCCCGCGAGCGCGTCGACCACGTGGTGCACGTCCTGGCCGAGGGTCTCGAGCTCGTAGCCCGACGCGTCCACGGGCGGCTCGGCCTGGCCGGGGCCGGTGGATCCCCACTGCCCGCGCTGCGAGAACGCCACCACCGTGAAGCCGCGGTCGGCGAGCGGGCCGAGCAGCGGGAAGAAGTCCTCCTTCGACCCGGTGAAGCCCGGCACGAGCAGCGCGACGGGCGCGGTCGCCGGATCCCCGGTGCGGGCGGGCACGCGCACGGCCGACAGCCGCGCCGCCGGGACCTCGATCACGAGGTCCTCCGCGTCCTTCGGCCGGTGCTCGGACAGGGTGCGCGGGGCGTGGGCGTCGGTGCTCATGGGGTCAGCGTAGGCCGGGGTGCGGCGGCGGCGCGGTCGTCACCCCGCATCCACCACCGGCAGCGTCAGCCGGAAGCGGGCGCCCGCGCCCGGGACGGCGGGCAGGCAGACGAGGTCGCCGCCCTGGGCGCGGGCGAGCGCGCGGGCGATGGAGAGGCCGAGGCCGGCGCCGCCGTGCTGGCGGTCGCGGCCGTCGTCGAGGCGGACGAGGCGGTCGAAGACGCGCTCGCGGTCGGCCTCGGGCACGCCGGGGCCGTCGTCGGACACCGTGACGTGCACGGATCCGTCGTCGGCCGCCTCCGCCGCCACGCGCACCTCGGCCGCGGCGTAGCGGGCCGCGTTCTGCAGGAGGTTGTCGAGGATCTGGGCGAGCCGGTCGGGATCCGCCCGCACGGCCGGGGGAGCGCCGCGCACGTCGGCGTCGATCCGGATGCCCGGGGTCCGCGCCCGCTGCTGCGCGACCGCGGCCTCCAGCACGGGCGGGACGCGCACCGGGCGTCCCTCGACGGAGAGGCCCTCGTCGAGGCGCGCCATCATCAGCATGTCCTCGACCAGGCGGCCCGCGCGGATCGCCTCGCGCACGACGTGCACCGACAGGCGCTCGCGCTCCTCGGCGCTCGGGTCGGTGCGCACGAGGGCGTCGGCGGAGGCACGGATCCCGGCGACGGGCGTCCGCAGCTCGTGGGCGGCGTCGGCGACGAAGGCGCGCATGCGGGCCTCGGCCGCGAGGGCCTGGCGCTCGGCGTGCTCGATGTCGTCGAGCATCTCGTCGAAGGCGACGGCCGTGCGGCCGAGCTCGGTGGTCGGGCGGGTGGGGCGGAGGCGGCGGCCGCGGTCGCCGCGGCCGATGGAGCGGGCGACGCCCGTCATGACCTCGAGCGGGCGGAGCGTGCCGCGGACCACGACGACGAGCGCCACCGCCGCGAGCGCGAGGAACACGAGCGAGGTGACGGCGAGGATCCCGCGGAGGGAGGCCAGGGTGTCGTCCACGGATCCGGTGCCCGCCGACAGCTCGAGCACCGTCCCGTCGCTGAGGTCGGAGCGGAGGGTGATGCCGTCGGCGGTGGAGCGCACCGAGCTCGCGGAGACGGAGACCGCGTCGGCGCGCGGCGTGGCCGGGGCGGTGACGGATCCGCGCGCGTCGCCCAGCGGATCCGGCCCGGGCAGCGTGGCCCCGAGCGGATCCCGGCCGGGCCGCACGGAGACGGCCCCGCCGTCGGGGGTCGTGATCTGCACGGCCACGCCCTGCGCGCTCAGCCGCTCGGCGAGCGCGTCGTCGTCGAGCACGCCCACGAGCGCCGCGGCCGCGGACGCGCGGTCGGCCAGCCGGTCCTGGATCTGCTGCCGCAGCTGCGCCCCGAGGATCGTCTGCACCGTGAGCGAGAGCGCCACGAGCAGCACCGCGAGGAGCGCGAGCACGGCGAGGACAGTGCGGGTGCGGAGCGAGCCCGTGCGGAGCGGAGCGTCCGGCGTGCGCGCGGGAGCGCGGCGGTGCGCCAGGCGCCGCGCGCGGGCGACCGCGCTCACGCCTCCACCCGGTAGCCGAGCCCGCGGACGGTGTGCAGGAGCCGCGGCCCACGCGCCTCCATCTTCTTGCGGAGCGCGCTGATGTGGACCTCGACGAGGTTCGGATCCGCGTGGTCGTACCCCCACACCTGCGTGAGCAGCTGCGTCTTGGAGAGCGTGCGGCCGCGGTGCGCGGCGAGGTAGGCGAGCAGCTGGAACTCGATGGAGGTGAGGTCGAGCACCTCGCCGCCGCGGCGCGCGAGGCCGGAGTCGGGATCCACCAGCAGGTCGCCGATCTCCACCACGCTCGCGAGCCGGCCGCGCCGCCGCAGCACCGCGCCGACGCGGGCCACGAGCTCCGCGAGCGCGAACGGCTTCACGATGTAGTCGTCGACGCCCTGGCCGAAGCCGCGCAGGCGGTCCTCGACGGCGTCGCGCGCGGTGAGCATGATGACGCTCGCGTCGCTCCAGCGGCGGATCCGCTCGGCCAGCTGGATGCCGCTCGGCCCGGGGAGCATCCAGTCGAGCACCACGAGGTCGGGCAGGAAGCCCTTGACCTCCTCCTCGAGCTCGACGCCCGAGGCGAGGCCGCGGACGACGAAGCGCTCGGCGGTGAGGGTGGAGACGACGGCGGCGCGGATGGCCTCGTCGTCCTCCACCACGAGGACGCGTGCGGGAGGGAGCATGAGGCGACCCTAGGAGGCCCGGATGGGCGATCCCGGCCGCATGTCCGCCCGGGGCGCGGAACTTAAGCAGGACTTCAGATCCGCTGCCGAGCCTGGCAGTACCGACCCGGCGCATCCCGCGCCGCGGCGGACACGGAAGGAACACCATGGACGACACCATCACGGTCTTCGAGAAGGGCCGCGGCACGCAGAAGCCAGCGCCGCGGAAGCGCCGCGCGGGCATGGCCGTCGGCATCGCCGGCGCCTCCCTCGGCCTCGTCGCGCTCCTCTCCTCGGCGGCGTTCGCCGACGGGAACGGCGGCGACACCAGCGGCGCCACCGGATCCGGGAGCGGCACGACCGCCACCTGCCCGGCGCCGCCCGCGCTGCCGGACGGATCCACGCCGCCCGCGCTCCCGACGCCGTCGAAGAACGCCGACGGATCCACCGCCACCGTGCCCGCGCCGCCGACGAACGCGGACGGCACGTTGGCGACGCCGCCCACCCCGCCCACGCCTCCGACCAACGCGGACGGATCCACGGCCACCGTGCCGGCCCCGCCCGCCGACGGCTGCGCGCCGCCCGCCCCGCCGGTCGGCAAGGACGGCACGGCACCCACCCCGCCCGCCGCTCCCGCGGCCCCGGGGACGACCGGCGGCGCCACCGCCCCGGCCGCTCCGGCCGCTCCGCAGCAGTCCGGCGGCGGCTCGGCCACGACGCCGGCGCCCACGACCGGCAGCTGACCGGATCCACCGCCCGGCCGGGCCCGCGACACCCGCGGGTCCCGGCCGGACCTCTGCCAGGCTGGCCGCGTGACCGCCAGCATCCCCGCGCCCGTGCCGCTCGTCGGCACCCACGTCCGCCTCGATCCGCTCACGCCCGAGCACGTGCCCGCCCTCCATGCCGCCATCGCGCACCCCGCGGTCTTCGCGGGCGGCTTCGGCGGCGGCGCGGCGGGCCTCCGCGCGGATCCCGACGCCTTCGCCGAGTGGGCCCGCGGCTACTTCCGCTGGGACGACCTGCCGTACGCCGTGATCCTCGTGGGCGGCCCCCACGTCGGGACGCTCGTCGGCACCAGCACCCTCACCGACCTCGATGTGCGGCGCGAGCGGATCCACCTCGGCTGGACCGCGTACGACCCGCGCGTCTGGGGCACCGTCGTCAACGCCGAGGCCAAGCGCCTCCTCCTCGGCCTCGCGTTCGACTCCGGGTTCGGCCGCGTCGAGCTCCAGGCCGACGCGCGCAACGACCGCTCGCGCGCCGCGATCCGGAAGCTCGGCGCCACGCTCGAGGGCGTGCGCCGCCGCGACCAGCGCCGCGCCGACGGCACCTGGCGGGACGCCGCGGTCCACTCGATCCTCGTCGACGAGTGGCCGACCGTCCGCGCCGGCCTCGACGCGCGCATCGCCGCCCACGAGGACCGCCCGGTGCTGTTCCGCACGCCGCCCGCATGAGCCGGATCCTCGTCACGGGCATGTCCGGCGCCTGACGACGTCGGCGGGCGGGCGCCGTCCGGCGATCCGCATGGCGTCCGGCGATCCGGATGCGCCGGGCATCCGGCCCGAAACCTGCATGCGCGCGCACGCTCGGGACTCCGGCGGAGCTATCCCGCGGGAGGCCGGCGCGGCGTGCCGGGGGCCGGACGGGGGCGCGGATGCGGTCCGGTCCGGGGGCGCCGCACCGCCTTCGGGACGCGGACGGCGCCGTCCCGGTGGGCGGTCAGGAGCGCCATGCCCGCGGGCGCAGGCCCGGGCCCGGCGTCGCTCCCGGTGATGCGGATGGAGTGCACCCGCAGCGGCGTCCCCGCGGTCCCCTCGGCCACGCGGATCACCGCGGGCCCCCGCTCCATGCGCAGGTCGAGCGTGGTGGAGCGGCGCGCGGCCCCGGGCTCCAGCGGCGGGTAGCGGACGGTGCGCGTCTGCGCGCGGTCCAGCGCGAAGCCGAGCGCGAGCGGGACCTCGGCGGCGTGGTCGTAGGTCACCGTGACGGAGTGCACCCCCGCCTCCTCGGTCGTGACGGCGAAGTCGAGGTAGCTGCGGCTGCCGGGTTCGGCGGCGTCGGGCGGGGGTGGGCTCGCGTGGACGCGGGCGGCGTCGACGGCGGGGTAGCAGCGGACGTGGACGATTCCATGCCTCCGTGGTGCGCATAGGGGGGACGTCCGCGCGATCCGTCCGGCGTCGTCGCCGGTCGGAGGATGCGGACACCCGATGCTGCGAGGAGCAGCGGAGCGTCGCGGCCGGTGGGTGGACGGCGCGGGCATCGGGGCGGGACCGCGCACGGGACTCGGGTGTCCGGTCGGCACGTCGTTCGGCCCCGGTGATGCAGGGCGACGGCCTCACCCTACGGCGTCGGCGGGCGTCGCGGGCCCGCGCGTCGAGGTCGGCGGGCGGACGCGCCCGCCGCGTACCCTCGGGAGGACGGCAGGGGGAGTGATGGGCGACGGAGGCACGCAGCCGACGCGCGACCACGACTCCGGGGTCGGGGCCCGACGTCCGGCCCGCGGATCGCTCCACCACGTGGAGCTGCAGGTGCGCGACCTCGACCGGGCGCTGGCGGCGTGGGGCTGGATCCTCGGCGAGCTCGGCTACCGGGAGGACGCCCGCTGGTCCGACGGCGCGAGCCTCCGCCTCGGCGACGCGTACGTCGTGATCGCCCGCGCACCCCGCGACGCCGCGCACGACCGCCGCGGCGCGGGCCTCAGCCACCTCGCCTTCCACGCCGGATCCGCGGCCGACGTCGACCGGCTCTGGGACGCGGCGCCCGACCACGGCTGGGCGCGCCTCTACGCCGACCGTCACCCGTTCGCCGGCGGACCGGACCACCGCGCCGCGTTCCTCGAGGACGCCGAGCGCTTCAAGGTGGAGCTCGTCGCCGCCGACGATCCCGCTGCCCGGCTCCCTCCACCGGCGGCCGCCGCCGCCAGCCGGGAATCCATTCCACGGCGGCCCGCACGATACCGCGAGCGCCGGCCCGCGGTGCGTTTTCGAAATACCGGGAATACCCTTCCTTGGGGGGTTCGCACCCTTCGAGGATGATGTTTTACTCGATGGGTCGCAGCACGCTTCCACGGTGACGCGAATGCGGGACGAGTCGTGTCCCCGTCGCGCCGGCCGTCGGGTGGCGCCTTTCCGCTGCGGTTCCCGAGTCCTCACTGAATCGATTGCAGGTGCGCACGTGTCCCTTCAGGAAATGCATGGCACGGATCCTGGCGCCGTGTACTACCCGGTCTCCGAGCAGAAGATGGTCCGCGGCGAGGGGGTGTACCTCTTCGACGAGGAGGGGAACGCCTTCCTCGACTGCGCATCCGCCACCTTCAACCTCAGCCTGGGGTACTCGCACCCCGCCGTGGTGTCCGCCATCAAGGATCAGGCGGAGCGGCTGGTGCACGTGACCAGCAGCTTCCAGACCGATCAGATCAACCATCTCTCCCGCCGCCTGGTGGATCTGGCGCCGTCCTCCATCACCCGCGCCCACCTGAAGGTCTCCGGAGGCTCGGAGGCGAACGAGGGCGCGATCAAGATGGCCCAGCGCGCCACGGGCAAGCGCGACGTCATCACGCTCTTCCGCGCGCATGTCGGACAGACCATGATGATGACGAGCATGTCCGGCAACGCCTTCCGACGCGAACCGTTCCAGACGCTCTTCCACAACTCCCTCCAGGTGCCCGACCCCTACTGCCACCGGTGCTTCTACGCGCAGGACGCCGCATCATGCGGGTCGCTCTGCACGGAGCGCCTCTACGACTTCATGGAATACGCGAGCAGCGGCAGCGTCGCGGCTTTCCTGGTCGAGCCGATATCGGGGAACGGAGGGAACATCATCCCGCCGATGGGGTATTTCCAGAAGCTCCGGCAGTTCTGCGACGACATGGGCATCAAGCTCATCCTCGACGAGATCCAGACGGGCATCGGGCGCACCGGGCGGATGTTCGCCGCCGAGCACTTCGGTGTCGAGCCGGATGCGATCACCGTCGCCAAGGGACTCGGCGGCTCCGGAGCGCAGGTCGCGGCGATCCTCGCCAGCGACGAGCTCGCGGACCTGCCCAGCGACCAGCACTCCTTCACGTACGGCTCGAACATCATGGCCGCCGCCGCGGCGAACGCGACGCTCGACATCATCGACGACGAGGCGTTCCTCGCGAACGTCCGGGCGACGGGCGCGCGCATCCTGGCGCGCCTGCACGAGATGAAGAAGAGGTACCCGTTCATGGACGACGTGCGCGGCCTCGGTCTCATGATCGGCGTGGAGATCGCGGATGCGGACGGCAGCCCCAACGTCGCGCTCACGAACGAGCTCGCTCGTCGGGCCATGGACTTCGGCCTGATCCTGCGCACGTCGCGCTACGGGCGGGGCAACGTGCTCAAGATCCGGCCCCCGCTCATCCTCACCATGGAGCAGGCCGACCTCATCTGCGACCGCTTCGACGCCCTGCTGGCCACCCATGCGGGCTGAGGAGCCGGATCTCGACATCCTGTTCGTCGGCGGCGGCTTCCGGACGACGTCGTTCCTCGCGTCGGCGCCGTGGCTGCTCGGCACGCGCCTCGGCATCGTCGAGCGCCGCCCGAGCCTCGGCGGCGGCGACTACCACGACTACGGGATCCTCAGCACGTCCGTCGGCGCGCGCTTCCTCAAGGACGTGGACCTGGCGGGGGACTGGCCGGAGCTGTGGCGCTCCCCGGTCGTGCGCGAGGTCGCCACGGCGGAGGGACCCGTGGACCTGCGCGAGCTCGCGGCCGCGCTCGACCGGATCGGGCAGGCGGTCACGTCCGCGCTGCCCGACGGTGCCGTCCTGTCCGGCCGGCACGCGTCGGAGGTGGAGATCGGGGGATCGCACCCCTCGGTGAGCCTGACCTCCGGCGAGACGCTCCGCGCCCGGCACGTCGTGCTGGCGACCGGACGGCGGGAGCCGCCGCATCCGGCGCTCGCGCCGTGGCCCGACACCACGCTGCTCTCCGGTCGCGTGCTCGATCCGCGGACCAGGCCCCGGATCCTGGAGCTCGTGCGCGCGCGACCCGGTGCGCCGATCGTGGTGGCGGGATCCTCCCACTCCGCCATGTCCGCGCTCCGCGTGCTCCTCGACATGCGCGCCGCCGACCCGAGGACGTTCGCCGGGCACCGCATCGAGGTCCTCGAGCGCTCTCCCGCGCGTCTGTTCTACGGGTCCCTGGAGGAGGCGCGCCGGTCCCAGGTGCCCGAGCGGGAGATCCTCGCGACGCCCGAGGCGGTCTGCGGCGTCACGGGCGCGGTGTTCCGGGACACCGGTCTCCGACACGAGTCGAAGCTCCTCTACACGAGGCTGTGGGACGGCGCCGTGCCCGACGTGCAGCTCGTGCGGGACACCGACGTGGAGCACGAGGCCGACCGGCTCGGCGAGGCGGCGCTCATCGTCCAGGCCCTCGGATACGTGGGTCGCGCGCCCGTGCTGACCATGCGCGGGCAGGGGGTCCTCCGGGCCGCCGACTCCCGGCGACGCGTGGACGCGGACGTCCGGGGTCGACTCCTGGTGGAGGGGCGGCGGCGTGATGACGTGACCGCCCTGCGCCTGGATCCGACGCCCCCCGGGCACCGCGACAACGCCCAGTACGGCCAAGACCTCTACGCGCACCTGTCGGATCGCCTGCGCGGGCTGCTCGACCCGGCCAGGGCGGGCACGTCGTGAGCGCGCTGCCCCGCCCCACCGCCGAGGCCGCGTCCGCCGAGGGCGCGTCCGCCGAGGCCGCGTCCGCCGAGGCCATCGCCGCCGATGCGGTGGCGCGCGCCGCCACCGACAGGCCCTTCCTCCTCGGGATCACCGGTCCGGACACATCGGGGAAGAGCCGCCTGGCAGAGGCCGTCCGCGCCGAGGTCGTGCGGGCGGGCCGACGCTGCACCGTGGTGCACGTCGACGACTTCCACAACCCCCGCAGCGTCCGGTACGACAGCAGCCTGTCGGAGCG
Source organism: Clavibacter sp. CT19 (assembly GCF_027858075.1). Classification (NCBI taxonomy): domain Bacteria; kingdom Bacillati; phylum Actinomycetota; class Actinomycetes; order Micrococcales; family Microbacteriaceae; genus Clavibacter; species Clavibacter sp. CT19. Next base: position 141,233 of record NZ_JAQHYR010000003.1, on the reverse strand, counting down.
CGACGCGTACCTGACGCGCAGCATCGACACCCGGCGGCTCGTCGCCGAGGTCCTCGCCCCGTTGCGGCAGGCCGGATCGCTCGAGACGCGCCTCCGCCATCTCGATCTCGCGACGGACACCTACTCGATCGAACGCGAGTACCGCGTGCGGCCCGGCGACATCGTGATCGTGGAGGGGATCTTCCTGCTGCGGGACGAGCTCCGAGCCCACCTCGACCGCGTCGTCCACCTCCACGTGGATCCGCAGGAGATGCTCGACCGCGGCTTCCGGCGCGACGTCCCCGAGCAGGGGCCCGACGTGATGCGGAAGTACCACGAGAAGTACATACCCGGCCAGCAGGAGCACCTGCGCGCCCACCCGCCCCGGGAGCACGCCGACGTCATCGTGGACAACACGCTGTGGGAGCGGCCCCTGCTCGTGCCGCACGCCCCCCATCCACGCGCGGTGCTCGCCCGGTCCGACATCCGGTGGATCGTGTTCGATCTGTGGGAGACGCTGGTGGACCTGCCGCGCAGCACCAAGGACCACGCGTTCGCCGCGCTGTGCGAGAGCCTGGGTGAGGATCCGCGCCTCCTCCGCACCCCGTGGCAGGCGACCCGGTTCGCGCGCGAGACGGGAGACGTGAGCAGCTACCTCGACGAGCTCGCGAGCCTCCTCGACCGCAGCTGGTCGTCCAGCCGCCGACGCGAGGCGCTCGCGGCGCGGCGCGCCATCCACGGCCGCGAATTCGAGCTCGCCGCGCCCCGGATCGTCCGGCAGCTCGGGCGCATCCGGGACAGCGGCATGGGCCTCGGCCTCGTGTCGAACTGCAGCTCCGACGTGCGGGACATGCTCGACGCATCCGGTCTCACCTCGGCGTTCGACGCGGTCGCGCTGTCCGCCGAGACGGGGGTGATGAAGCCCGACCCCCGGGCGTTCCGCGCCGCGATGGCGGCCCTCCACGCGGAGCCGGACGCGACGCTCTTCGTGGGCGATGGGTCGGACGCGGAGCTGGTCGGGGCGCTCGTGGCGGGGATGCATCCGGTGCGCATCGAGGTCCACTCCCGGGTGACCTGGCCCGGCACGGTCACCGCCTCGCTGGAGGACCTCGCGGACGCCGTCGTCGCGAGCACCGCCGCATGATCCTGCCATCCACCCACGCCCCACCTCAGGAAGGACGCCCATGAACGACTACCTCGACCTCGTCATCTTCGACTGCGACGGGGTGCTGGTGGACAGCGAGGTCCTCGCCGTGGAGGTGGACAAGCGGATCCTCGCGGAGCTGGGCTGGCACCTCAGCACGGCGGAGATCGTCGACCGCTTCCTCGGCACGTCCGCGCGCAGCTTCCAGGCCCAGGTGGAGGCGCACCTGGGCATCACGATGGCGCCCGACTGGGAAGAGAGGTACCGGCCTTGGTTCGTCGAGGCCTTCGAGGCGGAGCTGCGGGCGGTGCCGGGGATCGAGGACGCGCTCGACGCGATCACGGTCCCCACCTGCGTCGCATCGAGCGGGAGCCACGAGAAGATCCGGACGACGCTCGGGCTCACCGGCCTGCTCGGCCGGTTCGAGGGGCGCATCCACAGCTCGTCGGAGGTCGCCCACGGCAAGCCCGCACCCGACATCTTCCTGCACGCGGCCGCGCGGATGGGAGCGGCGCCCGAGCGCGCGGTCGTCATCGAGGACAGCAAGTACGGGGTCCGCGCCGCACGCGCCGCGGGGATGCGCGCGTTCGGTTACGCGGGCGGCCTCACGCCGGCCGCGTGGCTGGAGCAGGAGGGCGCGATCGTGTTCACCGACATGGCTGAGCTCCCTGCCCTCCTCCGCGCGCACGCGCCCGACCCGGAGTGAGCATCCTGCGACTCGAGTCGCAACCCGGATGACGACTCCGGCACCCTGTGCGCGCGCCGCGCACCCGGGAGCGTGGAGGCATGCACACGACACCGCACCCATCCACCTCCGGGGTCCGATCCCGGCGCCTCGCGCCCGTCGTCGGCACCGTCGCCCTCGTCCTGGCGCTGCCGCTCGCGATGGGCGCCGCCACGTCCGCCGGCCCCGCGGATCCGCCGCCGCCCGCCCCGCCGCAGCACCAGCCGGGCGGGCACGACCTCCAGAAGGACGACGTCGACGCGTGGCTCGACGGCGTGGTCGGCGCCGCGCTGCCGACCACGGGCATCCCCGGCGCGGCCGTCTCGGTCGTCGCCGACGGGAAGGTGCTCACCTCCCGCGGCTACGGCCTCGCCGACACCGGCACCGAGAGCGGATCCGCCCGCCCGGTGGATCCCGCCGACACCCTCTTCCGCGTCGGCTCCGTCTCCAAGGTGGTCTCCGCCACGGCCGTGATGCAGCTCGTGGAGGAGGGCCGCCTCGAACTCGACGCCGACGTGCAGCAGTACCTCGACTTCGACCTCGACACCCCGAAGGGCACCGTGACCCTCCGGCACCTGCTCACCCACACGGCCGGGTTCGAGGAGGTCATCACGGGCCTCATCGGCGTGCCCGGCTCGGAGCGCGCCCTCGGCGACGTGATGAGGACGGATCCGCCCGAGCAGGTCTTCGTCCCCGGCACCACCCCCGCCTACTCGAACCACGGCGCGAGCCTCGCCGGCTACGTCGCCGAGCGCGTGGCCGGGAAGCCGTTCGTCGACCTCGTGCAGCAGGAGGTGCTCGACCGCGCCGGGATGACCTCGTCGTCGTTCGCGCAGCCGCTGCCGGCCGACCTCGACGCCCGCCTCGCGAAGGGCTACCCCGACGACTCCCAGCCCGCGTACCCGACGGAGGTCGTCAACGCGGCGCCCGCCGGCGCGCTCTCCGCGACCGCCGACGACATGGCCCGCTTCATGCTCGCCCACCTGGGCGACCTGCCCGAGGATCAGGCCCTGCTGGATCCCGCGACCCTCGACGAGATGCACCGCCCCGCCCTCGGCGCCGACCAGCTCGGCACGTTCGCGGCCGGCCAACGCATGGACCTCGGCTTCTTCGACGACAGCACGCCGGGGATCCGCGCGTTCGGCCACGACGGCGACACCAACGTCTTCCACACCGCCATGCGCATGTTCCCGGACAGCGACGCCGGCGTCTTCATCACGTTCAACGGCAACGGCCGCGACGCCGTCGACACGCTCGAGCTCCGCACCGCCGTGCTGCAGGGCTTCGCCGACCGCTACCTGCGCGTGGACGACGCCGCCGGATCCGCCGGATCCGCCGCCGCGACCTCCGCACCCGCGGGCGACCCCGCGGCCGCCGCCGAGCTCGCCGGCACGTGGCTCTCCTCCCGCTCCCCGTTCTCGAACCCGGGCGCGCTGCTGAACCTCAGCGGCCAGACCGAGATCGTGCCGCGCGCCGACGGCACCATCGCCGTCACGCCGAAGCCGCTCGGGATCACCACGGGCGTCTACGAGAAGGCCGGCGACCACCTGTGGCGCGAGGTCGGCGGCGACGCCCTGCTCGCGACCCGCGCTTCCGCCGACGGCGGACCGGTCGACGCGATCGCGTGGGGCGCGTCCTTCACGATGCTCCGGGCCGAGCCGTGGCAGGCCGCGTCGGTGGCGATCCCCGGCCTCCTCGCCGCGGTCGCCGTGCTCGCGGTGTCGGTGGTCGCCTGGCCGGCCGCGGCCATCGCCGGCATCGGGCGCCGCCGACGGGCCCGCGCCTCCGGTGCCGACGCGGTCGCCGTGCCGCGAACCCGCCGCAGCCGCGCGCTGCTGCTGTCGCGCATCGGCCAGGCGGTGACGCTCGTCGCGCTCCTCGGCTGGGCGGCGGCCGCCGTGCAGGCGCTCTCCCTCGTCGACGTCCCGGCCGGGCAGCTCCGCACGCTCCAGGTGCTGCAGGTCGTCGGGGCGCTCGCGGTGATCCCCGCGGCGCTCGCCGCGTGGCAGGCGATCCGCACCCGTCGCGGCGTCGGGATCGTGACGGGCCGGATCCTCGTGGTCGTCGCCCTGGTCGGCATCGCGGCCTTCGCGATCGGCTTCCGGCTCCTCGCGCCGAGCGTGAGCTACTGATGCGCGGCGGGGACGGGCGCGACGCCTGGCATGCTCGGGAGGTGACCGACCCGACACCCGACCGCGCGGACGCGGCCCGCGCGGACGCGGCTCCCGCGGTCGCCCCCGCCCCCGTCCGGCCGCGGGGCGCGCTCGCCGACCGCATCCGCCAGGCGCTCGCCCGCGTCGGCATCCGCACCGCGGCCCGGCGCGACGCGGCCGCCGCGGCCGCATGGGCGCTCCTCACCATCCCGCTGCTCGGCGTGCTCGGCGCGCTCGTCTGGGCGGACGGCACCGCCCGCAGCATGTCGCCGGCGCAGGGCGCGGTCATCGCGGTCCTCGCCGTCGTGCAGTGCGCGCCCCTCGCGTGGCGGCGCCGGCATCCGCGGTCGACCCTCCTGGCCGTCTCGCTCCTCCAGGCGGCGCTCGTCGCGGTGCTCCCGCCGCAGTTCGGGTTCTGGGCCGCCGCGCCCGTCGTCGCGGCCTACACGGTCGGGGCACTCCTGCCGCCGGCGTCCGCCGTCCGCATCGTGGTCGCGGCCATCGCCATCGAGGCGGTGGGCGCGTCCCTCGCCGCCACCGGGCAGGTGCGCGCGCTGCTCGTGCCCACGGCGGTGGACGCGCGGTACGGCATCGACACGGTCGTCTCGGCCGCGTCGATCCTCGTCAGCGGGCTGCTCATCGCCGCCGCGAGCGCCGCCGTCGGATCCTGGGTCGCGCTCCGCCGCCGCCACGACGGCGACGTGCTCGCGCGGGCCGCCGAGACCCTCGAGCACCAGGCGGCGCTCGGCCGGGCCGCGGTCGCCGCCGAGCGCACCCGGATGGCGCGCGAGCTGCACGACGTGGCCGCGCACCACCTCACCGCGCTCGTGGTGCAGGCGGGCGCTGCCGAGCGGCTCGTGGACCTCGATCCGGAGCGCGCCAAGGACTCCCTCCGCGGCATCCGCCTGCAGGGCAGGGAGACCCTCGACGCGCTGCGCTCCATCGTCGGGATCCTCCGCCAGACCTCCGATGCCGAGGGCGCCGAAGGGGTCGGCACCGTCCCCGTGCCCGGCCTCGCCGACCTGCCCGGGCTCGTGGCGGCGGCCCGTGCGGCGGGCACGGAGGTCGAGGAGCGCGTGACGGGCGACGCCCCGCCGCTCGGGCCGCTCGCCGACGTCACCGCGTACCGGACGGTGCAGGAGTCCCTCGCCAACGCGCGCCGGCACGCGCCGGGGTCCGCGGTGACGCTGACCGTGCAGGCCGAGCCGACGCGCATCGCGCTCACGGTCGAGAACGTCCTGCCCGCCGCCCGCCCCGCGACCGCGCCCGGCTACGGCCTGGTCGGGATGCGCGAGCGGGCCGCGCTCGTCGGCGGACGCCTCGAGGCCGGCCCCACCGCGACCGGCACGTGGCGCGTGCGCCTCGAGCTGCCGGTCGAGCCCGTCGCCGCCGACCGGGCGGGCGCCGCGTGATCCGCGTGGTGCTGGTCGACGACCAGTCCATCGTCCGCGCGGGCTTCCGCGTCGTGCTCGAGACGGCCGGCGGGATCGAGGTGGTCGGCGAGGCGTCCGGCGGCCGCGAGGCCGTCGCACTCGTCGGCCGGCTCGCGCCGGACGTCGTCGTGATGGACGTGCGGATGCCCGGCGGCGACGGCATCGAGGCCACCCGCGCGATCACGGGGGCGGACGTCGACGCCGCGGACGTCGCCGACGACCCCGCCCCCGCCGTCTTGGTCGCCACCACCTTCGACCTCGACGAGTACGTCTTCGGCGCGCTCGAGGCCGGCGCCCGCGGATTCGTGCTCAAGGACGCCGAGCCCGAGGAGTTCATCCAGGCGGTCCGTGCGCTCGCCGCGGGGCAGGCCGCGCTCGACGGCGTCACCACGCGCCGCGTCATGGCCGAGTTCACGCGCCGCCGGGCCGCCTCGGCCGTGCATCCGGGCGCCGACGTGCTCACGCCCCGGGAGCAGGACATCGTGCGGCTCCTCGGCGACGGCCTCTCGAACGACGAGATCGGCGCGCGGCTCGTGATCGAGACCAGCACCGTGAAGTCGCACCTCACCCGGATCATGACGAAGCTCGCCACGCGCGACCGCCTGCAGACCGTCGTCTGGGGCTACCGCTCGGGCCTCCTGCCCTGACCGGATCCGGCTCGGCGCGACGCGCCCGGGACGCCGCTGGCGGTCGCGCGGATCGTCCTCCGCGTTCGCCCGCGATCCACCGTCCGTGCCGCGAACGTGCATGGAGAGCGGCGCACGCTCCCAGCCCGGTCGTGGTCTGATGGATCCATGGAACCCATCTACACCGCTATCGCGCACGCCTCCGGCGGAGGACGCGACGGACACGTCCGCAGCGAGGACGACCAGATCGACTTCGACACCCGTCCCCCCAAGGAGATGGGCGGCTCGGGCGAGGGCACGAACCCGGAGCAGCTCTTCGCCGCCGGGTACAGCGCCTGCTTCCTGGGCGCCACCCACCTCGTCGGCAAGAACGCCGGCGTCGACACGAAGGACGCGGGCGTCTCCGCCAGCGTGTCCATCGGCGACAACGGCCAGGGCGGATTCGGCCTCGCCGTCGAGCTCGACGTCTACCTCCCGAACGTGCCGGCCGAGCGCCGCCAGGAGATCGCGGACGCGGCCCACCAGGTCTGCCCGTACTCCAACGCCACGCGCGGCAACATCGACGTGAAGGTCACCATCGTCGACTGACCGTCACCGCTCGACCCGCGAGGCGGGCGTCCCGATGGGGACGCCCGCCTCCGTCGTCCAGGGGCGGATGGGTAGGGTCGTGCCATGCCTGAGAACACCGGCCCCGCAGGGGCTCCCCTCGACGACGACGCCCGTGCCGCCCTCGAGGAGCTGGGGGAGATCCGCGGGAGCATCGACAACATCGACGCCGCCCTCGTGCACCTGCTCGCCGAGCGGTTCAAGTTCACCCAGTCGGTCGGCCGGCTGAAGGCCGCGCACGGACTGCCCGCGGCGGATCCCGAGCGCGAGCGCCGCCAGATCCTCCGCCTCCGCGCCCTGGCCGAGGAGTCGAAGCTCGACCCGGCCTTCGCGGAGAAGTTCCTGAACTTCATCGTCGCCGAGGTCATCCACCACCACACGCAGATCGCCGAGGACCAGGGCGCCGCCACCTCCGCGGTCGCGCCCGAGGACGGCGGGCCGGCGGCCTGAGGCGGCGCCTGCGGCGCCGCGTTCTCGATCAATCCGGACTCACGCGCGGCTATGGCCGAATGCGAGCAGATCACCGAGTCTTCTCTTCCGCCAGTCGTTGCATCAGAACCCGCCGCGTTGCCCCTCGGAGCTCGAATCGGCGCTCGTCTGCGTGAATCAAGGCCTCACCCGGACGCGTGCGGATTACTCCGCGGAATCCCTGGGGGTCCGTCCAAAGACCTTCTCAAGCCTCCCATCCAACCAGTCCTCCGAGCCCTCTTCCAATATCTTGGTTGGGTGATTGGAGTAGAGGAGTTCGTGGGACATCTGCATGTCGAGTTGGCGCGAGACGAGGTCGTAGGTGATGCGGTATTGCGTCGGGCGCGGGACGCCGGCCTCGTCGAACTGGGCCTCTGCGGTTCTGAGGTCGTTGCGCAAGAATCGCTGTACTGCGACTACGCGCTCGTCGCTCGCGTCCACACCGCGCAGCTGATTTGCGTAGAGGACGGCCCCTTCTTGCTCGAAGAAAACGTTGGCGTAGACGTGCCCGATCTCAGAACCCGCGTAGATGTATGTCCTGGTCAGGCCCGGGGCGCCCCCGCTGTATTCGAGGGCCAGGGGCACCCACTTGGATGTGAGTTCTTGCAGGATTTCGTATTCTGTCCTCGCCATGGCTGTCCTCGGTCAGTTTCCGTTCGGCGCAGGGGCGTCATCGTCGCCGAATATCTTCCTCAAGCGTCCGTCGAGCCAGTCCTCGGCGCCTTCTTCCATGATCTTCGCGGGGTGGTTGGCGTACATGGGTTCGTGTGATAGCTGCATGTCAAGCTGTCGTATGACGGTGTCGTACGCCACGCGGTATTGCGTCGGCACGGGGGCGCCGAGCTCGCGGAGCCGCGTCTCGGCCGCCTTGAGGTCCTTGAGCAGGAAGCGCTGCACGGCCACGGTCCGGTCCGGGTCGGCGTCCACGCCGCGTAGCTCGCTGGCGTAGATGACGGAGCCATCCTGCTCGAAGAAGACGTTCGCGTACGTCCTATCTCGCTCGGAGGCGGCGTAGACGAATATCCGGGTCAGGTCCGGAGCGCCGTCGGAGTACTCGAGGGCCAGGGATACCCAGCTCTCGATGAGTTCCGCCAAGACCTGCTCTTGATCCATCCGTCGCCTTTTCTCTCTCAATGGGAAGCGATGATCATCCACTCGCCATTGCAGCGGAGATCATCGATCGAACTTGCCCAGATGCTCCCAGTCGCCGAACTGGGGCACTCGTTCCCAATGGCGATCCATCTTCACCTCTCGGTACTCTGAGACGTGAGTGAGTGGATCTGCGTCATCCATGACGACGTGCTTGGCGTAGCCTTCGGGCTTGAAGACGAACTCCTCTACGGCGTTGGCCTCGTTGATCCGATGGAAGGACCGATCGGCGGGATAGCGGTGCTCCGTCACGTTGGACATGAAGAGCCGGCCCTGCAGGTTCGTGAACCCGTATCGAAAGCGCTGGCGGCCGAGTTCGTCGAGAAATGAGACATTGACGAAGTCGGCATGAGGGATGACTTCGAGCAGGAATTCAGGCACCGTGCGATCTCGGGCGTCATCCTTGAGTGCCGCGACGGAGAACCAATGGTCGGGCTCGGGGACCAGGCCGTCGAAACGGTTCCGTGCGTCGGCCTCCGACAATGGATTGATGGGCTCGTTGAATTCGCCGTCCCATCTTTCGCAGTAGATGTACTTCACCGGGAGTCCTCGAAGGCGTGGGCGTGGCCGATCTCAGCCTCCGCTCGGCGCAGGGGCGTCATCGTCACCGAATATCTTCCTCAAGCGCCCGTCGAGCCAGTCCTCGGCGCCTTCTTCCATGATCTTCGTGGGGCGGTTCGCGTACACGGGTTCGTATGATAGCTGCATATCGAGCTGACGTATGACGGTGTCATACGTCACTCGATATTGTGTCGGAATTGGTGCGCCCAGTTCTTGAAGCTGTGTCTCGGCCGCCTTGAGGTCGCGGAGCATGAATCGCTGCACTGTCACGGCCCGATCCCGACTGGCGTCCACGCCTTCGAGCTCGTTCGCATACACGACGGATCCCCTCGGCTCGAAGAACATGTTCGCGTAAGCGCTGTCTCGCTCAGACGCACCATATACGAATATCTTCGTCAGATCGGGGGCGCCGTCCGCATACTCGAGGCCCAGTGACACCCAGTTCCGGATGAGGTCGTTCAAGATCGCCGCGTGATCCATCCGTCGCTTTCCTCCCATCGCCGCGTCCTCGCGCCGACGCTCGGTGCGCAGAGCCGAGGTGCCCCCATCCGGGGGCATCCCGACGACGTGCCCAGCATCCCCGTGCCGCGTCACCTCGTCAAGCGCCGGATGGGATCCGCGGGTACGGCCGCGAGGCCTCAGCCCTCCGGGTACTCCTCCCGCAGCACGCGCTCCAGCAACGCAGCTACCGCGCCCGGGCCCGAGGCGGGAGCGACCGCCTCGACGCCCGCGTTGTAGTTGGTGTTCGTGTTCACGTCGTAGGTCACGAGCCGGCCGTCGGCGGTCTCGATGAACTCGATCCCGGCCACCTCGATCCCCAGCCCCGCGAGGAATGCGACGTAGCGCTGCACGAGCGGGTGCTCCGCGGTGATGTCCTCCCGCAGCGAGAAGATCGTGTCGCCCGGCTGCTGCGCGATGGTCGCGCCGGGCGGCATCACGAGCGCGCCCGTCGCCGGGTCGATCGCGCAGGCGTCCGCCGGGCACAGCTGGTACCCGCCGCGCGCCGTGTCCGCCTGGATCGCGTAGACGAACCGCCCGCCCACGATCTCCACGCGCGTCACCCGCGGCGTCGCCGCCTCCAGGAACTCCTGCAGCAGCGTGATCCCGTCCTGCGGCTCCTCGAAGTCGGGCCCCTCCACGTACGCGGCCAGCTCCTCGACGCTGTCGAACCTCCGGACGCCGAGGCCCTTGCCGCCCTGGTTGTGCTTGGTGATGAACGGCGTCGGGAGTCCTCGCGCCGCCTCGACGATCCGGTGGCTGCCGATCACGGCGCGCGTCCGCGGCACCTCGATCCCGGCGGCGCGGAGGGCCGTGAGCTGGTCGACCTTGCTCACCTCGAGCTCGATCGTGCGGCGGCCGTTGACCGTGCGGCGGCCGTGCGACTCCAGCCAGCTCATGAGCGAGCGCGTGTAGTCCTTGGACAGCGCGTGGTCGCGCGTGTGGGCGGAGGCGCTGATCCTCGACCAGAAGATCCCCTCGGGCGGCGCCTCGTCGATCTCCAGCACGCCGTCGGTGAGGAGCCACTCCTCGTACGGCACGCCGCGCGCGTCGAGGGCGGCGGCGAACGGCCCGAACCACTCGGGGTTCTCGTGGATGGCGAATACCTTCGGTGCGGTGGTCATCCACCCAGGCTACGAGGCCGGGGAGGCCGCGCCCAACGCGTGACGCGCGAGGCGTGACGCGCGACGTCAGCGCAGGCGCACGAGCGCCTGCACGGGCAGGTGGTCGCTCATCATGCGGCCCTGCCAGGCGAAGTCGTTGACGGCGGCGGCGCGCACGTCCACGCGCTCGCTCACGAGGATCCAGTCGATGCGCGGCGCCCCCACCACCGGCGGCCGGTAGTCGGGGAACGTGCCGAACGCCGGGGTGGCCTGGCGCGCGGTGTCGAGCCAGGAGTCGCGGAGGCCGCCGCGGCGGGTGAGCGCGTCGTAGGGCGTGGAGTCGACGGGCGCGTTGAAGTCGCCCATGAGCACGAGCGGCAGCCCGGCGAAGCGCGTGCGCACGAGTTCCGCGATGGCCTCGGCCGCGCGGTCGCGGGCCTCGGCGACGTCGTGGTCGAGGTGCGTGTCGAGCACCACGAGCGGGAGGCCGGTCGCCTCGTCCTGGAAGCGGGCCCAGGTGAGGATCCGCGGCATGGGGTTGCCCCACGTCATGCTGCCGATCACGTCCGGGGTGTCCGAGAGCCACATCACGTCGTGCTCGAGGAGGGTGAGGCGGGACGCCTGGTAGAAGATCGCGCCGTGCTCGCCGTGGCTGCCGCCCTCGCGGCCCTGCCCGACCATGCGGTACGACGGCGGCAGCGCCTTGTCGATCACCTGGATCTGCGGCCACACCGCCTCCTGCACGCCGAGCACCGTGGGGCGCTCCTGCTGCAGGAACCGGATCAGCGGCTCCTGGCGCTCGGGCCAGTGGTCGGCCTCGCCGGGGCGGGTGCCGTGCCACGGCATCCGCACGTTGAGCGAGATCAGGTGGATGTCGTCGCCGGTCGTCGGGCCGATCGCGGGGGTCATGCCCACCATTCAACCCCGCCCGCCTGATCGCCGGGCCGCGGCGCGGCGAACGGATGAGCACCCGAGCGCGATGACGACCGCGGGGTCGTCGTCGAAGCAGCGGTCGGACGCCGCCGGCGTGCGCGCGATGCGAGAGGGCTCGACGGCGCTCGGGTCAGCCCCGGAGGCGGGACGCGCCCGTGCGGGTCACGGCCCGCACCGACTCGAGCACTGAATCGATCGCGCGTGCGGCCTGCTCCCCGGAGGCGTCGTACGTGCTCTGCGAGCGGCGGTACGGGTCGACCACGTCGTAGTCGTCCTCCTGCGCGGGCGGCAGGGTGACGCCCCGCTGCGCCGCGATGAGCGGGATGAGCGCGCGCAGCTGCGCCGGGACGTCGCCGTCGCACGTGATGTGCTTCTCCTCCCCGCTCACCTCGACGAGGTGAGCGAAGAGCGCCGCGAACTCGCGGAGGGTGAAGGTGGAGCGGTTGGCACGCGGCACCTGGCGCACGACGGCGCTGCGGTGCTCGCGGGCCATCGTGAGCACGAGGTCCGTGCCCCGGATGATGTCGGGCGTGAGGAACCGGGCCTGGTGCTCGCTCGGGTCGCCGCCGTAGCGGACGGACAGCTCGGCCGCCTGCTCCGGCATGCGCTGCCCGTCGGCCGCGATCGTGCCGGCGCTGGAGAAGCGCACGACCGAGTCGGCTTCGGAGGCGTCGCCGCCGAAGATCGCGCGGACCCTCGCTCGGAGCACCTGCTCTGCGAGGGGCGAGCGGCAGATGTTGCCGGAGCAGACGAACAGCACGCGGAACGGGCCGTCGTCGACGCCCGCGGTGGATGCGGCGCCGAGGGCTGCGCGTGCGGCCCTGCGGCTCGTGGGGGGGAGTTCCGACATGGAGGGGAGATGTGCCTTGATCTTCTCGATGGGCGCCTCGGTCTTCCGACCTTCCTCGCCCTCGGTGTACCCGCAACTGTAGCCGTAGTGGCCCTGGCCGTCCGCCTGCGGGCCCGGGGCGTGCGGGTCAGGCGGTGCGCGCGAGGCGGACCAGCGCCTGCACGGCGGCGTGGTCCGAGGGGGAGCGACCCTGCCACGTGTACGGGTTGATGGCCGAGTCGACCACCTCGACGCCGCGACCCGCGAGGATCCAGTCGATGCGCTCGCCCTCGGGCACCGGGTCGCCGTACGCGGTGAAGGTGCCGATGCCGGGCGTCGCGTGGTGCGCGGCCGTGGTCCAGGTGTCGGCGAGGCCGGCGTCGCGCGTGAGGATGTCGTACGCCGCCGACTCCTCGGCCGGCGCGTTGAAGTCGCCCGTGACGACGACCGGGGCGCCCGAGGCGACCTCCTGCAGGCGCTCGGTGATGAGGTCGGCGCTCTTCACGCGGGCGAGCTCCGACTCGTGGTCGAGGTGCGTGTTGAGGTGCACGAACTCGGCGCCGCTGCGGCGGTCGCGGAAGCGCGCCCACGTCGCGATGCGGGTGGTGCTGCAGCCCCACGAGCGCGAGCCGATGAGCTCGGGCAGGTCGGACAGCCAGAACTGGTCCCACGCGACGACGTCGAGGCGGCGCTCGTCGTAGAAGATCGCGCTGTACTCGCCGCCGGACCCGCCGTCACGGCCGTAGCCGAGCATGCGGTGGTGGGGGAGCGCGCGCGCGATGGCGGGCAGCTGGGCCGAGAGGGCCTCCTGCACGCCGAGCACGGTGGGCTGCTCGAGCTGGAGGAAGCGGGCGAGCACGGGCTCGCGGTCGGCCCAGTGGTCGGGGTCGCCGGGCTCGGTGGAGGGGCGGGCCAGGCGGATGTTGCAGGTCATGACGTGCACGAGGTCGCCCTCGGCCGAGCCGATGGTCGCCTGCTGGGGCGGGGCGGGAGCGACGGGAGCCGCTGCCGCCGGGCGAGACGGAGGGGGGTCGGCCTCCGCGGTGCCGTCCGGGCCGTCGGTCGTGGTGGTCGTCTCGTCCGCGCGCGGCCGCTCGAGGAGCGCCGTGCCGGAACCGCGGGTGGGGCGTCCGATGCCCGGATCCGAGGATCCGGCGCCGTCGAACAGGTCGCGTCGGCTGGATCCGCCGCTCGCCATCATGGAGATCTCCTCGGGTCGCACGTGTCTCGCATGATCAGCCTGCGCGTGCGTGCCCCTGCGGGGCACCAACGGCGCATGGCGGATGCGTGAACTGCACGGACAGGTCTACGCGAGGGGTGCGGGGATGGCAACCCGGGGGCGGCGTGTCGGCCCGTCGCGGAGGGATCCGCCAGGCGATGCCAGGCCCCCGGACAGACGCGCGCGCCGCCGGCGAGTTCCGGCGGCGCGCGGATCGGTGCGGGGAGCGGGTCAGCCCACGTGCTCCGCGAGGAAGTCCGTGAGCGCGCGCCAGGAGCGGCGCTCGGCGCGGTCCTGGTACTGCGCGCCGTGCTCGGGCGAGTCGACGCCGGGCACGGAGAACGCGTGCATCGCGCCGCTGTAGGTGACGACCTGCCAGTCGATCGCGGGACGCGTGCGCATCTCGTCCTGGAACGCGGCCACCTTCTCGTCCGGGACCATCGGGTCGTCCGCGCCGGTGAGGACGAGGATCGCGGCCTTCACGTCCGCGACGTCGGCCGGCTCGTGCACCACGAGGCTGCCGTGCAGCGAGATGGCGGCCTTGATCTCGGCGCCCGCGCGGGCGACCTCGAGGGAGGCGCTGCCGCCGAAGCAGTAGCCCATGACGGCGATGCGCGACGGGTCGACGTCGGGCTCGGCGGCGAGCCGGTCGATGCCGGCCTGCACGCGGGCGCGCATGAGCGGCAGGTCGGCGTAGTAGGCGCCAGCCACGTCTGCCGCCTCCTCGGGGCCGGGCCGCACGTCGCGGCCGTACACGTCGGCGGCGAACGCGACGTAGCCGAGGCGCGCGAGCATCTGGATCCGCGCGGCCACGTGCCCGCCGACCCCGAACCAGTCGTGGATCACGAGCACGGCCGGGCGGCGGCCACCCTGCGACGCGTCGCGGGCGAGCAGGCCCTCGAGCTCGGTGCCGTCGTGCTCGTACAGCACGGGCCCCATCTGGATGTCGGCGCCCGCGGGCAGGGGCACGCGCTCGGTGAGCTCGGCGAGGGACGGCGACCAGACGGGGGTCGATGCGGGATCGGTCATGCTCAGGCCTCCACGGCGGTGCCGAAGCGGGCGGGCAGCGTGGCGCGGTGGATCCCGCGCAGCTCCTCGACCGACAGGGTGAACAGGCCCTGCAGCTCGAGGCCGGGCGCCTGCGCGTCCGTCACCCCGATGCGGAGCACGGGGTAGCCGCGCCCCTCGCAGAGGCCCTGGAACTTGACGTCGTCCTCGCGGGGGACCGTGACGAGCATCCGGCCGGTGGACTCGGAGAAGAGGGCGGTGGCCTGGTCGACGCCGTCGCGCTGGACGATGCCGTCGAGCCAGACGCGCGCGCCGACGCCGAAGCGCATCACGGACTCCGCGAGCGCCTGGCCGAGGCCGCCGTCCGAGAGGTCGTGCGCGCTCGCGACGAGCGACTGCGTGGCGCCGGCGGCGATGAGGGAGGCGAGCTCCTTCTCCGCGGTGAGGTCGACCACGGGCGGGACGCCGCCGAGGTGGTCGTGCACGGTGCCGGCCCAGGCGGATCCGTCGAGCTCCTCGCGCGTGACGCCGAGGAGGTAGATGTTGTCGCCCTCGTCCTGCCAGCCGGACGGGATGCGACGCGCGACGTCGTCGATCACGCCGAGCACGCCCACGACGGGCGTGGGGTGGATGGCCTGCGTGCCCGTCTGGTTGTAGAGGGAGACGTTGCCCCCCGTGACGGGGATCTCGAGCTCGAGGCAGCCGTCCGCGAGGCCCTCGACCGTGCGGCTGAACTGCCACATGACCTCGGGGTCCTCGGGGCTGCCGAAGTTGAGGCAGTCGCTCACGGCGACGGGCGTGGCGCCGGATGCGGCGACGTTGCGGTACGCCTCCGCGAGGGCGAGCTGCGCGCCGCGGTACGGGTCGAGCTGGCAGAAGCGCCCGTTCGCGTCGGTCGCGACCGAGAAGCCGAGGCCGCTCTGCTCGTCGACGCGGACCATGCCCGCGTCGTCGGGGAACGACAGGGCGGTGTTGCCCATGACGTAGCGGTCGTACTGGTCGGTGATCCACGACGCGTCGGCCAGGTTCGGGCTGCCGAGCAGCTGGAGGAACTGGTCGCGGATGTCGTCGGGCGCGGTGGGGCGCGCGAGGCGCGAGGCGGAGTCGGCCTGGAGGGCGTCGATCCACGTGGGGTAGGAGACGGGCCGGTCGTAGACGGGGCCGTCGACCGCGACCGTGCGCGGCTCGACGTCGACGATGCGCTCGCCGTGGTGGTCGATGACGAGGCGGCCGGTGTCGGTGACCTCGCCGAGCACGCTCGTCTCGACGTCCCACTTCGCGACGACCGCGAGGAAGCCGTCGAGCTTCTCCGGCTTCACGACCGCCATCATGCGCTCCTGGCTCTCTGACATGAGGATCTCCTCGGCGGTGAGCGACGGGTCGCGCAGCAGCACCTCCTCGAGCCGGATGTGCATGCCGCCGTCGCCGTTGGAGGCGAGCTCGCTCGTGGCGCAGGAGATGCCCGCGGCGCCGAGGTCCTGGATGCCCTCGACGAGATCCTCCCGGAACAGCTCGAGGCAGCACTCGATGAGCACCTTCTCCGCGAACGGGTCGCCCACCTGCACCGCGGGGCGCTTGGTCGGGCCGCCGTCGGCGAAGGTGTCGCTCGCGAGGATGGATGCGCCGCCGATGCCGTCGCCGCCCGTGCGGGCGCCGAACAGCACGACCTTGTTGCCCACGCCGCGCGCGTTGGCGAGGTGGAGGTCCTCGTGGCGGAGCACGCCCACCGCGAGCGCGTTGACGAGCGGGTTGCCCTGGTACACGCGGTCGAAGTAGGTCTCGCCGCCGATGTTCGGGAGGCCGAGGCAGTTGCCGTAGAAGCTGATGCCGGAGACCACGCCGTGCACGACGCGCGCGGTGTCCGGGTCGTCGATGTCGCCGAAGCGGAGCGCGTCCATCACGGCGACGGGGCGGGCGCCCATCGAGATGATGTCGCGGACGATGCCGCCGACGCCGGTGGCCGCGCCCTGGAACGGCTCGATGTAGGAGGGGTGGTTGTGGCTCTCGATCTTGAAGGTGACGGCCCAGCCCTCGCCCACGTCGACGACGCCGGCGTTCTCGCCCATGCCGACCATGAGGTCCTTCTTCATGGACTCGGACACCTTCTGCCCGAACTGGCGCAGGTACTTCTTCGAGGACTTGTAGGAGCAGTGCTCGCTCCACATGACCGAGTACATGGCGAGCTCGCCGCTCGTGGGGCGGCGGCCGAGGATCTCGCGGATCTTCAGGTACTCGCCCTCGGTGAGCCCGAGCGCCGCGTACGGCTGCTCCTTCTCGGGGGTGTTCTCAGCCATCTCGACGGTGTCGGCGACGTGGCGGCGGGCGCTGCGTCCCTCTCCCGCGGGGTCGGTGGGGACGGAGGCGGGATCGGGGTGGACGCTCACTGCGCGAGGACTCCTTCGAGGACGGACGTGAAGAGACGGAGGCCGTCGACACCGGAGCGCATGGCGGCCGGGGTGTCCGGTCCGAAGCCCTCCTCGACGGCGTGCTCGGGGTGGGGCATGAGGCCGACGACGTTGCCGCGGGCGTTGGTGATCCCGGCGATGTCGCGCAGGGATCCGTTCGGGTTGCCGCCGAGGTAGCGGAAGGCCACGAGGCCCTCGCCCTCGAGGCGGTCGAGCGTGTCGGCGTCGGCGATGAAGCCGCCCTCGCCGTTCTTGAGCGGGATGGTGATCTCCTCGCCCTCGGCGAAGGCGCTCGTCCACGCGGTGCCGGTGGCCTCGACGCGGAGGCGCTGGTCGCGGCAGACGAAGTTCCCGGCCTCGTTGCGGATCAACCCGCCGGGCAGCAGGTGCGCCTCGGTGAGCATCTGGAAGCCGTTGCAGATGCCGAGGACGGGGACGCCGCGCTCGGCCGCGTCCACCACCTCGCGCATGATCGGCGCGAACGCCGCGATGGCACCGGCGCGCATGTAGTCGCCGTAGCTGAATCCGCCGGGGAGCACGACCGCGTCGACGCCCTGGAGGTCGTGGTCGCCGTGCCAGAGCGCGACGGGCGTGGCGCCCGCGAGGCGGACGGCGCGCTGGGCGTCGCGGTCGTCGAGGGATCCCGGGAAGGTGATGACCCCGACGCGCATCAGCGCTGCTCCGCCGCGGCCGAGCCGTGGGGGAGCGGGTGCGCGGCGACGTCGGTGTCGGCCGTGCCGCCGTCGGCGACCGTGTGCTCGTCGGTGACGTTGCCGGTGGACATGTCCGCCTCGGCGGTGAGGCCGAACCCGTCGAGCCCGGCGACGTGGACGCTGATAACGTCCTCGATGACGGAGTTGGAGAGCATGTCGGCGGCGAGCGACTGGATGTCGGCGAGCAGCGCGTCGTCCACCTCGCCCTCGACGGTGAGCTCGAAGCGCTTGCCGATGCGGACGCCGGTGAAGCGGTCCTTGCCGAGGCGGGCGAGGGCGCCGGCCACGGCCTTCCCCTGGGGGTCGAGCAGCTCGGCCTTGGGCATCACTTCGACGACGATCGTGGGCACGATGGGACTCCGGATTCCTGGAGGCGGGTGGATGCGCTCAGCGTACCGGACGGCCGCGTCCCGCCGGGCTGGTCCGACGGGGCGGTCGCGGGCAGCGTCAGCCGATCGCCTCGGGCAGCAGCTCCACGCGGTAGGCGGCGTCGATGGTCTCGCCCGTGGCGGGGTCCTCGAGCTGCACGCGCCAGCGCGACGCGAACTGGTCGACGCCCGGGACCATCGCGACCGTGCCCGAGATGAGCACCGTGCCGGGCACCCGGAGGCCGCGCTCGGCGAGCACGTCGAGCCAGTGGTCGGGCGTGAGGAGCGCGGCGAGCGTGGCGTCTTGGATGAGCTCCTCGGCGCCCTCCTCGCCGACCCAGCCGCGCAGGCGGATCGCGTCGAGCCGGTCGCGCACGTCGGCGAGGCGCCACGCCTTCCGGCCGAGCACGTCGGGTCCGGCGTTCTTGCTCCACGCGACGCCGTGCACCTCGAGCGCGCGGTCGGTGTGGTCGCACGCGACCGTGAGGAGCACGTCGTCGTGGGTGATCACGAGCGCCCACTCGGCCTCGCCGGAGGTGCGGCCGTGCTGCGCGGGGACGGCGTCCGCCTGCGACGCGAGGTAGGGCGCCACCGGGTAGAGCGCGGGCGTGACCTCGGGGCCGGGGACGCCGAGCTCGGCGAGCTCCGCGATGTGCGCCTGCACCTCGGCCTGGTCGCGGCCCGCGTAGCCGGCGTTGAGGAGGCGCACGACCTCGACGCTCGTGGTGGATCCGTCGGGCAGCTGGAAGCGCAGGGTGGTCATCGGTCCTCCGGTGGTGTTTCGAGCGTGTGAAGAGATGCGGATCCGGTCGCCCCGGCCATGGTCATCGGCGTCCGGTATGCCTACTGTATACAGCACACCGACCGGACGCCCGGCGGGGTCCGCCAGCCGGATCCGCGGCGGCTCCCCACCCGGTCCCGCACCCGAGGAGACCCATGGCCGACGACCCCACCGCCGCTGCGGCGACCACCGCATCCGCCGCCTACGCGCCCGCATCCGGCGCGCCCCACGACACCCCGAGGCCGTCGCGCCGCGAGCTCGTGAAGGCCTTCACCGCGAGCCTCACCGGCACCTCGCTCGAGTGGTACGACTTCGCCGTCTACTCGGCAGCCAGCGCCGTCGTGTTCCCGATCGTGTTCTTCCCCGCCTCCGATCCGTACACGGCGATGATCCTCGCGTTCTCCACCTACGCGGTCGGCTACGTGTCGCGCCCCGTCGGCGGGTTCGTGTTCGGGCGGCTCGGCGACAAGATCGGCCGGAAGCCCGTCCTCGTGCTCACGCTGCTGCTCATCGGCATCGCGACGTTCCTCATCGGCGTGCTCCCGGGGTACGCGACCATCGGGCTCGCGGCGCCGATCATCCTCGTGCTCCTCCGCTTCGCGCAGGGCGTGGGCGTCGGCGGCGAGTGGGGCGGCGCGGTGCTGCTCTCCAGCGAGTTCGGGGATCCGCGGAGGCGCGGCTTCTGGTCGTCGGCCGCGCAGGTCGGCCCGCCCGCCGGCAACCTGCTCGCCAACGGCGCGCTCGCGCTGCTCACCGAGGACGACTTCCTCGACTGGGGCTGGCGCGTGGCCTTCCTCCTCTCCGCGCTGCTCGTGGCGTTCGGCCTCTGGATCCGCCTGAAGCTCGAGGACACCCCTGTGTTCAAGGCGCTGCAGGAGCGCGGCGACCGGCCGAGCGCGCCCATCTCGGAGATCTTCCGCACGCAAGCCCGCCCGCTCGTGGCCGCGATCCTCAGCCGCGTCGGGCCCGACGTGCTCTACGCGCTCTTCACCGTCTTCACGCTCACCTACGGCGTGAACTCGCTCGGCTTCGAGCGCAGCCAGGTGCTCGTGGCGGTGCTCGTCGGATCCGCCGTGCAGCTGTTCACGATCCCGTTCGCGGGGGCCGTGAGCGACCGGATCAACCGCCGGGCGCTCTACGCGACCGCGGCGGTGGGAGCGGCCGTGTGGGCGTACGTGTTCTTCGCGATCACGGACGGCTCGTCGACCTTCGTGCTCGGCGTGGGCATCGTCCTCGGCCTGTTCTTCCACTCCTTCATGTACGGGCCGCAGGCGGCGTACATCATCGAGCAGTTCTCGCCCCGGCTCCGCTACACGGTCGCCTCGCTCGCGTACACGATCGCCGGCGTGATCGGCGGGGCCATCGCGCCGCTGATGTTCACGATCATCTACGAGGAGACCGGCAGCTGGGTCGGCATCGCGCTGTACCTCACCGCCGCGGTCGTGCTCACGCTCGTGGGCCTCGCGATGGGCCGCGACTCCGACGTGGCCGAGGACGAGGAGTACGTGCGGACCGGCGCCGAGGGCGTGGCCGCGCCGCGCGTCTGACGCTCCCCGCACGCGGCGACGCCCGGATCCCGTCGGGGTCCGGGCGTCGCCGTGTGCGGTTCGGGCCGCCGCGTCAGGCGCGCAGCAGCACGTCGAGCGTGACGGCGAGGTGCCGGTCGATCGCGTCGCGGGCCGCCTCGGCGTCGCCCGCCGCGAGCGCGTCGACGATGCCGGCGTGCTCCTCGCAGACCCGGTCCTGCCGGTCCACCGCGCGGTAGAGCGCCTCGACGCCCACGAGGATCTGCCGGGCGCGGAGCTTCGCGTAGGTGCGGCTCATCAGCTCGCTGCCCGCGGCGTCGACGAGCAGCTGGTGGAAGCGCCGGTCGTGCTCGATGAACTCCCGGCCGCTCTCGCGCGGCGGGCTCTGGACCATGGCGCGCTGCTGCTCGAGCACCTCGCGCATGGCGTCGAGCGGGGTGCGGTCGTGCTCGACGGCGCTCGTCGCGGCGTGCCGCTCGAGCACGCTACGCAGCTCCATCAGCTCGGCGATCTCGCGGCCGGTGATGACGGGGATCCGGGCACCGCGCTTGGGGATCATCTCCACCAGGTCGTCGGCGGCGAGCAGCAGCAGGGCCTCGCGGACGGGCGTGCGCGAGACGCCGATGCGCTCCGCGAGCTCCTGCTCGTTGAGGAACGCGCCCTGCTGGTCGGGGTCGGTGAGGACGTGCGCGTGCAGGAACTCGTAGGCCCGCGCGCGGCCGGAGAGGGTGCTCGCCGAGGTGCCTGGATCGCCCGCGCGTTCTCGCATACGCTATGTATACATCACGAGGAGGACCATGAAGATCGCGCTCGCACAGATCATCAGCTCGCCGGATCCCGCGGACAACCTCGCACGGATCGAGCGGTTCGCGGAGGATGCGGCCCGGCAGGGCGCCGAGCTCATGGTGTTCCCCGAGGCGGCGCAGCGCGCGTTCGGCAACCCGCTGCCGGAGGTCGCGGAGCCGCTCGACGGGCCGTGGGCGTCCGGGGTGCGGGCGATCGCCGACCGGCTCGGGGTCGTGATCGTCGCGGGCATGTTCACGCCGGGCGCCGACGGCCGGGTGCGGAACACGCTCCTGGTCGCGCGGCCCACGGGAGCGCAGGCCGAGGGCGCCTCCTCGTACGACAAGATCCACCTCTTCGACGCCTTCGGGTTCCGCGAGTCCGACGCCGTCGACCCGGGCGATGCGGTCGCGGTGATCGAGGTCGGCGGCACCCGCGCGTCCCTCGCCACCTGCTACGACGTGCGCTTCCCGGCCCTCTTCCTCGCGGGCGCCGAACGCGGCGCCGCCGTCAGCATCGTGTGCGCGAGCTGGGGCGCCGGCCCCGGCAAGGCCGACCAGTGGGACCTGCTGCTCCGGGCTCGCGCGCTCGACTCCACGACCTTCGTGGTCGCGGTCGGCCAGGGCGATCCCGCGACGCTGCCGGCCGGATCCCGCGGCCATGACCCCGCGTCCGGCGCGCCCACGGGCATCGGCCGGAGCGCTGTCGTCTCCCCGCTCGGCGAGGTGCTGCACCGCCTCGGCGGCGAGGAGGAGCTGCTCGTCGTGGACGTGGATCCGTCGGCGGTCGAGGCCGCGCGCGGCACGCTGCCCGTGCTCGCGAACCGGCGGCGGGGGCTCGAGCGCGACGCCTGACTCCGCGTCTCCCGCCGGCGACACGACGCGGGCCCGGCCGCCTGGGCGACCGGGCCCGCGGGCATGCGAGCGGATCAGCGCCCGACGGGACCCATGTCCGCGTAGCGGTCGCCGACCGGGGTGGGCAGCGACGAGAGGCGCGCGAGCTGGTCGGCCGAGAGCGTCACGGCGTCGGCCGCCACGTTCTCGTCGAGGCGGCTGACGCGCTTGGTGCCGGGGATCACGGCGATGTCGTCGCCCTGCGCGAGGATCCACGCGAGCGCCACCTGGGCCGGCGTCGCGTCGAGCTCGCCCGCGACGTCCTTCACGGCGTCGACGATGCGCATGTTCTGCGCGAAGGCCTCCTCCGCGAAGCGCGGCGAGGAGGAGCGGTAGTCGGCCTCGGACAGGTCGGCGGCGCTCGAGATCGCGCCGGTGAGGAAGCCGCGGCCGAGCGGCGAGTACGCCACCAGGCCGATGCCGAGCTCGCGCAGCACCTCGAGCACCGGACCCTCGGGGTCGCGCGTCCAGATGGAGTACTCGCTCTGCAGCACGGCGATGGGGTGCACGGCATGCGCGCGCCGGATCGTGTCGGGCCCGGCCTCCGAGAGCCCCAGGTGCAGGACCTTGCCCTCGTCGACGAGCTCCTTCATCGCGCCGACGGTCTCCTCGATCGGCACGGCCGGGTCGACGCGGTGCTGGTACAGGACGTCGATGCGGTCGGTGCCGAGGCGCTGCAGCGAGGCCTCGACGGCGATGCGGATGCTCGTGGGCGAGCTGTCCATGCCGCGCTCGTAGTCCTCGGCGTCCTTGCCCGGCGCGTGCTTCAGCAGGCCGAACTTGGTGGCGATGACGATGTCGTCGCGGCGGCCGGCCAGCGCGGATCCGACCAGGCGCTCGTTCGTGAACGGCCCGTACGCCTCGGCCGTGTCGAACAGCGTGACGCCCTGGTCGACGGCGCGGTGGAGGGTGCGGATCGATTCCGCCTCGTCCTGCCCGTGGCCGTCGTAGAAGGCGCTCATGCCCATGCAGCCGAGGCCGATGCGGCCGACGTCGAGGCCCGTGCCGGTGTGGATGTGCTTCATGCGGTGCTCCGATCTCCCGCGGCCGGATGGGCCGCCCGTCGAGCCTAGGCACGTCCCGGGACGGCGACGCGCCGTCGTCCCGCTTCTTTTGAATGGCTCAAGGGAAGTGTGCTTGACTGCGGCGATGCCCACCGACCTCGCGCACCACCACGCGCCGCCCCTCGACGCCGACGCCCTGCGCGCCGCGCTCCGGGAGGCGGGTCTCCGGGTGACCCGGCCGCGCGTCGCCGTCCTCACGGCGGTCGACGCGCAGCCCCACTCGGACGCCGACGAGGTGCTCCGCGCGGTCAAGGGCGATCTCCCGAGCACGAGCATCCAGGCGGTCTACGGCGTGCTCGGCGCGCTCGCGGCCGCGGGTCTCGTGCGCCGCATCGAGCCCGCGGGATCGTCCGCGCGCTACGAGCGTCGTACGGGCGACAATCACCATCACCTCGTGTGCACGTCATGCCGGAAGATCGTCGACGTGGACTGCGCGGTGGGGGAGTCCCCCTGCCTCGCGCCGTCCGACTCGGCGGGGTTCCTCGTGGCGAGCGCCGAGGTCACCTACTGGGGCCTGTGCCCCGCCTGCCGGACCGCATCCGCGGATCCCGGTGCCACCGTCGCGACCTAGCGGTCGCCACCGGCCCGCCCCACGGCCGACTGCCCGAGCCAGCACCGCCCCGTTCCACCGCTGACAGGAGAAACACCATGACCGACCAGAAGTACACGACCACCGACTCCGGCGCCCCGGTCGCCAGCGACGAGCACTCGCTGTCCGTCGGCCCCGACGGCGCCATCCCCCTCCACGACCACTACCTCGTCGAGAAGCTCGCGCAGTTCAACCGGGAGCGCATCCCGGAGCGCGTCGTGCACGCCAAGGGCGGCGGCGCGTTCGGCATCTTCCGCACCACGGGCGACGTCAGCGCCTACACCCGCGCCTCCCTCTTCCAGCCCGGCGCCGAGGTCGAGATGCTCGCGCGCTTCTCCACCGTCGCCGGCGAGCAGGGCAGCCCCGACACGTGGCGCGACCCCCGCGGCTTCGCGCTGAAGTTCTACACGGACGAGGGCAACTACGACCTCGTCGGCAACAACACGCCCGTCTTCTTCATCCGCGACGGGATCAAGTTCCCCGACTTCATCCGCTCGCAGAAGCGCCTGCCGGGCTCGCACCTCCGCGACCACGACATGCAGTGGGACTTCTGGACGCTCTCGCCCGAGACCGCCCACCAGGTCACCTGGCTCATGGGCGATCGCGGCCTGCCGAGCTCGTGGCGCCACATGGACGGCTTCGGCTCCCACACCTACCAGTGGATCAACGCGGCCGGCGAGCGCTTCTGGGTGAAGTACCACTTCAAGACGCAGCAGGGCATCGAGATCCTGAAGCAGGAGCAGGCCGACCAGATCGCCGGCGAGGACGCCGACTTCCACATCCGCGACCTCACCGAGGCCATCGACCGCGGCGACTACCCGGAGTGGAAGCTCGAGGTGCAGATCATGCCCTACGAGGAGGCGAAGTCGTACCGGTTCAACCCGTTCGACCTCACGAAGGTCTGGTCGCAGAAGGACTACCCGCGCATCGAGGTCGGCACCATGACCCTGAACCGCAACCCGGAGAACTACTTCGCGCAGATCGAGCAGGCCGCGTTCGCGCCCTCGAACTTCGTGCCCGGGATCCAGACCAGCCCCGACAAGATGCTCCTCGCGCGCATCTTCAGCTACGCGGACGCGCACCGCTACCGCGTGGGCACGAACCACGCGCAGCTGCCGGTGAACGCGCCCAAGTCGCCCGTGCACAGCTACTCGAAGGACGGCCAGGGCCGCTACGCGTTCCAGGACGCCGGCACGCCCGTCTACGCGCCCAACTCGCTGGGCGGCGCGCACGCCGACCCGGCTCGCGCCGCCGAGAGCGCCGGCTGGGAGCAGGACGGCGAGCTCGTCCGCGCGGCCGCCACGCTGCACGCGGAGGACGACGACTTCGTCCAGGCCCGGATGCTCGTCAACGAGTCGATGGACGACGCCCAGCGCGAGCGCCTCGTCGGCAACATCGTCGGTCACGTGAGCAAGGTCACGAGGCCCGAGCTGCGCGCCCGCGTCATCCAGTACTGGACGAACGTGGACGCCTGGCTCGGTGCGGCCGTCGCCGCGGGCCTGCCGCCGCTCGCCGGATCCGCGCCCGTCGCGGAGGCCACGCCCGGCCCGACGCGCGACGCCGAGGAGGTCTCCGTCGCGGCCCACTGAGCCGCGGCGGTGATCCGCTGGTCGCGTGACACGACGCCCGTCCCCTCGACGAGGGGGCGGGCGTCGTCGCGTGCGCCGCCGGCCCGCACGCGACCGCACCGGGCCCGCCGGGCGCCCTGCTCCTGTGCGATGCGCCCCCGCCCGGGGGCGCGGCCGTGTCAGCGTCATGCCGCGCGGCGATCGACGCGCACCCCTCACACGAGAACAGGACGGAACCATGGCACTCGCCACCCGCTCCACCATCCTCGGCACGGCGGCCTGCGCCGCGCTGGCCGTCGGCATGCTCGCCGGCGGCGCCGGCGCCGCGACCGCCGCCACCGTCGTCCCCGGCACCGTCGGGTCCGGCGTCCTCCAGCAGTCGGTCGCGCGCGGCTCGACGGCCTCGACGTCGACCTACTGGACCCCCGCGCGCATGCAGGCGGCGAAGTCGAACGCCTTCGTCGATCCCGACCCGGCCGACGGTGACGGCCCCGGTGCCGCCCCGGACAGCGCGGTCGCGTCGCGCGCGGGCTCCGCGGTGACGGCGCCGACCGGGATCCCGGGCTTCGACGAGTCCCAGCCCGTCCCCGGATTCGCGCCGCAGGACCACCTCGGCGTGGTGTTCTTCCGCAGCGGCGGCGTCGACCAGCGCTGCACGGGCAACGTGGTGGCATCCGTGTCCGGCGACCTCGTCGCCACGGCGGGGCGGTGCGTCTCCGCGCTGGCCGGGCAGTTCGTCTCCCAGCTCGCGTTCGTGCCGCAGTACGACGGCACCGCGCCCCACGGCGTCTGGGGCGCGGTGGCCGTGTCGGCTCCGGCCCGGTGGGTCACCGGCCGCGAGGTCGCCTTCGACTCCGCGTTCTTCCAGGTGAAGGCACCGGCGGGAGCCGCCGCCGGCGCCACGCTCTCGTCGACCGTCGGCGCATCCGGCGTGTCCTTCACGGGGGCGAAGGACGACGACGACTTCCGCTCGACCGGCTACCCGCTCGACGGCGGCCACGACGGCACGAAGGCCGTCTCCGTGGAGAGCGGCGCCGAGCCGAACCCGTGGATGAACCGGGACGACGCCATCGAGGGGCTGCAGATCGAGTCCCGCGCCGGCATCAGCGGATCCCCGTGGGTCTCGACGGACGACGCGCCGGTGCGCGACGTGCAGCGCGGCATGACCTCGTTCGCCTACCAGCACTTCACGCACTCGGCCTTCGGCCCGCAGTGGAAGGCCGATCTCCACGCGACGTACCTCGCCGCGGCCGCCGCGTCCTGACCCACCGGGCGGATCGCTGACCCGCGGATCGCTGACCCGCGGATCGCCGCACACGACGCCCGTCCCCGCTCGGCAGGGGACGGGCGTCGTCGTGCTCCGGCGGGACCTGCGCAGCGGCTCCGAGCCTCGTCGCGGGGGTGCCGGCCATGGCACCGTGGGCGCATCGACGCCGAACCCCCGGAACCGGAAGGACACCGCATGCGCAGCACCCGCCCCATCCCCGGCGACCCGTGGCCGCACGACATGGTGCTCCGGATCGACGAGCCCCGCGAGCTCACGTCCCTCCTGTTCGTGCGGGAGGCGTGGCGGCTGGCGATCGACGACGTGCCGGCGCTCGACGGCGTGCCCGATGTCGGGGCCTCGGCGCGTCCGGCCGGGCTGGGCGACGCCGAGGCGGTGGAGCGCTGGCGCAGCGAGTGGGCCAGGGCCTGGCCGCGTCTCGCGGCGCTCCGTGAGGCGATGCACGCTCCGCAGGAGGAGAGGATGCGCCTGCTCCGCGGGATCGCCCCCGACGTGCAGGCCGCCGGGCGCCTCTCCCTCGGGGAGGGCATCGACCGGGACGCGTTCGAGGCGTGGCACGCGACCCTGCACGACGACCACCGGCTGCCGCTCGCCGAGCACCCGGAGCGGATCTGCGTCGAGGCCCTCGCCGACGCCTGGCGCACCGGGCTCGCGAGCATCGTGCAGCTGCCCTACGCCGGGTACCACGCCGAGCGCATCGACCCGGCGACGCTCGTCGTGTCGCGGACGACGCGGCACGATCCCGCGATGTACCGGCGAGCGCTCGCGACGCCGGTGTCGCGCACCGAGGGCTGACGGCCCGTCACTCCACCGCGAGCGCGGCGACCGGGGAGATGCGCGTCACCCGGCGCGCGGCGCCGAGGGAGGCGACGACGGTGAGCAGCGTCGCGGCGACCGTCACCGCGGCGATCAGCCACAGCGGCACCACGGGCTCGATGAACCCGCCCGTGCTCGGCAGCGAGGCCAGCAGCGACTGCGCGCCCGCCCAGCCGTAGACGGTGCCGAGCGCGAGCCCCACGAGCACCGCCGTCACGGTGAGCTGCGCGCTCTCGACCGTGATCATGCGCCGCAGCTGCCGCGTGGTGAAGCCGAGCGCGCGGAGCAGGCCCAGCTCGCGGGTGCGCTGGAGCACGCTGAGGGCGAGGGTGCTCATCATGCCGATGGCCGCGATCAGGGCGCTGAACCCCGTGAGCACGGAGAAGACGACGACCATGGCGACGAGCGTCGGGGCGACGGCCTGCATGCTCTCCGGATCGTGCGCGTAGTGGCGGGCGATGGCGTGCTCCACGCTCGCGGAGGCGACGGCGAACATGGTGACGAGGGCGACCCCGATGACGAGCCCGGTGGTGGTGCGCGTGCTCCGCTCGGGGTAGCGGACGGCGTTCTCGGCGGCGAGGCGACCGCTGGGGCCTCGGCCGAGCACCCGGCCGACGAGGCGCAGGGCCGTCGGCATGACGACCGGGGCGCCGAGCACGAAGCCCGAGAACGAGAGCAGGCCTCCCGCGGCGGACGGCAGGATCCCGATCGGATCCTCGAGGCCCTTCACGATGCCGAGCGCGAGCAGCCCGATCCCGAGCACCAGGAGGACGACCGCCACGGCGTCCCGGCCCCGGTGGCGCCGCGCCTCCTCGTGCCGCATCTCCTGCGCGCCGCCGACGGCCTGCATGGGCGAGACGTCCAGCACGCGCCGGGACCCGATCCACGACGCGAGCCAGGTGGTGAGCAGCACGGCGACCACCGGCAGCGCGACGGCGGGCTGGACGAGCGCGTACGGCAGGTCGGGGACGAGACGCAGCGACGTCGCGACCGCCAGGAGCGCGGCGGTGGCCGCGATGCCGACTCCGACGCCGAGGACGCTGCCCACCGCGCCCACGGCCAGGCCCTCGCGGGCGACGGCGCGCCGCTGGCTGGACGCGCTCGCGCCGATCAGTCGGAGGAGCGCGATGGTGCGCGTGCGCCCGGCGATGATCGTGGCGAAGGCGTTGGCCGTGACCACCGCGCCGACGAAGGTGGCGATGGCGATGAACACGACGCCCACGGCGGTGAGCATCGCGATGACGATGTCCTTGCCGCCCGTGTAGCCGTTCGCCGAGATCATCGTGGAGAGGTCGCCGACCACGAGCAGCAGCGTGGTGCCGAACGCCGACGACAGCGTGGCGACGAGCACGCTCGGACCGTGCCCCCGCAGCGCGGAGACCTTCACGCGACGCCCTCCATCCCCAGCATGTACCCACTGATGTCGGCCGCGCTCGACCGGCCGCGCTCCTCCACCACGCGGCCGTCGGCCACGAAGACGACGCGGTCGGCGTAGCTCGCGGCGACCGGATCGTGCGTCACCATCGCGATGCTCTGGCCGTGCTCGGAGCTGGCCGCGGCCAGCAGGGTCAGGACCTCGCGCCCGGTCCGCGAGTCGAGGTTGCCCGTCGGCTCGTCGGCGAACACGAGGTCGGGCCGCGTGCCCAGCGCGCGCACGATCGCGACGCGCTGCTGCTGGCCGCCGGACAGCTCGTGCGGGCGGTGGCGGAGGCGGGGCGCGAGGCCGAGCGACCCGATCAACCCGTCGATCCACCGGCGCTCGTCGGCGTCGGGTCGGCGGCCGTCGAGCTCGAACGGGAGCAGGATGTTGCCCTCGACGTCGAGCGTGGGCACGAGGTTGAAGGACTGGAACACGAAGCCGACGCGGCGGCGCCGGAGCAGGGTGAGGGCCGTGTCGTCGAGGGCGGAGACGTCGGTGTCGCCGATCCAGACGCGGCCGGACGTGGGGGTGTCGAGGCCGGCGAGGATGTGCATCAGGGTGGACTTGCCGGATCCGCTCGGGCCCATGATCGCCGTGAACTCGCCGCGGCGGATCTCGAGGGTCACGTCGTCGAGGGCGGTGACCGCGGTGCTCCCGCTCCCGTACGACTTGCACAGGCGCTCGGCGCGCGCGACGACACCGGAGGACTCGGGGGATGTCTGCATGCTCCGACAGTAGAGAGGAGCCGGGGGCGGCGCGTCGGTCTCTCGGACCATCCCGGGCGGGCTCCGGGCCGGTTCCGGGTCGGGTCCCGCCCTACGCGGTGCGGCGGACCGGGCCCGCGGGCGCGCTCACCCCAGCGGCAGCTCCATCTCCAGGTCGCGCTGCGAGCGGTCGAGCGCGTACGGGACGCTGCGGCCCGTGAGCGCGAAGCCGCGGCGCGCGTAGTAGGCGCGGGCGCGCGGGTTGTCCTCGTGGACCTCGAGCCGCACGGCGCGGACGTTCGGCCGGTCGCGCGCCCACGCGATCACGGCGTCGAGGAGCATGTCGGTGACGCCCGCCGCGCGGCCGCGGGCGTCGGGGGTGATGTAGACGCTCACGAGCATCACGCGCGTGGGATCCGCGGCCACGAACGCGTTCATCGCGCCGAGCCAGCGGCCGGTCGCGCGCTCCACGGCGACGTAGGCGGTGCTGCCCGGCTGCTCCGCGCGCGCGGTGCGGGCGCGCCAGTCCGACTCCGGCTGGGCGCGCGCGTGCTCGAGCGTCTCGAGGTAGGCGGGCGGGGTGTCCTCCAACATCTCGAGGCGGAGGGCGCGGTAGTCGCGCCAGTCCTCGGCGCGGAGGCGGTGGATCACGGCGTCCATCGGGATCACACCAGCTGCCCGTTCACGTGGAGGTCGCCCGCGGGGAGGGCGTCGGCGGGGGAGGTGACGGGCAGCGCCATCCAGCCGTGGTCCTGGTGCACGACGCCCGCGGCGCCGAGGAGCGTGAAGCCGTTGTAGTGGCCCCTGCGGCCGTCGAGCGGGAGCCAGCCGTGGCGCGCGTAGTAGCCCGTGGTCTCGGCGCCCGTCTCGAGGAGGCCGAACGGGACGGCGAGGCGCGCGAGGGCGCCGCGGATCCCGTCGGCGAGCAGCGTGCCGAGGCCCTCGCCCTGCCGCTCCGGGCGCACGGCGACCATGCCGGTGGATCCCATGAGCAGGTCGTCCGCCGGGTCGCCCCGGCCGTCGCCCACCTCCACGAACACGCGACGGATCCCCGCGTGCGCCACGAGCGCGTCGCCGTCGTGCACGAGGATCCGCAGCTCGGGCTGCGCGCCCGCCCAGCTGCGCGCGCCCGCGTAGCCCGCCGCGAAGTCGGGGAAGGCGAGCGCGAGGAGCGCCGCGATCCGCTCGTGCTCGGCGACGTCGAGCGCGCCCTCGCGGACGACGGAGAGGCGGGGTCCCATGGGTCGAGGGTATCGGCCGGCCGCGCCGGTGTCCGGGCCCGGCCGCAGCCCGGACGCGCGCGCCGCCCGCCCGTAGGGTGGAGCGCATGACCACCCCGCAGTCCGTCTGGCAGGACAAGCTCGGCCGCCTCTCCATCCGCTGCGTGCAGATCCTGGCGGTCCTCGTGGTCGCCATCGCGATCGTGTACGCCGCCATCTCGCTCAAGCTCGTCGTGATCCCGGTGATCATCGCGCTGATCCTCGCGTGCGCCGTGCGCCCGATGGTGCTGTGGATGGAGCGCCGCGGCGTCCCGGACGCGCTCGCCGCCGCCATCGCGCTCCTCACCGGCCTCGTGCTCTTCGGCGGCGCGATCACGCTCGTCGTCTTCGGCGTGCAGAGCCAGTGGCCGACGCTCGTGAAGGCCACCAGCGAGGGCGTCGACCAGTTGCAGGCGTTCATCCAGGAGGGCGGGCTGCCCATCGACTCGGCGCAGATCGACTCGCTCCGCACGTCCGCGGTCGACTTCCTCACCAGCAGCCAGTTCGGATCCGGCGCCATCGCGGGCGTCTCCGCCGCGGCCGAGGTCGTGACGGGCGCGGTGCTCGGGCTCGTGGTGTTCTTCTTCTTCGTCAAGGACGGGCCGCAGATCTGGGCGTTCCTCATCCGCCCGTTCCGCGGTCGTGGCCGGAAGCGCGCCGTGCGCGTCGGCCACGAGGGCTCCAAGGTGCTCGGCGGCTACATCCGCGGCACGGCGACGGTCGCGCTCGTCGACACGGTGTTCATCGGCGCCGGCCTCTTCATCCTCGGGGTGCCGCTGGCGCTGCCGCTCTCGCTCGTGGTGTTCATCGGCGCGTTCGTGCCGATCGTCGGCGCGACCGTCGCGGGGATCCTGGCGGCGCTCGTCGCGCTCGTCACCAACGACCTCAACACGGCCATCGTGGTCGTGATCATCGTCGTCGCCGTGAACCAGCTCGAGGGCAACCTGCTGCAGCCGGTCGTGCTCGGCAACGCGCTCAAGCTGCACGGGCTCGTCGTGCTGTTGGCGCTCACCGCCGGCACGATCCTCGGCGGCATCATCGGCGCGATCCTCTCGGTGCCGCTCACCGCCGTCGCCTGGACCGCCTGGAAGATCGTGATGGAGCCCGACGAGGAGGAGCCGGCCGACGCGAGCCCACGGCAGGCGGAGGCGCCACCGGGGAAGCGCGGCGTGCGCGGCCTCACCTCGCTGCTCACCGGCCGCTCCTCGGCTCCCGTGACCACGACGCACGCCGACCGATGAGCGCCAGCGGCGCCGCGTCCCGCCTCCAGCGCGAGCCCGGGTTCGCCGTCGCCGCGCGTCTCGGGCACGCGGTCAACGGCCTGCTGCACCTCCTCATCGGCGTCATCGCGTTCCGCCTCGCCACGGGCACCGGTGGCGGCGGGGCCGACCAGTCCGGCGCGCTCGGCTCCATCGCCCAGACGCCGGGCGGCCGCATCCTCGTCTGGGTCATCGTGGTCGGCCTCGTCGGCCTCGGCCTCTGGCAGCTCGTGGAGACCGTGCTCGCGCGCGGCGACGACGCGAAGGGCACCTGGGCCGCGCGCGCCAAGGAGCTCGGCAAGGCCGTGGCGTACCTCGTGATCGCGTCGACGGCCCTGCGCTTCGCGACCGGCGGATCCAGCGACTCGACCGCGCAGACGCAGTCGCTGAGCGCCCGCGTCCTCGCGGCGCCCGGTGGCGTCGTGATGCTCGTGCTCGTCGGCCTCGGCGTCATCGCGGTGGGCGTCTACTTCGCCCACAAGGGCGGGACGAAGCGCTTCCGCGAGGACATCTCCGTGCCCGCGGGCTCGCTCGGCCGGGGCATCACCGCGCTCGGCGTCGCCGGCTACATCGCCAAGGGCGTGGCGCTCGTCGCGGTCGGCGTGCTGTTCGTCGTCGGCGCCGTGACAGCCGACCCGCGCCGCGCCACGGGCCTCGACGGCGCGCTCCAGTCGCTCGCCGAGCTCCCCGCCGGCGTCGCCGTCCTCGCGATCACGGGCCTCGGCCTCATCGCGTACGGCCTGTACTGCGGCGCCCGCGCGCGCTACGCGGACCTGTGACCGGGCGTCCGGTCGTCGCCCTCGACGGCGTGCGGCCGGACGAGGTGCACGTCGTGCGGGTGTTCGCGGACGCGCACGGGCAGCACGGCAACGAGCTCGGGATCGTGCTCGCGTCGGCGCGCACGGACGGTCGCGAGGCGGGGATCGCGCGCGAGCTGCCGTTCGCCGGGCACCCGACGGTCGGCGCCGCGTGGTGGCTGGCGTCGTGCGGGGTGGCCGTCGCGGACGCGACCGTGGACCACCTCTACGCCTGGGCGTGGATCGACGAGGCCGCGGGCGCGATCCGCTCGCGCACGGGCGCTCCCGCGCTGGGCATCGCCGAGGACGAGGCGACGGGATCCGCCGCGCTCCGCATCACCGCGCACCTCGGTCGCGACCTGCGGATCACGCAGGGCCGCGGCAGCGAGCTGGTGACGCGGCTGCTCGCCGACGGCCGGGCCGAGGTCGGCGGGCGGACGGTCGCGGACCGCGTGGTCCCGCTGCCCTGATCCGCGCGCCCGACGCCCTGACGCGCTGCCGCGCCGGCTCCGCTACGCCGTCGTGCGCTCGGCCGTCCCGTCGTCGTCGTCCGCGTCCGCCGGCTCCTCGCGCGGCACGACGAGGATCTCCGAGATCCGGCGCCGGTCGAGCGCGGTCACCTGGAGGGTCACGCCGTCGACCGCGACCGAGTCGCCGACCTGCGCGAGCCGCCCGAGGTTCTCGATCACGAAGCCCGCGACGGTGTCGGACGCCGAGTCGGGGAGCCTGACGCCCGTCGCCTCCTCGAAGTCCTGGAAGTTGAGGCGGCCGTCGATCGTGCCGCCGTCCTCCGCGAGGTCGCGCGCGGCGGAGTCGGTGTCGTACTCGTCGAAGATCTCGCCCACGACCTCCTCCACGAGGTCCTCGAGCGTGACGATGCCGTCGGTGCCGCCGTACTCGTCGACGATGACGGCGATCTGGTGGCCCTCGGCGCGCATCATCGTGAGCGTCGGCAGCACGCGCGCGGTCGCCGGGAGGTACGGGATCGGGCGGAGGATCTCGGCGACGGGCCGCTCCGGATCCGCCGCGATCGCCTGGTACAGGTCGCGCACGTGCACGAAGCCGATGACGTCGTCGATGCTCTTGTCCATCACGGGATAGCGCGAGTACGGCCGGTCCTGCACGTCGATCCCCGCGTCGCGCACCGTGCCCGCGCCGTCGAGCGCGGCGATCTCGGGCCGCGGCTTCATCACCTCGCTGAGCTGGCGGTGGCGGAGGGAGAGCACGTCGTCGAGGATCCGGCGCTCGTCGTCCGGGAGACCCTCGTGGCTGGAGACGATGTCGCGGAGCTCCTCCTCGCTCATCTCCTCGCCGGTCTTGTGCGGGTCGCCGCCGAGGAGGCGCACGACCAGGTCCGTCGACGCGGAGAGCAGCCAGATCACGGGCCGCATGAGGATCGCGAAGCCGTTGAGCACGGGCGCGACGCCGTACGCGAACCCGGCGTTGCGCTGGATCGCGAGGCGCTTGGGCGCGAGCTCGCCGAGCACGAGGGAGAGGTACGCGATCACCAGCGTCAGCAGGAGCGTGGCGAGCGTGGAGGCGAAGCCGGCCTCCAGGCCCCACGACTCGAGCAGCGGGACGACGGACGGCGCGATGGACGAGGCGCCGTAGGCGGCGGACGCGAACCCGGCGACGGTCACGCCGATCTGCACCGCCGCGAGGAAGGTGTTGGGGTTCCGGGCGAGCGCGGCGACCTTCTCACCGCGGCGGCCGCGGGCGGCGAGGGCGTTGAGCTGGCCCTCTCGGAGGGTGACGAGCGCCATCTCGGTGGCGGCGAACACGCCGCCGACGAGGACGAACACGACGACGAGGACGATGTTGAGGAGGAGGTCGCCGTTCACGAGCGGGTGCCGGCCCGGCGGATCGCGGTGAGGCGGGCGGCGCGGAGGGTGCGGGGCGTGCCCGGGGTCGTCCGGGCGCCGGGACTGTGGCTGTCGGGAGCGGGCTCCCGCGCGGTTCTGTGCATGCGACGAGGCTAGCGGAGCGGGTGGGGAAATAGCCGGGGCGGGCGGTCGTGCCCTAGCGTCGGGGCATGGATCACGGCATGGACCAGCAATGGAACGCCCCATTGGTGTGGCTCGCCCTCGCGCTCGTCAACGCCGGCCTCGCCGAGCAGAAGAACCGGTCGAGGTGGACGTGGTTCCTCGTCTCCCTGTTCCTCGGCCCGATCGCGACCCTCTTCATCGTGACGTGGGAGCGCGTCCCCGAGCGGCCCGTCGCGCCCCGGCAGGAGGGGCCGACGAACGGGCTCCTCGCGGTGGGCGTCGGGTTGGCCATCCTGGCGGTCGCCAGCGCCGTGGTGGCGGCGATCGGCGGGGACACCGGCATGTGGACGCTCGCGGGCGCGCTCGCCCTGGTGGCCGCGGTCTCCCTGGTGCTCCACGTCCTCGCGCACCGGCGCTGGGCGGCGCTGCGGTCCGCTCGCGCGGAGGCCGACGAGACGCGCTGACGCGTCAGGCCGTCAGGCCGTCAGGTCGTCGGCTCCGAGGTGACCGGCCCGGCATCTATCAGCACGTCGGCCGTCGCGCGCGGAGCGAAGCGGGTGTCGAAGTCGCGTTCGTTCGGGATCCAGACCTCATGCCAGAGGGCGACGTGGTCGCGGCCGAGCCGGGCGTCGCGGGCCATGCCGCGGGCGGACGCCGTCGCGAGGTCGACGTCGCACCAGACGGCGAGGTCGATCCCGGCACGGGCCTCCGGGTGCAGCAACCCGATCACGTCGACCACCAGCAGGTCCGTCCCGGGCAGCGGCTCGGGAGCGCCGAGCGCGCGCCGGCCCCAGTCGTAGCGCCGGAAGGACCCGGGTCGGCCGGAGCGGAGCGGACCCAGCACCTCCTCCACCAGCCGCGTCCGCTCGACGCCGTCCCAATCCGACGACCGGCGGTGCGACCGCGTCGGGTCGAGGAAGTCGTCGCCCCGCAGGCGCACCGCGCCGGGGAGGGCGGCCGTGAGCTGCCGGGCGAGCGTCGACTTGCCGGATCCGCCGTAGCCGGACACCCCGACGACGATCGGGCGGTCGGCCGCGGCGCGCAGGGCGGTCACCTGCCGGGCGAGCTCGAACGCGTCCATGTCGCGAGCGTACGGGGCGTCGCGATGCGGGATCGCGCGGGCACGCGCGCCGCCACGGACCCGCCGTGGCGATCCGCCGAGCGGCCGGGAGGCGGGGCCCGGCTCCGCCCCTCAGCCGCGCAGCGCCGGGTACTCCGCGAGCGTCGGCGCGTGCCGGGCGCTCGTCAGCGGGAAGCGGTCGCCGAACCCGCGCACGGGCCGCGACGCGGCCACCCGCACGGCGCCGCGCAGCGCCTTCTGCCCGAGCGCGGACGACGGGTGCGTGAGGCGCGCCCCGCCCGGCGGCAGCCCCTGCGCGCTGTCGGCGTAGCGCCGCAGCTGCGCCTCGTATCGCGCGAACGCGGCCGGGAAGGTGTCGCCCGTGTCCGCGAGCGCGCGTCCCAGCTCGCCCGCGAGCACGTGGGCGGCGACCAGCGAGAGGGTCGTGCCCATGCCCGTGGGGCCGGATCCCCAGGCCGCGTCGCCGAGGAGCGCGATGCGTCCCTTCGACCACGTCGAGACGATCACCTGCTCCATGCGCTGCGTGTAGAACTCGTCCGGGCGCGCTTGGAACCCGTCGAGGATCCGCTCGACCTGCCAGCCCGCGCCGCGGAAGCGCGCGCGGAGCACGGTCATCTGCGCGTCGAATGGCAGCTGCTCGAACCCGGAGGGCTCCGACTCGAACGACAGGCTCGCGCGGATCGTGCCCACGTCGTCGGGCCGGATGGTGGCGTTCCGCGCGCCGCGCCCCGTGAGGAAGTCCCAGTAGCCGGTGTCGCCGGGGATCCGGTCGATAGTCCCGTAGGCGATGCTCACGCCGTGGTCGCGGAGCGTGGTCTCCTCGGCGAAGGCCAGCCGGCGCGTGCGGGAGCTGCGGCCCTCGGCCACGAGCAGGAGGTCGTAGCGCTCGCGGGATCCGCTCGCGAGCTCGACGTCGACCCCGGTCGCGTCCTGGCGCACCCCCGTCACGAAGTCGCCGTAGCGGAGCTCGACGTCGTCCCGCACGAGGTCGACGAGGATCCCCGCGAACCGGCCGCGCAGGATCTCCACCTCCGCCGTCGGCCCGTCCTTCCCGGCGGTGCGGGGGAACGTGGCGAGGACGCGCCCCTCCTCGTCGACGAAGCGCGTCCCGTCCTCGCCGGTGAGGTTCGCCATGACGATGTCCTCGACGCCCATGCGCCGGAGCACGTCGCGGCCGAGCCCGCGCACGTCGATGTTCTGCCCCGCCTGGCGCGGCTCGGCCGAGCGCTCGAGCAGGGTCACGTCGAAGCCCTCGCGGTGCAGTCCCCAGGCGAGCGCCGGACCGGCGATGCTGGCTCCCGTCACGAGGACCCTCGGGCGGTGGTGGGTGGTGTCGGCCATGCGGTGATCTCCTCGGTCGTCGAGCGGACCCGGGATCCCGGGCGCGAGTAGACTCTATGTCGTAGATGCTTCACGGTGAAGCATTCGCGTCGACTCGGAGGAACACGACATGTCCCACACCATCGCGGTACCGGGGGACCGCTCCGAGGTGCTCGAGCGGCTCCGGGACCACACGACCGCGTTCGACGAGTCGGTGCGGCAGCTGGCCGCGGCCGTCGGTCTGCCGACGACGGACACGACGGCGCTCGCCGAGGTGATCTGGGCGGAGACCGCGGGCCGGGCGCTGTCCCCGGCCCGCCTGTCGGAACGGCTCCATCTGACCTCGGGGGCCACGACCGCGCTCGTCAACCGGCTCGAGGGCGGCGGGCACATCGTGCGGAGCCGGGAGAGCGACGATCGGCGGATCGTGACGCTGCGGCCGACCGCGGGGTCCAAGGCGCGCGTGATGGCCATGCTGCAGGGCGCGCAGGTCGAGGTCGACCGGGCGCTCGACGGGTTCACCGCCGACCAGCTCCGCACGGCGGCGGCGGTCGTGCGCGCGGTCACGGAGGGCACGGCGGCGGGGACGCGCGCACTGGCCGGCGACGGCGCGACCGGGAGCTGAGGGGCGGTCGTCGGGTCAGCCAGCGGAGACGCAGGGGCTGTCGCAGCCCGCGCGCTCCGTCGTCCGCGTCGCCGCAGCGCGTTCCGCAGCCCGCTCGGCCGCTCGCGCCAGCAGCGACACGTGCAGGTACCCCGCGTAGCCGCCGGGTGTCCGGCCGTCGCGCCGGCTCGAGGTGAGCACCTCGCCCGCGGCCGACGCCGTGATCCGCGCGCCGTGGGAGCGGAGCCGGGCGACCAGGTCCACGTCCTCGTGCTCGACGACCGCGGGGAAGCCGCCGGCCGCCGCGTACGCGTCCGCGCGCACGCCGAGGTTCGCGCCGTGGACGTGCCCGTTCGCCTCGCCGGGCACGCGCGTCGCCCGCCAGGCCGCGATCTGCGCCGGGCTGAGCGCCTCGAGCTCCGGCCGGACGGTGCCCACGACCACGTCGGTCACGGCGTCCGCGAGCTGCAGCTGGCTGGTGATCCACGCGGCCGGCACCTCCGAGTCGGCGTCGGTGCACGCGAGCCACAGCTCGGCGTCCGCACCGTCCCAGCCGGCGCGCGCGGCGTCGACTCCCCGCGCCCGCGCGGCGCCGACCCGGCCGGCCGAGCTCTCGATGACCTCGACGCCGGCCGCCCGGGCGATCTCCGCGGTGCGGTCGCGGCAGTCGTCGGCGACGAGGATCACGCGCACGTCGACGCCCGCGGCCCGGGCGCGCTCCGCGGCGACCTCGACGGACGCGAGGCAGCGCCCGACGAGCGCCTCCTCGTCGCGCGCGGGGATGACGACCGCGACCGCGCGGATCCGCCGCCGCCCCCGCTCCGGCTCCTCCGCGCGGTCGGACGCGGCCGACGCCCCCGTCACCGGAGCCCCGTCCGGGCGGCGACCGAGCGCGGATCCGCCGACAGCACCTCGAGCAGGAAGTCGTCCTCCTCGTGCCGGAGGATGCGCGTCAGCCCGGGCACGCCGGCCAGCCGCGCGTGCACCTCGTCGCCCGAGCGGCGGAAGTCGCCCTCGGGGTGCCGCCAGTGGCAGGCGACCAGGGTGCCGGAGGGGCCGAGCGCATCGGGCAGCGCCGCGAGCACGCGGTCGAGCGCGTCGTCGTCGAGGTAGTAGCCGACCTCGCTCATCACGACGAGGTCGAAGGCGCCCGCGGGCCAGTCGGCGCCCACGTCGCGCACCTCCACCCGCACGTGCGGGGCGTCGGCGAGCCGGGCACGGGCGCGCTCGACGGCGGTCGGGGCCACGTCCACGGCGAGGAGCTCGTCGACGCGCTCGGCCAGGCCCGCGCTCGTCACGCCGATGGAGCAGCCGATCTCGAGCGCGCGCCCGTAGCGCTCGTCGGGCAGCGCCGCGAGGGTCGCCAGGCGCTTGCGACGCTCGTACCAGCGGGTGGTGACGCGCCACGGATCCTCGTCGCGCGCGTACGCGGCGTCGAAGCGCTCGGCCGCGGACGGCGATCCGGCGGGCGTCGGCTCGGCGGAGCGGTCCGCGACGATGAGGACCTCCCGGTCGCGCTCGGCGTGCCGCAGGAACGCGGGCAGCAGCACGGCGCGGTCCTCAGGGGCGTCGGAGAGCGGCCGCACCTGGCTCGCGTGCGCGTCCATCGCGGCGCGCTTCGCCTGCCGCGCGGCCGGATCCAGCGGGAGCGCCCGCAGGTCGGCCCACGGCACGCGCGCGTCGTCGGGCGTCGCCCAGTGCCACATCCAGACGGGGTACTCGACGAGGCGGAGGCCGCGCTCCGCCGCCTGCGCGGCCACCAGCTCGGCGACGACCTCGCCCGTGACGCGGTGGTCGCGGTGTCCGTCGCCGCGCCAGGGTGCCGCGACCCAGGTGCCCGCCGCCGCCTCGGCGACGAGCGCGGCGAGGTCCGCGCGCACGGCGTCGCGTGCCTCGCGCACACCGCCGTCGGGATGGCCGAGCAGCACCAGGCGCGCGCCGGGGGCGACCGCGTCGAGCGCCGCGCGGGCCTCGTCGCGGCGGATCGCGGCGAGCTCGGCGGGCGTGACGGTGGGGGATCCGGGGTGCGATGCCGCGCCGTCGGTCACGATCGCGAGGGTCACCGGCACGCCGCGGGCGGCGGCCGCGGCGAGCAGTCCGCCC
Source organism: Clavibacter sp. CT19 (assembly GCF_027858075.1). Lineage (NCBI taxonomy): Bacteria > Bacillati > Actinomycetota > Actinomycetes > Micrococcales > Microbacteriaceae > Clavibacter > Clavibacter sp. CT19. Next base: position 101,477 of record NZ_JAQHYR010000003.1, on the reverse strand, counting down.
GCGCCGACGGACTCGTCGTCCGCGTGCGCGGACACCACGAGCAGGGCCGGCACGTCGTCGAGGCGCAGCTCGGGGATGGCGTCCCAGCGCGGATCCGCGGGCCACACGTCCGCGTCGACGCCCGGCTCGCGCGCGTCGAACGCGACGCCGGTCGCGGGCGCGGCGTCACCCGGGCGCTCGACGGGCTCCCGCGCGGCCTCCCGCGCGACCTCCCGCGTCGCCGCCTCGACCAGCGCGCCGCCGAGCGACGCGTCGTCGCGCTCGGCGTGGTGCTGCCGCACGTACAGCTCGAGGTCGGCGACGCGCTTGGCGTGCACAGGATCCTGCGCGAGCGGCGCCGGTCCGAGCGCGTGCGCGACGTGCATCAGCGTCTCCTCGGCGGCGCGGGCGGCGATGCCGCGGACCCGCTTGGCGAGCAGCCGTCCCTCCTCGCCCTCCGCGAGGCCCCGGTCCACCAGCCGCGCGGCCTCGTCGAGGGCGCTCCGCGACGCGGCGAGGGCCGCGTCCACCGCGCCCAGGTGCATCAGCGTCAGGCGGTCGGCGCCCGGCCGCTCGGCTGCCGCCAGCAGCGTGCGGGCCAGCCCGACCGCGCCGCCGTGCCAGCAGGCGGCGACGCCGATCGCGCCCCAGTGGAACCCGGCGCGCTCGAGGTACCAGCCGGGGGCGCCGACGCGGCGCGCGGGCACGCCGGTCATCCGCAGCGGACCGCTCGGCACCTCGACGAGCCCGCGCGCCGCCCAGGCGCCGGGCACGACCTCCACGCCGGGGTGGTCGAGGCGCACCGCGTAGAGCGCGCGCGTCCCGTCGGCGGCCGTCGCGATGATCAGCGCGTGCGACAGCGATCCCGCGAGCGAGCACCACGGCTTCGTCCCGGTCAGCACGGCGCCGCCGGGGGCGGGGGCAGGGCCGTCGGCCGGCCCGTCGCCGGCGTCCTCCGCCGGCACGGCCCGCAGCGGATCCCCGCCTCCCTCGGCCGCGAAGACCCCCCACGTGCCCGCGAGTGGATCCGCGGCGGCGCGCACGCCACCGGCCTCCCACTCCTGGTCGAGGATCGCGAGCGCGTCGAGGTGCGGCTCCACCGCCCGGGCGATCCCGAGGTCCGCGGCCGCGAGCGTGGCGAGCGCTTCCCACAGATCGCGCGTGCGCCCGCTGCCGGGCAGCGCGCCGTCGGCGCCCAGCGCCGCGGTGAGCTCGAGCGCGCGCTCCGTCGGCCACGCGTGCGCCGGGCCGTCCGTCGCGGCGAGCGCTGCGACGACCCGCCGCGTCGCCGGGCCCGGCGCGTCCTCCGCGAGCGGCACCGCCGTCGACGCGAGCCGGACCCGGATGCTGGGGAGTGCGGGGAGGATGCGGTCGCGCGGGGAACCGGAGGTCACAGGGGGTGGATCCACTTCGTCGGTCGGTCGACCGGTCGTCGACCGGCGTCTCCCTTCGAACCTACAAGCGTCGCGTCCGTGGTGACGCGGTGCTCCGTCCCGGGTGTGCCGCGGGCGCGATCGTGGCGGACGTCCGCGGGGATGTGGGACCCTGGCGGCAGGGAAGGGGCGCGATCCGCCCGCCCACGCACGACTGGAGGGGACCACCATGACCGAGCACGCCACCGAGCCGTCCGAGTCGATCGACCCGACCGCGTCCGCACCTGACGCGCAGCCCACCCCCGAGGCGGTCGAGGAGTTCGAGCGCCTGGCCGTCCTCCGCATGGGCGGCGAGGACATCGAGGGCGCTCTCGACGCCCTCGCCGACGAGGAGGCCCGCGACGTCGCCGAGGTCGCCATCGACCGCGTCGTCCGGAACTACGAGAACCTCTAGCCCCAGCCCCAGCCGCGCGCGTCCACCCGGCGGACGGGCCGACCCGCGGCGGGCACGACCGGCCTAGTGCCCGGTCAGCCGCGCGATCAGCTCGCGGTACCGCGCCGCCGTCCGCTCCACGATCTCGTCCGGCAGCACGGGGGGCGTGCCCGTCCGGTCCCAGTTCGCGGCGAGCCAGTCGCGCACGATCTGCTTGTCGAAGCTGTCGGTGCGGTTGCCGGTCGCGTACGCCTCGGCATCCCAGTAGCGGGACGAGTCGCTCGTGAGCACCTCGTCCGCCAGCGTCGTGATGCCCGTGCGCGGGTCGATGCCGAACTCGAACTTGGTGTCCGCGAGGATCACGCCGCGCTCCTCCGCGATGGCCGACGCGCGGCGGTACACGTCGAGCGAGAGGTCGCGCAGCCGCGCCGCCTCCTCGTGCCCCACGAGCTCCTCCGTGCGGGCGAACGTGATGTTCTCGTCGTGCTCGCCCTGCGGCGCCTTCCAGGCCGGCGTGTAGATGGGCTCGGGCAGCCGGTCGCCCTGCTGGAGGCCGGCGGGCAGCGGGATGCCGCACACGGTGCCGTGCTCGCGGTACTCCTCCCAGCCGGATCCGGCGAGGTAGCCGCGCACGACGCACTCGATGGGCAGCATCTCGAGCACGCGGCAGAGCATCGCCCGGCCGCGGACGGGCTCGGGCACGCCGATGCGCGCGAGGGTGTCGCCGTCCACGAGGTGGTTCGGCACGTCGAGGCGGTCGAACCACCACAGGCTCAGCTGCGTGAGGAGCTCGCCCTTGCCGGGGATGCCCGGCTCGAGCGCGAAGTCGTAGGCGCTCACGCGGTCGGTCGCGACGACGAGCACGTGCGGCTCGCCCTCGAGCGCCCGGTCCTCCGTGTCGTCCATGGCGGGGCTGAAGAGCTCGCGCACCTTGCCCGAGTAGGCGTGCTCCCAGCCCGGCAGCTCCCACTCGGAGGCGTGCCCGGCCGCCACGGCGCCCGTGGGGACCGCGCCGCTCATCGGATGACCTGCGCCGCGATGTCGGTGCGGTGCTGGGCGCCGTCGAGCGATATCCGCCCCACCGCCTCGTACACCCGCGACCGCGCCTCGTCGAAGCCCGCGCCCGTCGCGACCACGCTGAGCACGCGCCCGCCGGTGGCGACCAGCCCGGCGTCGGACTCGGCGGTGGCGGCGTGCGCGATGCTCACGCCCTCGACCCGGCCCGCCTCGTCGAGGCCCGTGATGACACGGCCGGTGCGCGGCGACTCGGGGTAGCCCTCGCTCGCGAGCACGACCGTGACGGCCACGTCGTCGGAGAACTCCGGCCGCGGCACGCCGCCGAGCTCGCCGGACGCGGCGGCCAGCAGCAGCCGCGAGAGCGGGGTGACGAGGCGCGGCAGCACGACCTGCGTCTCCGGATCCCCGAACCGCGCGTTGAACTCGATGACCCGGATGCCGTCCGACGTGAGGATGAGGCCGCAGTAGAGCAGGCCGATGAACGGCGTCTGCTCGGCGGCGAGCTTCCGCACGGTGGGGAGCGCGATGGTGTCGATGACCTCGTCGACGAAGCCCTCCGGCAGCCACGGCAGCGGCGAGTACGCGCCCATGCCGCCCGTGTTGGGCCCGGCGCCGCCGTCGCCGAGGCGCTTGTAGTCCTGCGCGGGGGAGAGGGGCAGCACGTCGTGCCCGTCGGAGAGGAGGAAGAGCGACACCTCCTGGCCGGCGAGGAACTCCTCGACGAGCACCGTGCCCTGCCCGAGGTAGTGGCGGGCGTGCTCGAGGGCGAGCGAGCGGTCGGCCGTGACGAGCACGCCCTTTCCCGCGGCGAGCCCGTCGGCCTTGATGACGTAGGGAGCGCCGTACTCGTCCAGCGCGGCCTCGACCTCGTCGACGGTGCCGGCCTGGGCGGCGCGGCCGGTGGGCACGCCCGCCTCCTCCATGATGCGCTTGGCGAAGGTCTTGGACCCCTCGAGCGCGGCGGCGGCGCGGCCCGGCCCGAAGACGGGGACGCCGCGGGTGCGGAGCGCGTCCGCGACCCCGGCCACGAGCGGGGCCTCGGGCCCCACGACGACGAGCTCGAAGCCCTCGGCGAGCGCGTGCTCGGCGACGACGACGGGGTCGTCGATGTCCATCTTCACGACGGGCACGGCACGCGCGATCCCCGCGTTGCCGGGGGCGGCGATGACCTCGTGCTCCGCGTCCTCCCGGAGCAGGGCCGTGACGATGGCGTGCTCGCGCGCACCGGAACCGAGTACCAGGATCTTCACGCCCCCACCCTATCGACGCGGTGCCCGGCCGACGGGGCTCGCGCAGCGCCCTGCGGAGACGCGCATCCGCGCCCCGGGTGCACGGGGCGCGGACGGCGGGAGGCCGACCCGCCGCGGGTACGGTCCGGGTCGGCTCCCTGCCCCTCCCGACGTCGTTCGGGTCCGTCGGGAGGCGCATCGTCCGATCCGTCGACGCCCGGGAAGGCGGCGGCGGGGGACGCCGTGCGGTGCCCCGCGGGTGATGTCACCGCCGGGCACTTCCATACACGGTAATGGATGTCCCCCTAAATGCGGACTCCTCCCGGCGCCCCACTTGGAGGGGCGCGCGGGGTCGGTGAGCCCGCCGGCTCTGGCATCCTGGGGCGATGGCCAAGGCGCGCATCCACCCCACCGTCGGACAGCCCGCGGTGCGGGCCGCGCTCGCCGCGGGGGCGGACGCCGACCGCGAGACGCGCGCCACCGCCGTGCGCTTCCTGCTCCAGTCGCTGGCCGACCTCGCGCCCGGCGGCACCGTCGAGGTCCGCGTGCCGCCGTTCGGCGCCGTGCAGTGCATCGAGGGGCCGGGCCACACGCGCGGGACGCCGCCCAACGTCATCGAGACCGATCCCGCCACCTGGATCGCGCTCGCCACCGGCGGCCTCGCCTGGGACGCGGGCGTGGAGGCGGGAGCCGTGCGCGCGTCGGGCCTCCGGGCGGATCTCCGCGGCCTCCTGCCGGTGCCGTGGCAGCTGCCCGCCGACCGCTGAGCGGATGCGGCGCCGTCCGCGGGGCGCCCGGTCCGCCCTGACGGGCCACCCGGGTCGCCGGGTGTCCGGGGCGCGGGGGATGATGGACCCATGACCGACGCCCGACCCCAGCCCGACGACCAGCGCCGCACCGAGGTCCTCGTCCGGCGCTCGCCCCGCTACTTCCGCTTCATGGGCGTCGGCGCCGTGCTCGGCATCGTCGTGGCCATGATCCTCACGCTCACGTTCCCCGCCAACGCCGAGTTCTCCGAGGCGCAGGTGCTCGCGTTCCTGGCGCTGTTCGCGGTCGTGCTCTTCGGCGGGCTGGCGGCGCTCCTCGCGCTGCTGCTCGACCGCGCGGCGTCGCGCCGCTCCCGGGTCCTCACGGCCGAGCGGGAGCGGGGCGAGCCGGGCGCCTGACCCGCGTCGCGGATCCGCGCGGCCCGCCCTCCACGCGCGCCGATCAGCTGAGCTGCGTGCGCTCCAGCCAGGACAGGTACTCCGGCGTCACGTTGCCGGTGATGTACTCGCCCGTGAAGCAGCTCATCTCGAGGTCCTCGACGCCCGTCGACCCCTCCAGGATGGCGTCCCGCATGTCCGCGACCTCCTGGTAGATGAGGTGGTCGGCGCCGAGCTCCTGCGCGATCTCGGGGATCTTCCGCCCGTGCGCGATGAGCTCCTGCCTGGACGGCATGTTGATGCCGTACACGTGCGGGTAGCGCACCGGCGGCGCCGCCGAGGTGAAGGTGACCTTGTTCGCGCCCGCCTGCCGCGCCATGTCCACGATCTCGCGGCTGGTCGTGCCGCGCACGATGGAGTCGTCGACGATGAGGATGTTCTTCCCCTTGAACTCCGAGCTCATGGCGTTGAGCTTCTGCCGCACCGACTTCTTGCGCTGCGCCTGGCCCGGCATGATGAAGGTCCGGCCCACGTAGCGGTTCTTGTAGAAGCCCTCGCGGTACTCGATCCCGAGCGTCTGCGCGACCTGCATGGCGGACGGCCTGGACGAGTCCGGGATCGGCATGACCACGTCGATGTCGCCCGCCGGGCTGTGCTCCGCGATGGTGGCGGCGAGCCGGTTGCCCATGCGCAGGCGCGCGTCGTAGACGCCGATGCCGGACATGACCGAGTCGGGCCGGGCGAGGTACACGAACTCGAAGGCGCAGGGGATGAGGCGCGGCGTCGGGTGGCACTGGCGCGCGTGCATCTCGCCGTCCATCGTGATGAACACGGCCTCGCCGGGCGCGACGTCGCGCACGATCTCGTAGCCCAGGGACTCCATGACGAGCGACTCGCTCGCCACGACCCACTCCATGCGGCCGCCCTCGAGCTCGCGGCGGCCGAGGGTGAGCGGGCGGATCCCGAACGGGTCGCGGAACGCGAGCATGCCGTGCCCCGCGATCATCGCGATGGACGCGTACGAGCCCTCGACCCGCTCATGGACGCGCTCGACGGCGGTGAACACCTGGTCGGGATCCAGCGCCATGCCGGACACCTGCGACTGCAGCTCGTGCGCGAGCACGTTGACGAGAAGCTCGGTGTCGGAGCTCGTGTTGGTGTGGCGGCGGTCCACGTGGAAGAGCTCCTGCGCGAGCTCCCGCGTGTTCGTGAGGTTGCCGTTGTGCACCAGCACGATGCCGTAGGGCGCGTTCACGTAGAAGGGCTGCGCCTCGTCCTCGTCGGCGGCGCTGCCGCGGGTGGCGTAGCGCACGTGGCCGAGGCCCATCGTGCCGAGCAGCGAGCGCATGTCGCGGGTGCGGAAGGCCTCGCGGACCTGGCCGCTCAGCTTCTTCACGTGGAAGGTGTTGCCCTCCGCGGTGGCGATGCCGGTGGAGTCCTGACCGCGGTGCTGCAGGAGCAGGAGGCTGTCGTAGACGAGTTGGTTGACGGGTTCGGACGATACGACGCCGACGATGCCGCACATGCTTCGGCTGACTCCTGAAGAGTAGAAGAGGTGGGGGAGCGGCCAGTCTCCCACACGGGAGCGACGCGCCCGGCCGCTACTCTGTGTCTCGTGACCACCAAGAGCTCCTATGCAGAGGCCGGCGTCGACACGGAGGCCGGCGATCTCGCGGTCCAGCTGATGAAGGAGGCCGTCTCCCGCACGCACGGCCCCGAGGTGGTCGGCGGCTTCGGCGGGTTCGCGGGGCTGTTCGACGCGAGCGCCCTCACGCGCTTCCGCCACCCGCTCCTCGCGACGTCCACGGACGGCGTCGGCACCAAGGTCGCCATCGCGCAGGCGATCGACAAGCACGACACCATCGGCCAGGACCTCGTGGGCATGGTCGTCGACGACATCGTCGTGGTCGGCGCGCGCCCCCTCTTCATGACGGACTACATCGCGTGCGGCAGGGTCGTGCCGGCGCGCATCGCCGACATCGTCGCCGGCATCGCCCGCGCGTGCTCCGACACCGGGACCGCGCTCGTCGGCGGCGAGACGGCGGAGCACCCGGGCCTCCTCGGCCCGGACGACTACGACGTCGCCGGTGCCGCGGTCGGCGCGGTCGAGGCGGATGCCGTGCTCGGCGCGGAGCGCGTGCGCGACGGCGACGTCGTGCTGGCCCTCGCATCGAGCGGCCTGCACAGCAACGGCTTCTCGCTCGTGCGCCACATCCTCCGCGTCGCGGGCATCGGGTTCGGCGACACGTCCGCCGAGCTCGGCGGCGTGGTGGGCGAGGTGCTCCTCGAGCCGACGCGCCTCTACACGACGCCGCTGCTCGACGTGCTCGCGCAGCCGGAGCTCGGCCCGGCCGTGCACTCCATCAGCCACGTCACGGGCGGGGGCATCGCCGCGAACCTCGCGCGCGTGCTGCCGCGCGGGTCCTTCAGCGAGGTCGAGCGCTCCACCTGGTCGCCGCCTGCCGTGTTCCGCGCGCTGTCGGGCATCGCCGGCTCGACGCTCGAGAGCGCCGAGGGCACGTGGAACCTCGGCGTGGGGATGTTCGTCGTCGTCGACCCGGCCGCCGCCGAGGGCATCGCGCAGGCGCTCACCGCCGCGGGCATCCCGACGTGGGAGGCCGGGCGCGTGGCGATGGGCGAGGCGCCCGCGGGCACCGGGTTCGAGCAGGGCGCGAAGGGCGTGGACGGCGGGGCCGTGCGCCTCACCGGCCGCTACCGCGACTGATCCGCCCGCCTTCGAGGCGCCCGGGACGTCGACAGCCCGCGCCCCGCGTGTGCGGGCACCGGGCGCGACGGCACCGGGCGCACGTGAACGGACCCGCCTCGCGAGGAGACGGGTCCGCAGCTCACCCGGCTCTCGCCGGGGATGGGATCAGGCGCGCTTCTGCTCGTCGCCCGGGACGTAGGCGTCCGGCTCGTCGGCGTACTCGTCCCACTTGGCGGCCTCGGCCGCGTACTGCTCGTCGACCGCCCCGTGGGTGGTCAGCTCACGCTCCAGCTGCGTGTAGTCCACATTGGGACTGAACGACTTCAGCTCTCGCGCGATCTTGGTGTGCTTAGCTTTTTGACGGCCGCGCCCCATGCGAGACCCCCTCACGACTCAGGCCCCGACGGGCGGCGACAACGCTGGAAACAGCGGACAGGGATTGGAGAAAACCTAGGGGCTACCCTAACATGTGGCCTCCGGCGTCCCGGGCGTGTCCTCCCGCCGGACGCTCCTGGCCGCATCGTACGGCTCCGCCCTCCGCACGGGATCCGCGCGGGAGCGGGCGCTAGCCTGGCAGTCCCATGAGCCGCGCACCCGCCGAATCCCAGGTCGTGGTCATAGGTGCCGGGCAGGCCGGCCTCTCCGTGGCGTACCACCTGCAGCGGCTCGGGCTCCGCATGGGCACCGACGCCGTCGTGCTCGACCGCGGGCCGTCCACCGGCGGAGCGTGGCAGCACCGCTGGGCGGCGCTCCGGCTGGGGTCCGCGCATCGCGTCGCCGACCTCCCTGGCATGTCGCAGCTGGGCCTGTCGTTCGCGACGGCCGACCGGATGCGCCCGGCGCGCGAGGTCGTCCGCGAGCACTACGCGCGGTACGAGGAGGCGTTCGACCTGCGCGTCGCGCGGCCGGTCGAGGTCCGGGCCGTGCTCGACGCCGACGTGCCGCCGCCCACGGCCTCACGGCGTCGCGCCGCGCATCCGTCGGACGGCGTGCGGCCGCTCCTCGTCCGCGCCTCCGACGGCGATCGCGTGAGCCGGCTGGTCGTCAACGCCACCGGCACCTGGGGCGCGCCGTTCGTGCCGTCCTATCCCGGGCTCGCGTCGTTCCGCGGTCGCCAGCTGCACACGTCCGGCTACCGCTCGGCGGCCGATCTCCGCGGGCTGCGCGTGCTCGTCGTGGGCGGCGGCACGTCGGCCATCGGGTTCCTGCTGGAGCTGGAGGGCGTCGCGGCGCGCACGATGTGGTCGACGAGGCGCCCCGTCGACTTCCTCGAGGCGGGCGAGCTCGACGTGGAGGCGGCCGTCCGCGCCGTCGAGCTGCAGGACCGGGCGGCACGGGCGGGGGAGGCGCTGCCGAGCATCGTCAGCGGCACCGGCGTGCCGCGCACCCGGCGCATCGCCGCGGGGATCCGCCGGGGCCTGCTCGCGAGCCGCGGGCCGATCGACCGGTTCGAGGAGCGCGGCGTCGTCTGGGCCGACGGCGCGCGTGAGGAGGTCGACGCCGTGATCTGGGCCACGGGCTTCCGTCCCGAGATCCGCCATCTGGCACCGCTCGGGCTGCGGGAGAAGGAGGGCGGCGTGCGCGTCGAGTCCGGTGTCTCCGAGCGGGATCCCCGGCTGTTCCTCGCCGGCTACGGCCCGCAGGCGTCGACGATCGGCGCGAACCGCGCGGGCCGGCGCATCGCGCGGCAGGTCGTCGCCGCGCTGGGCTGAGGGGCGGCGCGCGTCGCCGCGCCGGGCGTCGGGGGAGTCGCGGGGGCCCGCGCCGTCTGCGGGAACTCGCGGCGCGTGCCCCCGCCTCGATCCGGACCTCACGGGTCGGCCCGGACGTCGACCGGCCGGCTCGGTGCGCATCGGCGTCGATGCGTCCGTCGTCCGGTCGGGCCCGCACGACCTCCCGGGGTAAGAGTTCGTGCACCAACGACCCTACATCCGTGTCCCCCTTTTCGAGGACACCCGTCCGTCCGGCGTGGCCCGCGACCTGCCCGGGAGCACGCGCGAGGGGAGCCGGGTCGCGCGACCCGACCCCCCTCCGGAGCGCGTGCGGGGATCAGCCGCGGGCGTCGTCCTGCACGGTGCGCTTCGCGTCCCGCGCGCTGTCCTCGACGTCCTGCGCGGCCGACTGCGCCTCCGACCTGACCGTCTCAGCCGAGTCGCGCGCCGTGCCCGCGACCTGCTGCGCGGCCTGCTGCGCGGGCTCCTTCAGCTCACCCGCCACGTCCTTGGCGGCGTCGGTCGCCTTCTCCACCAGGGGCTGGGCCTTGTCCTTGACGGTCGAGGCCAGCTCCTTCTCCTTGTCGCTCGCGGGGATCAGCGAGGCGATGAGGAGGCCCGCGCCGAACGCGACGAGGCCGAGGCCGACGGGGTTCCCCTTCGCCTTCGCCTTCGCGCCGCCGGCGGCGTCGCCCGCGCGCGACTGCGCGTCGCTCGCGGATCCGAGGACGCTGTCCTTCACGTTGGACAGGGCGCCGCGCACCTTGTCGGTCTGGCGCTGCGCCACCTTCGCGGGCGTGACCTTGTCGGCCACCGCGTCCACGTCGATGCTCAGATCGTTCCGCGTGCGCTCGATCTCCGCACGGATCTGCTCCGGGTTGTCGCTCATCGGTCTGCCTCGTTCCTCTTCATCGCTTCGGGGATCTTCTTCACGCTCTCGGCCGTGCGGGGCGCGCCCTGCACGGTCCTGAGCTGCTTGCGGCCCTGCAGGTACATCACGAGGCCGATGACGGCCCAGACGACGGCCACGACGACCGCGCCCCAGGCCTGGTCGTCGAACAGGTAGCCCAGCCCGACCATGAGGGCGACGGACAGGAAGAACACGGCCATGAGGCCCGCGTATCCCGCGCCGCCCAGGAGGCCGGCGCCCTTCCCGGCCTTCTTGGCCGAGTCGCTGATCTCCGCCTTGGCGAGGGCGATCTCCTGGCGCATCAGCGTGGAGACGTCCTTCGTCACGTTCCCGAGGAGGTCGCCGAGGCTGGTGGTCGCGGCCTTCTCCTCGGAGGGGGTGCGTCCGTCGGTCATGCGCGCGATCCGTCGGTGCGGTCGCCCGCGCCGAAGGTCTCCGTGAGCGGGTCGACGGGGCGCGTCTGGTCGTAGAGCGGGGTGGGGGCGACGGACGCGGTGTCGTCGGCGTCGTCGTACGGTCCGACGCCGAGCGGGTCGTCCGCGCCGAGCTGCGTCGACGGCAGGTCGGAGGCCGCGGCAGCGGGCGCGGCAGGGGCGACGTCTCCGGGCGCGGTGGCGCGCGCGGTCGTCGCGGTCGACGTGCCGGTCGTCGTGGTCGTGGACTCCTCCGCCTCCTTCGCGTCGTGCGCCTCGCTCGTGAGCGAGCGCGCGAGGCGACCGGCGGCGACGCCGGCGACGAGGGCCAGGCCGACGAACAGGCCGGGACGGCGGCGCGCGAAGTCCGTGACGTCCTGGAGGAGCGTGCCCGGGTCGCGGCCCTCGAGGTACGAGGCGGCGCTGCCGGCGCGCTGCGACGCCTGCGCGACGAGCTCGCCGGCGAGGCCGGTGCTCTCGGACCGGTCGCCCATGTCCCGGAGCTCGTCGCTGAGCGTGCGGAGGCTGCCGGCGGCGCGCTCCTGCTGGACGCCGGTCTGCTCGCGGAGCTGGTCGCGCGTCTGGGCGACGAGGTCCTGCGCCTGCGCCTTGGCCTCGGACGCGACCTTGCGGGTCTCGTCCTTCGTGACGCCGGCGACGTGCTGCGTGCCGGCCTTGGCGTCGTCGGCCACGCCCGCGGCCTGCTCCTTCGCGGTGTCCGCGGTGCTGCTGGTGCTGCTGCTGGCGGTCGTGCCGGTGGTCCCGGTCGTGCCCAGGGTGGACGCGGGGGCGACGGCCGGGTACGCGTCGTCGGCGGCGGATCCACCGCTCACGGGCGACGCCGGTCGGAGGTCGTTCGACATGTGGTTCCCTCTCGGTTCTCGTGGGGTTCGAGCTGCCGCAGGGCTCGGGCCCTGCTGTCTGCCACAGAACTCCGGGAGAGGGGGAAGTGCATAGGGGCTTGCCCCAGAAAGCTAGCGCCCTAATGATTTGCACGCGCGAGCATGCGCCTGCGTTGCGCTACGGCGTCTCGCGACCGCTCGTGTGCTTCACGGGCGTGGGCGGCGGCGGCCCGGGCCGGCGGCTGACCGGGCGCACGGGCTCCCCGCGACGGTCCTGTCCGGGGACGGGCCGAGAGCGGCGGCCGTAGATGATCTCGGACGAGTCGAGCAGCCACGGCACGAGGGCGAGCGTCACGCCGTGCACGAGGAGCAGCTTCTGGCGGATCCGCCGGGCCTTGTGGTTGTGCAGCAGCGTCTCCCACCAGTGGCCGACGATGTAGACGGGCGTGTAGACCGTGATGATCTCGCTGCCGTGATCCGCGCGACGCGACTTCAGGTACTTGATGAGCGGGAAGCTGATGTCCCGGTACGGCGAGGCGACGATGCGCAGCGGCATCTCGATCTCCATCTCGACCCACTGCCGCTCGAGGAGCGTCGTCGCCTCGTCGTCGACGGACACGTGCACCGCCTCGATGCTGTCGTGGTTCGCGGCGATGGCGTAGTCGAGGGCCTTGAGCACCGGCTTCTGCATCCGCCCGACCAGCACCACCGCGTGGTCGCCCGTGGAGCCGAAGACCGTGACGGGGTCGACCTCGATCTCCTTCTCGACGTCGCGGTAGTAGCGGTTGACGCCGAGCATGAGGAGGAACAGCACCGGCATGATCGCGAAGACGAGCCAGGCGCCGTGCGTGAACTTGGTGATCGTGACGACGATGAGCACGAGCGCGGTGAGCAGCGCGCCGAACGCGTTGATGGCGAGGCCGCGGATCACCTCGCCGCGGTTCGCGCAGCCCTCGCGGAGCATGCGGGTCCAGTGCACGACCATGCCCGTCTGCCCGAGGGTGAACGAGACGAAGACGCCGATGATGTAGAGCTGGATGAGCTGCGTGAGGTTCGCCTGGTAGACGACGAGGATGAGCGTCGCGCCGAGCGCCAGCAGCAGCATGCCGTTGCTGTAGACGAGGCGGTCGCCGCGCGTGAGGAGCGACTTGGGCGCGTAGGCGTCCTTCGCGAGCACGGAGCCGAGCAGCGGGAAGCCGTTGAACGCGGTGTTGGCCGCGAGGAGGAGCACCGCCGCGGTCGTGGCCTGCAGCAGGTAGAACATCACGCTGCCGCCGCCGAACGTGGCCGCCGCGACCTGGGCCATGAGGCTCTTCTGCGGCTCGGTGGCGCACTCGGCCCAGCCCTGGAGGTCGCACGGGTGCTCGCCGTAGTGCACGCGGGCGATGAGCGCGAGGGTGGTGAGGCCCACGAACAGGACGATGGCGGTGCCGCCCATGATCACGAGGGTGGCCTGCGCGTTCTTCACCTTGGGGGTGCGGAACGCGGGCACGCCGTTGGAGATGGCCTCGACGCCGGTGAGCGCCGAGCAGCCGCTCGAGAACGCGCGGAGCAGCAGGAGGATGAACGCGACCTGCGACAGGGTCGGGGTGTCGACCGTGTAGGCCGCGGACTCGGCGACGGGCGGGTCGCCGAGCGCGGTGCGGACGAGGCCCACCACGATCATGACGCCGACGCTGCCGATGAAGAGGTACGTCGGCACGGCGAAGGCCTTGCTCGACTCGCGCACGCCGCGGAGGTTCACGGCCGCGAGGAGCGCGACGAAGAAGACCGCGATCTCGACGCGGAACGGCGCGATCTCGGGGACCGCGCTGATGATGTTGTCGACCCCGGAGGCCACCGACACCGCCACCGTGAGGATGTAGTCCACGAGGAGCGCCGACGCGACGACGAGGCCGGCCTTCTCGCCGAGGTTCTTGTGCGCGACCTCGTAGTCGCCGCCGCCGGACGGGTAGGCCTTGATGAGCTGGCGGTAGCTGAGCACCACGACGACCAGCAGGATCACGACGCAGGCCGCCACCCAGGGCGCGAAGCTGAGGAACGCGAGGCCGCCCAGCGTGAGGATGAGGAGCAGCTCCTGCGGCGCGTAGGCCACCGAGCTGAGCGGGTCGCTCGCGAAGATGGGGAGCGCCAGGTGCTTGGGGAGCAGCTGGCCCTCGAGCTTGTCGCTGGCGAGCTTCTCGCCGATGAGCAGCCGTTTGGCGGGACTGCTCTCGGGAGCCTGGGGGTCCGGAGTCACGAGCGGCCACGATACATGGCGACGCGCCCGGGACGCGACGGAGCGGGGAGCGGGCCGTGAGGCCGCTGGATCCGCGTCGCCGTGCGGACTAGCCGGCCGTCGTGACGGGTCCCGTCGAGAGGGTGCCAGCCGGGTCGGCGGGGGCGGCGTCGCCGCGTCGCCGACGCCGCTCGCGGACGGGGACGGGGAGGTCGAACAGGGGGAGCGTGCGCTGGACGATCGGGCCGATCAGGAGCGCGAACGCGAGCGTGCCGAGGCCCACGTCGCCGCCGAGCGCCCAGCCGATCAGGAGCACGACGAGCTCGATGCCGACGCGCACGCGCCACACCGGCCAGCCCGTGCGGCGGTGGATCCCCGTCATCAGCCCGTCGCGCGGGCCCGGCCCGAAGTGCGCGCCGATGTAGAGGCCGGTCGCGATGCCGAGCAGGACGAGTCCCGCGGCGAAGAGGGGGATGCGGAACCCGAGGCTGTCGACGGCCGGCACCACCGCGAGCGCGAACTGCGCGCTGTAGCCGACGAAGAGGACGTTGAGGACGGTGCCCCAGCCCGGGCGCTGGCGAATGGGGATCCAGAGCAGGAGCACGAGCGCGCCGATGATGTTCGTGACCAGCCCGAAGGGGAGGCCCGTGCGCAGCGTCACGCCCTGGCTGAGGACGTCCCACGGCGAGACGCCGACGGCGGCCTGGAGCATCATGCCGATGGCGAAGCCGTAGAGGAAGATGCCGACGGCGAACTGGACTGAGCGACGGAGCATGAGGGAGATCCAATCGCGTCGCCGGTTGCGGGACAAGGTGCCAATCGCCAGGCTGTGGCCTCATGACCCGCTCTGGATCCGCGCCCTCCGCCGTGCTCGGCCCGACCGCCCTCACCGCGCTGCTGGGGGAGTGGACCCGGCCCGGCAGCCCGGCCTACCAGGCGCTCGCCGACGGGATCCGCCGCCTCGTGCTCGACGGCCGCGTGCCCGTGGGGGCGCGCCTGCCCGCGGAGCGCGAGCTCGCCGCGTCGCTCGGGCTCAGCCGCACGACCGTCGCGGCGGCCTACGCGGCGCTCCGCGGGACCGGCCACCTGGCGAGCCGGCGCGGCTCCGGCAGCGTGACGCGGATCCCGCGACGCGCGCCCGACGCCCGGGGGGAGGGGCGCGAGGTCGCCGACATGAGCCGCGCAGCCGTGCCCGCCGCGCCCGGTCTCGCCGAGGCCGCCATGCGCGCGGCGGCCCGGCTCCCCGCGCACCTCGACGGGCACGGCTACGACGTGGATGGGCTGCCCGAGCTGCGCGAGGCGATCGCCGCCCGCTACCGAGCCCGCGGCCTGCCGACCGAGGCCGACGACGTGCTCGTCACCGTCGGCGCGCAGCACGCGATCGGGCTCCTGGCGTCCGTGCTGCTGCACCGCGGCGACCGGGCGCTCGTCGAGCAGCCGAGCTACCCGCACGCGATCCAGGCCCTGCGCGACGCGGGCGCGCGCCTCGTCGGGGCGGGCGTCGGCGCCCACGGCTGGGACGAGGACGTGCTCGAGCAGACGATCCGCCGCACCCGTCCCGCGCTCGCCTACCTCATGCCCGACTTCCACAACCCGACGGGCCGCACGATGCCGGAGGGCCAGCGCGCGCGGGTCGTGGCGCTCGCCGAGGCGCACGGCGTGACGGTCGTGGCGGACGAGACCACGGCCGAGCTCGACATCGACCGGGCGGAGGCGCATCCGCCGCTGGCCGTCCACGGGTCGCCGGGCGCCGTCGTGCTCGTGGGGTCGGTGGGCAAGACGGTGTGGGGTGGGCTCCGCGTGGGTTGGATCCGCGCCGGCCGGCCGCTCCTCCGGGAGCTGGCCCGCGCGCGCTCGGCCCGCGACCTCGGCACGCCCGTGCTCGAGCAGCTCGTGGTGGCGGAGGTGCTGGGCGGCATGGACGGGATCCTCGCCGAGCGCCGCGCGCGCCTCCGCGAGACGCGGGACCACGTCGAGGCCGAGCTCGCGCGGCGCTTCCCCGGCTGGGAGGTGCCGCACGTCGACGGCGGATTGGCGGTGTGGGTCGGGATCGGAGCGCCCGTGAGCACGGAGCTGGCGCTCGCCGCCCGGGCGCGCGGCCTGTCGATCACGGGCGGGAGCCGGTTCGGGCACGACGGCGCGTTCGAGCGGTTCCTCCGGATCCCCATCACGTCCCCGCCCGCCGCCACCGACCGCGCGCTCGACATCCTCGACGAGGCGTGGCGCGGCCTCGCCCCCGTCGCAGGGCTCGGGCGCGACGTGGAGGACCGCTCGATCCTCGTATGAGGAGCCGACCGCCCTGGGGAGGCGGCCGATGGCGCGGGTGCGGCCCGCGGTAGCGTTCCGGCATCCGTGCGACCTCCCGCGAGCGGCGTTCGTCCCGATGTCCCGTCTCGACGGGCCCCGGCGGAGGGTCGCCAGCCGACCGATCCTGGAGGAACAACTCATGCGCATCCGTCCGCGATCCACCCCCGTCTCGACCCCGTCGGCGGCCGCCGGCCGACCCCGTCACGCGTTCGCCGCGCTGGCGCTCGCCGGCGGGCTCGCCGCCGCCGGTCTCGCCGTGCCGTCGTCGGCGTCCGCCGCGCCCGTCGCCGACGGGTCCGTCGTCGTCCCCGCATCCGTCGATCAGGCCGCTGCCGCCACGCACTGGACGCCCGCCGCCCGTGCCGCCGCCCTCGCGGCCGATTCGCCGACCGCCGCCGGGTCCGCCTCGGCCTCGGCCTCCGCCCTGTCCACGTCGGAGGACGGGAACGCCGCGGCCTCCACCCCGGTCCCGCACCCCGACCAGCCGTTCGTCGGCGTCCTCTTCTACGTGTCGGGCGGGCGGAACCACGCCTGCACCGCGAGCGTGGTCGACACCCCGGAGGGCGACGCGATCGCGACCGCCGCCCACTGCCTCGTCGACCGGCGCACCGGTGCCGCGACCACGCTGGCCACCTTCATCCCCGGAGCCCAGGGCGCCACGGCGCCCCACGGCATCTGGCCGGTGCGCGTCGCGGCCGTCTCCTCCTCGTGGACCACGACGGGCCGCGCCTCCGACGACGCCGGCTTCGCGCGCGTCAGCGGGCCCGCGGGCGAGGTGCTCGCGGCCCAGGTCGGCGCGGCCGAGCCCGTGTTCGGGACGCCCCTCGTGCCGGCGACCGGGGAGGCGCCGCGCCTCGCGATCCTCGGGTACCCGGCCGCCGGATCCGCCACGGCCGCGCTCGAGGCGTGCGCCGGCCGTCCCCAGCACGACACGGGCGGCCAGACGTCCCTGCCGTGCGCGCTCGGGAAGGGCGCGGCCGGATCCCCGGTGATCACGGCGGCCGGCGAGCAGCGCTCCGTCGTCGCGCGTCCCTCCGCAGGCCGCGGCGTGCTCCTCGCCACGTGGGGCGCCGAGGCGCAGTGCGCCTTCTCCTCCCTCCAGGGGCGGTAGTGGATGCCCGGGCAGCGGTCCGCCGTAGCCGCCGAGCGCCGGTCTCGGACCGCTGTCTGGGTAATCCCCTTCGTGCACGAACGGGTTGGGCGGGCACGAGCATACTGAAGCCGTGACCATCGACCTGCCTCCCATCAGCCGCTCCTACATCAGCCGTCCGTACCCGCTCGGCGCCACCGTCGTGGCCCGCGACGGCGGACTGCCCAGCGGCCTCAACGTCGCCGTGTACTCCGAGACCGCGGAGGCCGTCGAGGTCTGCGTGTTCGACGAGTCCGGCACCGAGACCCGCACGCGCCTCTCCGAGCGCACCGGCCACGTCTTCCACGGCCTCGTCGAGGGCGCCGGCATCGGCACCCGCTACGGCCTCCGCGTGCACGGCGAGTGGGACCCGTCCCGCGGCCTCCGCCACAACCCCGCGAAGCTCCTGCTCGACCCGTACGCCATCGCGATCGAGGGGCACCCCACCTGGGGCGAGGACGTCTTCGCGCACACCTTCGACGATCCGTCCGTCATGAACGAGGCCGACTCCGCCGCCTCCATGCCCCGCTCCGTCGTGGCGGACCGCCGCTTCGACTGGGAGGACGACGAGGCCCCGCGCACGGCGTCGGACGAGACCGTCGTCTACGAGGTCCACGTCAAGGGCTTCACCGAGCGGATGGAGTCGGTGCCCGAGGAGATCCGCGGCACGTACGCGGGCCTCGCGCACCCGTCGGCCATCGAGTACCTCACCGACCTCGGCATCACGAGCGTCGAGCTCCTGCCGGTGCACCACTTCATGCAGGACTCGCACCTGGAGGAGAAGGGACTCCGCAACTACTGGGGCTACAACTCCATCGGCTTCCTCGCGCCCTACTCCGACTACAGCTCCGCGGGCGACGGCGGGCAGCAGGTCGTCGAGTTCAAGGAGATGGTCAAGGCCCTGCACGCCGCGGGCCTCGAGGTCATCCTCGACGTGGTCTACAACCACACCGCCGAGGGCAACCACATGGGCCCGTCGCTGTCGCTCAAGGGCATCGACAACGCCTCCTACTACCGGCTCGTGGAGGGCGACGAGGCGTCGTACTTCGACACCACCGGCACGGGCAACAGCCTCAACGTCGGGCACCCGGCGGCGCTCGCGCTGATCATGGACTCGCTCCGCTACTGGGTCGAGGAGATGCACGTCGACGGCTTCCGCTTCGATCTCGCCACGACGCTCACGCGCCAGGACGGCGACGCGGAGCTGCACAGCGCGTTCCTCACCCTGATCCACCAGGACCCGGTGCTCGCGCCCGTGAAGATGATCGCGGAGCCGTGGGACACCGCGGGCTACCAGGTCGGCGGCTTCCCCGCGGACTGGTCGGAGTGGAACGGGAAGTTCCGCGACGACGTGCGCGACTTCTGGCACAGCGGGCAGAACGTGCTCGGCGCGCTGGCCCAGCGGATCACCGGCAGCCCCGACGTGTACGAGTCCGGCCGCCGCTCGCCGCTGTGCAGCGTGAACTTCATCACGGCGCACGACGGCTTCACGCTCGCCGACCTCACGTCGTACGACGCGAAGCACAACGAGGCCAACGGCGAGGACAACAACGACGGCGAGAGCGACAACCGCTCCTCCAACGCCGGCGTGGAGGGCCCGACCGACGATGCCGAGGTGAACGCGATCCGGGACCGCCAGCGCCGCAACATGCTCGGCACGCTGCTGCTCTCCTCGGGCATCCCGATGGTGCTCGGCGGCGACGAGATCGCGCGCACGCAGGGCGGCAACAACAACGCCTACTGCCAGGACAACGAGATCTCCTGGTTCGACTGGGAGAACGCGGACCGCGAGCTGCAGGACTTCACGCGGAAGCTCATCCGCCTGCGCCGCGGCAACCGGGCGCTGCGCCCCATCTGGTTCCGCGGCGACGACGTCGAGGGCGCCGAGGAGGCCGTGCGCTTCATCCGCGCCGACGGGCAGACCCTGAACCCGGAGGACTGGACGGACCCGAACGCGTTCAGCATCGGCGTGATCATGAAGGGCCGTGACAGCGACGCGTTCTTCGTCGCGTTCAACGCGGCCGAGGGCCCGGTCGAGTTCCAGCTGCCCTCCGGGCTCGGCGTCTCGTGGCACCTCGCCATATCGTCCGACTCGGAGCAGAACACGGACGAGGACGCGACCAGCATCCTCGTGCGCGACCGCTCCTTCACGGTGCTGCGGGCCGCGCGCTCCTAGCCGCCCCGCCCGCACGACGGGCCGATCGACCACGCGCCCCCGGGAGACCGGGGGCGCGTCGTCGCGTCCGGACCGGGGCGCGCGGGCGGCGCGCGTCGGGGACGCGCGCGCGAGGGGCGTACCGTGGACTGCCCCGTTTCCTCTCCCGGGGAGATCGGATGGCCGCGTGCCCGCATCGCCCGCCCCACGGCCGTCGTCCACCCGCACGCTCGACCTCGAGGCGGCGATGCGCGCGAGCGTCGGCCTCCTCGTGCCGCTCCTGGTGCTCCTCGCGATCGGCCGGCTCGATCTCGCGCTCTACGCGTCCTTCGGCGCCTTCACCGGGTTGTACGGCCGGAACGAGCGGTACCGGTTGCGGCTCGCGAGCGTGGGCGCCGGGGCCGCGATGATGCTCGTCGCCATCGCCACGGGCGTCGTCCTGTCGCTCGCCGACGCGCCCCTCGCGCTCGAGGCGGCGGGCCTCGTCGTCGTGCTCGGCGGGGCGTCGCTCGTCTCGACGGCGATGAGCCTGGTGCCGCCGCATCCGCTGTTCCCCGTCTTCGGGCTGGTGGTGTGCGCGGCCGTGCCGGTGGATCCGGCGCAGGCGCGCGACGCGCTCGTGACAGCCGTGGCCGCGATCGCGTTCTCCGCCGGCGTCTGCATGTCGGGTTGGCTGCTCCGCCGCTGGGCGCCCGAGGCGCACGCCCACCGCTTCCGCGCGCTGCCGCGGATACCCGTGCGCGACGCCGCCGTGCACCGCGACCCCGCCGCGTGGACCGCGGTGGCCGCCAACGTCGTCGGCGCGCTGGTGGCGGGCGGGATCGCCGTGGCGCTCGGGCTCGGCCACCACTACTGGGCGGTCGTGACCCTGGTGGCCGTACTGCCTGTGGTGCGCGGGCCGCTGTCGTTCACGCGCGTGGCGCACCGGGTGCTCGGGACGCTGGCCGGCGCGGTGGTGGCCTCGGGCATCCTCGCGCTGCACCTGCCGGCGCCCGCCGTGATCGCGGTGGCCGTGGCCTGCCAGTTCGCGGCCGAGCTCGCGGTGGGGCGGCACTACGGGCTGGCGCTCGTCTTCATCACCCCGCTCGCGCTCGTGATGGGCGGCCTCGGCCGGACGCTGCCCGTGCTGCCGCTCGTGACGGACCGGGTGGTCGACACGCTCGTGGGCGCGGCCGTCGGGGTGGCCGTGATCCTGGTCCTGCGGGCGCTCGCCGCCGGGCGTCAGCGGCGCGCAGCCGGCACCGCGTAGCGGCGGAGGAGGCAGACGATCCCGCCGGTCAGCGCGAGCGCGGCGACCGCGCCGGCGAGGACGGCGCGGCGGACGAGGGCCTCGTATTCCGGCGACGTCGGCGTGCCGAGGTCCGGCTGCGGGAGCCGGTCGACGAGGACCGCGCTCTCGAAGAGGGCGGCGAGCGCCGTCGGAGCCGCCGCCGCGAGGATGACGAAGCAGAGCACGGCGCCGGTGAGCAGCAGGCGGTCACGGGGTCGTGACGGGCGTGCGGCCGGGGCGGACATGGTGCGGCGGCCTAGGGGAGGACCGTGGTGCTCCACCCGTACAGGTGGCCGTTCGCGCCGAAGACGTTCCAGCCGCCGGCGCAGGTGACGGTGGCCGGGTCGATCTTCGGCGGCCACCAGGTGTCCTCGATGGTCGACATCTGCAGGTCGGTGCAGCCGCCGGGTGCGGGCGCGGCCTGCCCGGTCTGCACGGAGACGATGCTGCCGGCCTTCGCCTCGGACTTGGTGCGGATGAGGGTGCCGTCGGCCGGGATCCACGTCGGCAGCGCCGTGCCGATGGCGGTCTGGGCGTCCGCCGTGGTCGCGTAGATCTCGGTCGTGGGCGCCGTGAACTGCGCGCTGGCCCCGCATCCGGACAGGAGCGCCGCGCTCGCGACGGCGGCCAGGACGGTGAGGGTCGGTCGATGCATCCCCCTAGTGTGCCTGGTCAGCGCCGACGGCGGATGCGGATGGGCCCACGGGCGGTGGAGGGATCGACGACCGAGCCCTTCTGGGTGATCTCGACCTCGCCCGCGTCCACGAGCCGCCGGGCGGCGCGGCGGGCGGGTTCCATCAGGTCGCGCCAGTCGTCGGGCGACTCGGCCCGGGCCGCCTCGGAGGGGCAGATGGTGGCGCCGCCGGCGCGGTGCGCGAGGAGGTCGAGGATCCGCCGCTCGAGCGCGGCGTCGACGTCGGACACCCCGCGGCGCCGGCACGCGTCGCTGCAGAAGCGCACCTGGTCCCAGTCGCGCTCCCACTTCCTGCGCCACTCGATGGTGCGACCGCACGAGGCGCAGGTCTTGGGCTCGGGGACCGCGTCCCTGGTCGTCGATGCCCGGTGCGCCATCCCCCCAGCATGCTCCGTGCGGCCGGGCATCGGCCGAGCGCGGCGCCTCGCGTTCGAAAACCCGTCGCGAACGGGGGATCTCCCGGTCGCGGATGCGATACTCCTCACGACGGGGCGGGTTCCCGGTGCGGGCGATCAGCGGTCCGAGCGACCGCCGCCCCCGCGGCCCGCATCGCACAAGGAGCACCCCCTGCATCTCCTCTCCGTCTTCAGCCTCCGCAACCGGGCGCTGATCGCGCTCGTCACGATCGTCATCGGGGTCTTCGGCGGCATCGCGCTGACGACGCTCAAGCAGGAGCTCATCCCGTCGGTGTCGTTCCCGCAGCTCGCGGTGGTCACGGCGTACCCGGGCGCATCGCCCGCGGTCGTGGACACCGACGTGTCGACGCCCATCGAGCGCGCGATCCAGGCGGTGCCGGGCCTCGAGTCCTCCACCGCGACCTCGCGCACCGACTCCTCGGTCATCTCGGCGTCGTTCACGTACGGCACCGACCTGGCGACGGCCGAGCAGAAGATCGACCAGGCCATCAACCGGATCCGCACCACGCTGCCCGACGGGATCGACCCCGTGGTCATCGCGGGCAGCATCGACGACCTGCCGGTCATCCAGATCGCGGTGACGAGCGACCTCAGCCCGCAGGACCTCACGGCCGCGCTCGAGCGCTCGACCCTGTCGGACATCCGCAAGCTCGACGGCGTGCGCGACGCGAGCCTCCTCGGCACGGTCGGGCAGCGCGTGGTCATCACGCCGGATCCCGCGAAGGTGCAGGCCGAGGGCCTCTCGAACCAGGCCATCCGCGACGCGCTCGACGCCAACGGGAAGCTCCTGCCCGCGGGCTCGGTGACGGAGGACGGCACCACGCTGTCCGTGCAGTCGGGCACGCGCCTCGGATCCGCCCAGGACCTCGCCGCGCTGCCGCTGCTGGGTGCGACGGGCGGCCGCGCGCTCACGATCGGCGACATCGCCACGGTGGAGCTCGGCCAGGATCCGACCACCGGCATCTCGCGCGTCGACGGCCAGCCGTCGCTCACCATCGCCGTCACGAAGACGCCGGCGGGCAACACGGTCGACGTGTCGCACCTCGTCACGGAGCTCCTGCCGCAGCTGTCACAGGACCTGGGGAACGGCACGGAGTTCACGGTCGTGTTCGACCAGGCGCCCTTCATCGAGCAGTCGATCTCGAGCCTCACCACGGAGGGCCTGCTCGGCCTCGTGTTCGCCGTGCTCGTGATCCTCGTGTTCCTGCTGTCGATCCGGTCGACCATCGTCACCGCGATCTCCATCCCGGCGTCGGTGCTCATCACCTTCCTCGGCATGCTCGCCTCGGGCTACACGCTCAACATCATCACGCTCGGCGCGCTCACGATCGCGGTCGGGCGCGTGGTGGACGACTCGATCGTGGTGATCGAGAACATCAAGCGGCACCTCTCCTTCACGCCCGACCGGCTCGAGGCGATCCGCGCCGCCGTGAAGGAGGTCGCGGGCGCGGTCACGGCGTCGACCGCCACGACCGTCGCGGTGTTCCTGCCGATCGCGCTCGTGGGCGACATCACGGGCGAGCTGTTCCGGCCCTTCGCACTCACGGTGACGATCGCGCTCGCCGCGTCGCTGTTCGTCGCGCTGACCATCGTGCCGGTGCTCGCGTACTGGTTCCTGCGGCCGGAGGGGGAGTCGCGCCGGGCGCGCCGCAAGGCGGCCGCCGCCGCATCCGCATCGACCTCCGCCGTGGAGGGCGCCGCCCGCACGGGAGCCCACGCCGCGATCGCCGGACCCGTCGACGACCGCGAGCTCGCCGACCGGCCGGCCCGCGGATCCCACGCCGCGCACGACGAGGGCGAGGGGATGGGCGCGCCCACGCGCCTCCAGCGCGGCTACCTGCCGATCCTCGCCTGGACGCTCAAGCACTCCGCGGTCACGCTGGTGCTCGCGATCCTCGTGCTCGGCGGCACGGTCGCGCTCATCCCGAGCATGAAGACCAACTTCCTCGGCGACAGCGGGCAGAACACGCTGACCGTCTCGCAGGAGCTGCCGAGCGACACGAGCCTCGAGGCGCAGGACACCGCCGCCACGAAGGTGGAGCAGGCGCTCATCGGCGTCGAGGGCGTCGACACCGTGCAGACCTCGATCGGCTCGGACAGCACGTCGCTGACGGCGGCGTTCAGCGGCGGCGGCGGGATCACGTTCGCGCTCACGACCGACTCGGACGCCGACCAGGACGCCATCCGCGAGCGCGTGCGCTCCGCGGTCGACGGCCTCACCGACGTGGGCGACGTGTCGCTCGCGGCGGCCTCCGGCGGGTTCTCGTCGAGCGACATCGCGGTGCAGATCACCGCGAACGACGCGGACGACCTCAAGGCGTCCGCCGACGCGATCCTCGCGGCCGTGAAGGACCTGCCCTCCATCGAGCAGGCCACGAGCAACCTCTCGGAGACGCAGCCGTTCATCGCCGTGAACGTGGACCGGGCCAAGGCCGCGGCGGCCGGGCTCAGCGAGCAGGCCGTGGGCGGCATCGTCACCGCGAGCCGGCTGCCGGCCTCGGTCGGGCAGGTCGTGATCGACGAGAAGACGCTGTCCATCTACATCCAGGACCCGGACGCCGCGCAGAGCCTGCAGGGGCTGCGCGACTTCCGGATCCCCACCGCGCGCGGCCTCGTGCCGCTCAGCGACCTCGCGACCGTCGAGGTCACCGACGGGCCCGCGACCGTGACGACCACGGGCGGCTTCCGCAGCGCCACCGTGAGCGCGACGCCGGGCAGCGACGACGTGGGCTTCGCCTCGTCCGAGGTGTCGCGGGCCGTCGCCGACGTGCAGCTGCCGGCCGGCGCGCAGGCGTCGCTCGGCGGCGTCGCGTCGCAGCAGTCGAACGCGTTCGGGCAGCTCGGGCTCGCGGTGCTGGCGGCGATCCTGATCGTCTACATCATCATGGTGGCGACGTTCCGGAGCCTCATCCAGCCGCTCGTGCTGCTCGTCTCGGTGCCGTTCGCGGCGACCGGCGCGGTGCTGCTGCAGGTGGTGACGGGGATCCCGCTGGGCGTCGCGTCGATCATCGGCCTGCTGATGCTCGTCGGCATCGTGGTGACGAACGCGATCGTGCTCATCGACCTCGTGAACCAGTACCGGACGCGCGGGCTCGAGCTCCGGGAGGCGATCCTGCAGGGCGCGTCGCGGAGGCTGCGGCCCATCCTCATGACGGCGCTCGCGACGATCTTCGCGCTGCTGCCGCTCGCGATCGGCCTCACCGGGCACGGCGGGTTCATCTCGCAGCCGCTCGCGATCGTCGTGATCGGCGGCCTGCTGTCGTCGACCGTGCTGACGCTCGTCGTGCTTCCGTCGCTGTACTCGCTCGTGGAGCGGGCGGGGCTCAGGATCCGGGCACGGGGCGAGCGCAGGCGCGGCGAGCGCGGGCTGCCGGTCGGTGGATCCGCGGCGACGACCGAGGGCGGCACGGCGAGCTGATCCGGCTCCCGACCCCGCCCGGGGGCGCCGCACGGCGCGCCCGGGCGGGGCGCTGCCCTGGTGCCAGCGGCCGGCGTCCGGTAGTGTTCTCCAGTCGGCTCTTGACACCGCTACCGGACCATCCATCCGGGCGGATGGATTTGTCAGTCAGGTGGGCCGGTTTCCCCCTCTCGTTCCGCAGAGGGGTACGTCACGCGATGACACGGCCCCCGGTCGACGACTGCCCGGGTTGAGAGCAGCTCTGCGCACCCTGATCCTGTAGCGCGCTGCTTCGCACATGCGCATTGTCATGCATCCGAGCAGAACGAGGAATCCCTCATGCCCTACAACAACGACTCCCCGCGCGGCGCCAAGCGCGCCCCGGCGGGATCCCGCAGCCCGAACCACCGCGGCTACAACTCCGATCCCGCGCCCAAGAAGCAGCGCTGGAACGCCGACGAGCGCGCCCAGCGCTCCGGCCAGGACGACCGCCCCCAGCGCGGCGGCGCCGCCCGTCCCGCACGCGGCGCCGACCGCCCCAACTGGGAGCCCCGCGCCGAGCGCCCCGCCGGTCGCGGCGAGCGTCCCGCGTACGGCGACCGCCCCAACCGCGCCGGCCAGCGCCCCGAGCGCGGCGACGCCCGCCCGCAGCGCGGCGAGCGTCCCTCGTACGGCGGCGGCGCCGACCGCGGCCAGCGCAGTGAGCGTCCCTCGTACGGCGCCGAGCGCGGACAGCGCTCCGAGCGTCCGTCGTACGGCAACGAGCGTCCCGCCCGCGGCGGCGAGCGCTCCGAGCGTCCCGCGTACAACGACCGCGCGCCGCGCAACGACCGCCCGTCCTACGGGAACGACCGGCCGCAGCGGTCGGAGCGTCCGTCGTACAACGACCGGAACGCCCGCACGGAGCGTCCCGCGTACAACGACCGGAGCGCTCGCACGGAGCGCCCCGCGTACAACGACCGTCCGGCTCGTTCCGAGCGTCCCGCGTACGACGACCGCGCCGAGCGTCCCTCCTACGGCGACCGCGCCCAGCGCAGCGAGCGTCCGTCGTACAACGACCGTCCGGCCCGCACCGAGCGTCCGTCCTACAACGACTCCCGTCCGGCCCGCACGGAGCGTCCCGCGTACAACGACCGGAACGCTCGCACGGAGCGTCCCGCGTACAACGACCGGAACGCTCGCACGGAGCGTCCCGCGTACAACGACCGGAACGCTCGCACGGAGCGTCCCGCGTACAACGACCGTGCGGCCCGCACCGAGCGTCCGTCGTACAACGACTCCCGCCCGGCTCGCACGGAGCGTCCGTCCTACGGCGACCGCCCCGAGCGATCCGAGCGCCCGTCGTACGGCGACCGCCCGCAGCGCTCCGAGCGTCCCTCCTACGGCGACCGGCCCCAGCGCAGCGAGCGCCCGTCCTACGACGACGCGCGCCCCAAGCGCGACAGCGACTTCTACCCGAGCAAGGAGGGCGCCCCGCGCCACGCGCCGTCCGAGGACGTCGTGCTCGAGCGCCTCGAGGCGCAGGCCACCACGGCCAAGGACGTCGACGGCGTGACCTTCGCCGCGCTCGGCCTCGGCCAGAACATCGTCCGCGTGCTCGAGGAGCTGGGCGCGTCCAGCCCGTTCCCGATCCAGGCCGCCACGATCCCCGACGTGCTCGCGGGTCGCGACGTGCTCGGCCGCGGCCGCACCGGATCCGGCAAGACCATCGCGTTCGGCGCGCCCCTCGTGGAGCGCCTGCTCGAGAACGACGGCGCGAAGAACCGCAAGATGGGCCGCAAGCCCCGCGCGCTGATCCTCGCCCCGACGCGCGAGCTCGCCATGCAGATCGACCGCACGGTGCAGCCCATCGCCCGCTCGGTGGGCCTGTTCACCACCACGATCTTCGGTGGCGTGCCGCAGTTCAAGCAGGTCGGTGCGCTGCAGCGCGGCGTCGACATCCTCATCGCGACCCCCGGCCGCCTCGAGGACCTCATCGACCAGGGCCGCCTCGACCTCTCCGAGATCGTCGTCACCGTCCTCGACGAGGCCGACCACATGTGCGACCTCGGCTTCCTCGAGCCCGTGCAGCGGATCCTCCGCCAGGTGAAGAAGGACGGCCAGCGCCTGCTCTTCTCCGCCACGCTCGACAAGGGCGTCGCGACGCTCGTCAATGAGTTCCTGCCGTCGCCCAGCGTCCACGAGGTCGCGGGCGAGGACCAGGCGTCGTCGACCATCGACCACCGCGTGCTCCTCATCGAGCAGCGCGACAAGGCCGCGATCATCGAGCAGCTCTCGAGCGGCGAGGGCAAGACGCTGATCTTCGCCCGCACCCGCGCGTTCGCCGAGCAGCTCGCCGATCAGCTCGAGGACGCCGGCATCCCGGCCACGTCGCTGCACGGCGACCTCAACCAGGCCCGCCGCACGCGCAACCTGCAGCTCCTCACGAGCGGCAAGGTCCGCGTGCTCGTGGCGACCGACGTCGCCGCCCGCGGCATCCACGTGGACGACATCGGGCTGGTCATCCAGGCCGACGCGCCGGACGAGTACAAGAGCTACCTCCACCGCGCCGGCCGCACGGGCCGCGCGGGCAAGCAGGGCACCGTCGTGACGCTGATCACGAAGGCCCGCCGCCGTCGCATGGACGACCTCCTGGGTCGCGCCGAGATCAAGGCGACGACGGTCATGGCCGCCGCCGGGGACCGCGTCATCGCCGACCTCGCGCGCGTCTAGCGACCACGCACGACCCGACGGCCGTCCCACCCCTCAGCGGGTGGGGCGGCCGTCGTCGTGCGCGGGGCGGCACGGCGGTCTGGCATCCTCGGTGCCGTGCCCGACCGGATCCGACTGCTGACGCCCGACGACGCCCCCGCCCTGTCCGAGCTGCGCCTGCGGAGCCGCGCGCACCTCGCGCCGTGGGAGCCGATCCGGCCCGCTGAGCACGACACGCCCGCCGGCCAGCGCGCCGACGTCGAGGCGGCGCTCGCGCAGCACGCGCTCGGGTTGGGCGTGCCGCTCGCGATCCTCGACGACGACGGATCCGTCGCCGGTCGCATCAGCCTGACGGGCATCGTCCGCGGCGCCTGGGAGTCGTGCGCGATGGGGTACTGGCTCGCGGCGGATCGCACCGGCCGCGGGCTCGCGACCTCCGCCGTCGCGGCTGCGGTCACCCTCGCCTTCGACGATCTCAACCTCCACCGCGTGCAGGCCGAGACGCTGGTGCGCAATGCCGCATCGCAGCGGGTGCTGGCGCGCACGGGCTTCACGCGGTACGGCCTCGCGCCGCGCTACCTCCGCATCGCGGGGGAGTGGCAGGACCACGTGATGTTCCAGCGGCTGGCGGACGACGCGCCCGCCTGAGCCGGGATCAGTGCGACCCGCCGTACGCCGCCGGCACGAGATCAGGAGACGGCGTGCCGACCACGGGATGCTGTCGGCCACGAGGCGACGGATTGCCTGAACTCGATCGCCTCCGCGGCATCGGAGAATTCGAGCAGATTGCCCACCTTGCTGAGCAGCACCTCACGCACCTCGCTCGGCGTCGCGAAGAAGAACTCCTTGCGTGAGTTCGCCTGATTGAGGGCGCGGGCGGCGAAGTGCCGGTGCAGCTCGTTCTCCAACGTGACGGCATCCTCGGAGAAGAAGAGGGTGTGCACGTCGAAGCGGAAAGGCACGGATGCGCCGCTGAGCTCGCTGATGCGCTCGGCGGGCTTCAGGCGGCGCGTCAGTCCGATCTTCACCACGCCCGGTCCGAATGCGCCCTCGTTGGAGATGACGTAGACGTAACCCGCGCGGATGTTCGCCGCTCGGAAGTCGTTGTCCGCGATGGCGCCCTCGACGGCCGCGAGGCGAGCGAGCAGGTCCGCATCCGTCTGTCCCTGGGACGTGAGGACACTGAGCGCGGTGAGCAGATGCGCGCGCTCCTTGTCGAGCCGCGCGCGCTCCTCGTCGAGCTCCTTCTGCACGCGCTGCTCTTCCCTCAGGCGAGCCCGCTCTTCACGCGCCTCCTCGCGCTCCACCTGCTTCTTCATGAGCCAGTCGGCGGTCAGCTCGATCTCCTCCACCCGGAGGGAATGGAACGCGTCGCTGATGCGCATCTCCATCAGCTTCCCGAGCTTCGCGATCGCGACACGCGATGCTTCGAGCCGGCGCGTCGCCGTCAGCGCGTTTCCTGCACGCAGGGTCCTGAGCGCGTTGTCGGCTTCCGCGTTGTAGGCACGGAGCATGAGACGGGCCAGGTCGGTCGTCATGCGCCGTCCCTGCGCCAGCGAGTTGTTGAACGTGAACATCTCGGACTTCTCTATCGCCCGATCGTCGCGCACCACATCCGCGATCCGCGACTCGACGTCCGTCAGCCTGTCCTTGTACGCAGCCGCGGTTTCGAGCGGGTGATGGAAGCGGTAGATGCCGACGGCTTGCAGGACACGTGCATCATCGAGGTCGATGAGGTCCTCGGATTCTCCGCCCGCGAGCCTCTCGCGCAACCGCGCGTTCTCCGCTTCCAGCGCCTGCAGGCGTGTGTCGCGGTCGTCGTCGGGATTCGCAGAGGACGCCTCCGTGGACGCAGGCGGCGACGGGGTGCCCTCGTCGGTCCCGGCCGGCGCTTGATGAGCATCCGGATCGGCATCGAGCCAGAGGACCCACCCTCGAGGAGCAGGCGGCCAGGAGGGGTCCGGCGTCCATCCGGCAGGAGGCGTCCAGGTCGCAGGCGGGCGCGGCCAGCCGGGAGGTGGGTTGAACGTCATTCCTCCCGACGTCATGCCCGTCGCACGCCGTCCGCCTCGACGCCGATCAAGGCCAGGGGGTTCTTCGAGACGACCGCATTCAGATAGTCGAGCGTGGCGCTGGGAACCACCGCCGAGAGGTCGAGTTCCGCGAATCGCTCTCGTGTCGTCGCGACAGCGACGAAGCGGACGTAGATGTCTCGTCCCGTGGCGGGGTTGATGGTCTCGGTGCCCAGCTCCAGCGATACGCCACGGATGAGCCCGCGGCGGTCGGCCTCGAAGACCTCGTGCAGGCTGCGCAACGCGACATCATGGACGGCCTTGGCGTAACGGTCCCTCGTGTCCTTCTGCGTGGACGGTGAGGGAGAGATCTCGTCGGACGCCTTGACGTACCGGTATCCCTTGATGGCCGGGACCAGGTCAGGGCCCGGAATGGTCACGCGGAGATTGAGCTCGGCCGTCGCGGGATCGAAGTCCGCACCGTGCGACACCTCGAACCACTCCGGATAGACGGAGTTCGCGAGCACGATGCCGACATATTCCTCGACGGCATCGACCGTCCCGTACGCGAGGCCGGAGATGAGCGCGTCCAACTCGGCGTTCTGTGCGGCTGCGTCGGCTTCGTTCTCGGCGATGAGGAGGGCGTGAGCGTTCTCGACGTCAGCCAGCTGGCGCTGTCGAGCCTCCTCTGCCGCAGCGTGCAGCGCGTGTTGCTCGGCGCGGAGGCGAGGAAGCGCCTCCGTCGCGGCCTGCCAGGCGTAGTAATCGGTGGCGTACTGCGCATCCACCGCGGCTTGCGCCTCCTCGATCTTGCGCTTCTTCCCGAAGAGGCCGGTCGGCGGCTCCGGTTCATGCTGGACGGGAAGAGGCGGGTCGGGGATGGGCGTGGGGTACGGGATGGGATCGCGCAGTTCGGGGCGTGGGAAGGGCGGACGCTCCGCGACGACGCGCAACTCCTCGAGGTCGACGTGGTCATCCCGATCCAGGGTCGCGGTGAGCAACCCGTCCAGCTCTGCGTATCGGGCGGCGAGGTCGTCGTTCATGTGCTCGGCGCGCACCTGCATGAATTCGACATGGGCAGCAGAGGCTTCCTTCTCGAGGCGCTTGCGATCGGCTTCGGACGCACGAGCGGCGGCGGCCTGCGCTCGTGCAGACGCCTTGCGTGCGCGTTCCAGGGATCGCACGTGAGCTTCGTGTTGACGCATGGCCGCGCGTTGCCGTTGCTCCGCGAGGCGCGCCTGATGCTGCATTTCCGCAAAGAATCCGCGCCGACGCGCCATGCCAACCTCTATCTGCTCCCGTGAATTCTACGGGCGAGGAACTGCCGATTCTGTGTCACCCGGGGTCCCAGAACGAGGGACGTATCCACCCGCCAGTGCCATCGTGTCCGCATGTCCCGAGTCGGGCGCCGGCCCCCGGATACCCTCGACCGCATGCAGATCCGCCCCGCCACGGATGCCGACTGGCCCCTGATCCACCCCTTCTACCGGGCGATCGTCGACGCCGGCCGCACCTACGCGCTCCCCGCCGGGCAGTCGCGGGAGGAGGCGCGGCCGAACTGGATGGCGGAGGCGCCGGGCCGCACGTTCGTGGCGGTCGACGACGACGGCGCGATCCTCGGATCCGCCAAGGCCGGCCCGAACCGGCCCGGCCGCGGGGCGCACGTCGCCACGGGGTCCTTCCTCGTGGATCCGGCGCACGCGGGCCGCGGGATCGGCCGCGCGCTCGGCGAGCACGTGATCGCGTGGGCGCGCGCCGAGGGCTACCTGGCCATCCAGTTCAACGCGGTCGTGGAGACGAACCGCGCCGCCGTGCACCTGTGGGAGTCGCTCGGCTTCCGCATCGTCGGCACGGTCCCGCAGGCGTTCGACCACGCGGAGCACGGGCTCGTCGGCCTGCACGTGATGCACCTGCCGCTCCACGGTGTCGTGCGCTGAGAGTCGTGCGCTGAGAGTCGTGCGCTGAGAGTCGTGCGCTGAGAGTCGTGCGCTGAGGGCCGGGCCGCAGGCCGGCCCGGCTACAGTCGCACCGTGACCGACGACCGCCGCGATGACCTCCCCGCGAGCGGTGGCGGCGACGGCATCGTCGGCGACCTCGACGCCCGCCACGGCGGCTCCCGCCCCGTGCTGCGCGAACTCCCGGCGCACGCTCCGGCTCACCGTCGCTTCCGGTTCCATGTCGCAGTGACCATGGCGTCCACGGCCGCCTACGCCGCCTTCGTGGTCGTGATCGCCCTCGTGACGCCGCTGACGCAGGCCGTCCCCGTCGGCATCCTCGTCCCCCTGTTGCTCGTCGCACTGCTCGTCGTGCTCGCCGGCGTCGATGAGGCCTTCCGCGGACCTGGCGGTGCCATCTCCCGCGGCCTCGGCCAGCTGGTGCCCGCGCTGTGCGGCTCGTTCCTCGGTGGCCTCGCCTCCTCCGCGATCCCCGTGCCCGGGCTCCTGGTCGTCGTGGGCCTCGCGCTCGGCGCCGGCTTCGGGGTCGGGATGACGCGCGGCCGATGACCCGGGTCGCGGGCGGCGGCGGGATGACGACCGTAGGCGCGCGGACCCATGTGCCTATGTCAGAACATGCGCTACGTTGGACGGACCGCAGCACCCGACCACCGCCCTCCACCGCCGGAGAGGAAGCAGCGCCGCCATGAGCACTGCCGATAACGCAGCCACTGCCGAGAACACGGCCCCCGCCCCGACCCCGATCCACGACGTGATCACCATCGGCCGCGTCGGCGTCGACCTCTACCCGCTCCAGGACGGCATGGGCCTGGAGGACGTCGCGACATTCGGCAAGTACCTCGGCGGGAGTGCCGCGAACGTGGCCGTCGCGGCGGCCCGGCACGGCAGATCCGCCGCCCTCGTCTCCCGCGTGGGCGACGACCCGTTCGGCCGCTACGTCACCCGCGAGCTCGAGCGGCTCGGCGTCTCCGCCGCCTTCGTGCCCCCGGTCGACGACCTGCCCACGCCCGTCACCTTCTGCGAGATCTTCCCGCCCGACGACTTCCCCCTCTACTTCTACCGCCGGCCGAAGGCCCCCGACCTCTGCATCGAGGCGGAGACCCTCGACCTGGCGGCGATCCGGGACGCGCGCGTCTACTGGTCCACCGTCACCGGGCTCAGCGAGGAGCCGAGCCGATCCGCGCACCACGCCGCGTGGGCCGCCCGCGCGCGCCGGCCGCTCACCGTGCTCGACCTCGACTACCGGCCGATGTTCTGGTCGTCGCCCGCGGACGCGACCCGCGAGGTCGGCCGCGCGCTCGAGCACGTGACGGTCGCCGTGGGCAACCGCGAGGAGTGCGAGATCGCGGTGGGGGAGACGGATCCGCTGCGGGCCGCCGACGCGCTGCTCGACCGCGGCGTCGAGCTCGCCATCGTGAAGCAGGGCCCGAAGGGCGTGCTCGCGAAGACCCGCGAGGAGACGGTGGAGGTGCCGCCGTACCCGGTCGAGGTCGTCAACGGGCTCGGCGCGGGCGACGGCTTCGGCGGCGCGCTCGTGCACGGGCTGCTCGCCGGGTGGGACCTGGAGCGGATCCTGCGCTTCGCCAACGTCGCGGGCGCGATCGTGGCGTCCCGCCGCGAGTGCTCCACCGCCATGCCCACGACGGCCGAGGTCGAGGCCGTGCTGGAGGGGATCCGATGACCGCCGTCGATGCGACGATGACGCCCGCCGAGCTCGTCCGGGCCGGTGACCTGCCCGGCGCGTTCGCCGCCCTCCGCGACGTGCGCGCCACGGATCCCGCCGCCGTCGCCCGCGCGCTCGCCGGCCGGATCCGCCGCCCGCTGATCCGCGACGACGGCCGCCTGCTCATCGTCGCCGCCGACCACCCCGCGCGCGGCGCCCTCGGCGTCGGCGACGACCCGATGGCGCTCGCCGACCGCTACGCCCTGCTGGAAGGCCTCGCCACCGCCCTCACCCGCGACGGCGTCGACGGCGTGCTCGGCACCCCGGACATCGTCGACGACCTCGCGCTCCTCGGCCTCCTCGACGACAAGGTCGTGGTCGGATCCATGAACCGCGGCGGACTCCGCGGCGCGACCTTCGAGATGGACGACCGCTTCACGGCCTACGACGTGGACGGGATCGTGCGCGACGGACTCGACTTCGCCAAGACCCTCGTGCGCGTCAACCTCGGCGACGCGGGCACCACGGCGACCCTCGAGGCCAACGCCCGGGCCGTCGACGCCGCCGTGCGCGCCGGCCTGCCGATCATGCTCGAGCCCTTCCTGAGCGCGTGGCAGGACGGCCGGATCGTCAACGACCTGTCGGCCGACGCCGTCATCACGTCCATCGCCATCGCCTCGGGCCTCGGCTCGTCGTCCGCCCGCACGTGGATGAAGCTGCCGGTCGTCGACGACATGGCCCGCGTCATGGCCGCCACCACCCTGCCCACGCTCCTGCTCGGCGGCGATCCGCAGGGCGCGAGCGAGGACACCTGGGCCGGCTGGGAGCACGCGCTCGGCCTCCCCGGCGTCCGCGGCCTCGTCGTCGGGCGCACGCTGATCCACCCGGCCGACGGTGACGTCGCCCGCGCGGTCGACCAGGCCGCCGCCCTCGTGCACGGCCGCGCCCGCTCCTGACCCCGAAGACCGACCCGACCCGCTCGCCACCCGCCGACCGCCAGAGGACACCATGACCGACACCGCCCCGCTCCCCGTCGTCCCGCACTGGATCGACGGCGCCCGCTCGCCCTCGACCTCCGGCCGCACCGCGCCCGTCTACGACCCCGCGCGCGGCGTCGTCACGAAGGAGGTCGCGCTCGCGGACGCGGACGAGATCGCGCGCGCCGTCGCGTCCGCGCACGCCGCGTTCCCCGCCTGGCGCGACCTCTCGCTCGCCAAGCGGCAGGCGATCCTCTTCCGCTTCCGCGAGCTGCTCGAGGCCGAGAAGGGGGAGCTCGCGGAGATCATCACGTCGGAGCACGGCAAGGTCGTGAGCGACGCGCTCGGCGAGATCACCCGCGGGCAGGAGGTCGTGGAGTTCGCGACCGGCCTCGCGCACCACCTCAAGGGCGAGTACTCGGAGCAGGTGTCGACCGGCGTCGACGTGTACTCCACGAAGCAGCCGCTCGGCGTCGTCGGGATCATCTCGCCGTTCAACTTCCCGGCCATGGTGCCGATGTGGTTCTTCCCCATCGCCATCGCGGCCGGCAACACGGTGATCCTGAAGCCGAGCGAGAAGGACCCGAGCGCCGCCATCTGGATCGCCGAGCTGTGGAAGCGGGCCGGCCTCCCCGACGGCGTCTTCACGGTGCTCAACGGCGACAAGGAGGCGGTGGACGGTCTGCTCGCACACCCGGACGTGCGCGCGATCTCGTTCGTCGGATCCACGCCCATCGCCCAGCACGTCTACGAGACGGGCACGAAGCACGGCAAGCGCGTGCAGGCCCTCGGCGGCGCCAAGAACCACATGCTCGTGCTGCCCGACGCCGACCTCGACCTCGTCGCCGACTCGGCCGTCAACGCGGGCTTCGGCTCGGCGGGCGAGCGCTGCATGGCGATCTCCGTGGTCGTCGCGGTCGAGCCCGTCGCGGATGCGCTCATCGAGCGGATCTCGACGCGCATGACCGGCCTCCGCGTCGGCGACGGCCGCCGCGGCTGCGACATGGGCCCGCTCGTCACCGAGGCGCATCGCGACAAGGTCGCCTCCTACATCGCCATCGCGGAGGAGGACGGCGCGCGCGTGGTCGTCGACGGCCGCGGCATCGAGGTCGACGGCGAGGCCGACGGCTTCTGGCTCGGCCCGACCCTCATCGACGAGCTGCCCACCAGCTCGCGCGCCTACACGGAGGAGATCTTCGGGCCCGTGCTCGGCGTCGTCCGCGTGCGCTCGTACGAGGAGGGCGTCGCGCTCATCAACGCCGGCGCGTTCGGCAACGGCACCGCGATCTTCACGAACGACGGCGGGGCCGCGCGCCGCTTCCAGAACGAGGTCCAGGTCGGCATGATCGGGATCAACGTCCCCATCCCCGTGCCCGTCGCCACGTTCTCGTTCGGCGGCTGGCGCTCCAGCCTCTTCGGCGACACCAAGGCGCACGGGGCCGAGGGCGTGCGGTTCTTCACCCAGCAGAAGGCCATCACCAGCCGGTGGCTCGACCCGTCGCACGGCGGCGTCGACCTCGGGTTCCCGCAGACCTGACCCTGACCCGCACCACCGCCAGCACCCCATGACGACGACGGAGACGAGCATGACGACGAACGAGTGGCTGCACCCCCGCGGCACCCTCGGCCGGGACGGCTGGGAGACCGTGGTCGACGGATCGGTGCCCGGCTGGGAGCACACCGGGCTCCGGGTCGCGGTGCTCGCCGACGGCGACGCGCTCGAGCTGCCCGCGTCGGGCGTCGAGCGCATGGTCGTGCCGCTCGCGGGGTCCTTCGCCGTGCGGCACCGCGAGGGCGACGGCGAGGAGCGCGTCACCGACCTCGACGGCCGCGCCTCGGTGTTCGCGGGGCCGACCGACGTGCTCTACCTGTCGTGCACGTCGAGCGCGGTGCTCACCGGATCCGGCCGCGTGGCCGTCGCCGAGTCGCCCGCCACCCGGCGCGTGCCGAGCCGCCGGATCGCCCACGAGGAGGTGCCCGTGGAGCTGCGCGGCGCCGGCCGGTCGAGCCGCCAGGTGCACAACTTCGGGACCCCCGGCACGCCCGGGTCCCTCGACGCCGAGCGCCTCATCGTCTGCGAGGTCGTGACCCCGGCCGAGAACTGGTCGAGCTACCCCGCGCACAAGCACGACGAGGAGAGGCCGGGGGAGGAGTCGGAGCTGGAGGAGGTCTACTACTTCGAGACCGCCGTCGGGAAGGGCCTCGAGGCGCCGGCCGACGCGGATCCCTTCGGCCTGTTCCACACGTCCTCGTCGCCCGCGGGGGAGATCGCGATCGACGCCGTCGCGCGCACGGGCGACGTCGCGCTCGTGCCCTACGGCTACCACGGGCCCGCGGTCGCGGCGCCCGGCTACGACCTCTACTACCTCAACGTGATGGCCGGCCCGGGCGCCGACCGCGCCTGGCTCATCAGCGACCACCCGGCGCACGGCTGGATCCGCGGCACCTGGGCCGGGCAGGAGATCGACCCGCGCCTGCCGTACCTCGCCGACGACGCGACGCCCGCACACGACCAGGAAGCCCCGACCCGATGACCGAGCCCACCACCCGGATGACCGTCAGCCAGGCGCTCGTCGCGTTCCTCGCGGCCCAGTGGACGGTCGACGGCGACCACCGCGAGCGCACCATCCCGGGCGTCTTCGGGATCTTCGGCCACGGCAACGTCGCCGGGATCGGCCAGGCGCTCATGCAGGCGAACGCGCAGGATCCCGACCTCATGCCGTACCACCAGGCCCGCAGCGAGCAGGCGATGGTGCACCAGTCGGTCGGCTTCGCGCGCATGCACCGGCGGCTCGCGACCTACGCGAGCGCCGCCTCGGTCGGGCCCGGCGCCGCGAACATGCTCACGGGCGCCGCCCTCGCCACGGCGAACCGGCTGCCGGCGCTGCTCCTGCCGAGCGACACCTTCGCCACCCGGGTCGCGGATCCGGTGCTGCAGCAGCTCGAGCACCCGCACGACACCGGGATCAGCGTGAACGACGCGTTCCGTCCGCTCTCGCGCTTCTTCGACCGGGTGCAGCGGCCCGAGCAGCTGTACTCGATCGCGCTCGCGGCCATGCGCGTGCTCACCGACCCGGCCGAGACGGGCGCCGTGACCATCGCGCTGCCCGAGGACGTGCAGGCGGAGGCGCTCGACGTGCCGCTCGCGTTCCTCGCGCCGCGCGAGTGGCACCTGCGCCGGCCCCTGCCGGAGCGCGGGCCGCTCGCCCGGGCCGTGCAGGCGATCCGCGACGCGCGCACCCCGCTCATCGTGGCGGGCGGCGGCGTGATCTACTCCGGCGCCGAGCAGGCGCTGCTCCGCTTCGCCGAGTCCACCGGGATCCCCGTCGGCACGACGCAGGCCGGCGGCGGTGCGCTCGTCTGGGACCACCCGCAGTACCTGGGCGGCATCGGCGCCACCGGATCCACCGCCGCGAACCGCCTGGCCGCCGAGGCCGACGTGGTCATCGGCATCGGCACGCGCTACTCCGACTTCACGACCGCGAGCCGCACGGCGTTCCAGCGGCCGGACGTGACCTTCGTGAACGTCAACGTCGCCGCCTTCGACGCCTACAAGCACGGCACGCAGCTGCCCGTGATCGCCGACGCGCGGGAGACCCTGGAGGCGCTGACCGACGCGCTCGCCGGCACGCGCGTCGACGCCGCGTACGCCGACCGCATCGCCCGCGAGAAGCGCGAGTGGGACGCGCTCGTCGACCGCGCGCTCGCGCCCACGGGCGGCGCGCTGCCCGGCCAGCCCGAGATCATCGGCGCCGTCCAGGCCGCGAGCGACCCGCGCGACGTCGTCGTGCAGGCGGCCGGATCCCTGCCGGGCGACCTCCACAAGCTCTGGCGCGTGCGCGACGCGCTCGGCTACCACGTCGAGTACGCGTTCTCGTGCATGGGCTACGAGATCCCCGGCGGGCTCGGGGTCAAGCGCGGCGCGGAGGCGTACGGCGACGACCGCGACGTGATCGTCATGGTCGGCGACGGCTCGTACCTCATGCTGCACACCGAGCTCGTGACCGCGGTGGCCGAGGGGATCAAGATCATCGTGGTCGTGATCCAGAACCACGGCTACGCGTCCATCGGCCACCTCTCCGAGACGGTCGGCACCGAGCGCTTCGGCACGCGCTACCGCCAGCTCGACCCGGCGACGCGGAACTTCGAGGGCCGCGAGCCGCTGCCCGTCGACCTCGCGGCGAACGCGCGCAGCTACGGCGTCGACGTGATCGAGGTCCCGCCCGGTCCCGACGCCGCCCGCGACCTCGGCGATGCCGTGCGCCGCGCGAAGGCGTCCGACGGCACCACCGTGATCCACGTGGAGAGCGACCCGCTCGTCTACGGCCCCGACGGCGAGGGCTGGTGGGACGTGCCCGTGCCCGGCGTCTCCGAGATGCCGTCGACGCAGGCGGCGCACGCCGAGTACGTGGAGCGGAAGAGGGCGCAGCGGCCGCTGCTCGGCTGACGGGGTCGCGGTCGTCGCGACGGCCCTGGCCGCCCGGATGCTATTTCCTATAGGATCTGGATCCCGGGCATCCGGGACCCGACGACCGCGATGGAGCAGCATGCCGGAGACGACCGCGACGACCGTGACCACCCCGGGATCCCCGGCCGCGCCGGCGTTCACCGCCGCGGACTGGCCCATCGCCACGTGCCTGCACGGCTTCGCGACGGTCGGCCGCGACGGCGTCGCCCTGCACGACGCCGACACCGCGGTCTGGGACCGCATGTTCGCCGACATCGCGCGCGAGGGCTTCACCCTCGCCGAGCTCGCCGACAGCCACATCCGGCCCGCGGACCTCGACCCGTCCCGCCGCGACGAGCTCGTCGCCGTCGCCCGAGGCCACGGCGTCGGCATCCCGTCCGTGCACCTGCAGCGGCAGAGCGTGATCATGCCGGGACACGAGGAGCGCAACCTCGCCTACGCGCATCGCACCATCGACGCGATCGCCGAGATGGGCATGGAGGTCTTCTCGACCGGGCTGCACCAGCCGTTCAGCGACGCGCAGCGGAAGGCGCTGTGGTTCTGGACCGCCGAGGGCCCGAAGGACCCCGACGATCCGGAGGTGTGGGCCGCCGCCGTCACGCGCCTCCGTGAGCTCGGCCGGCACGCCGCCGACCTGGGCCTCCGGATGGCGCTCGAGATGTACGAGGACACCTACCTCGGCACCGCGGACAGCGCCGTTCGGCTCGTGGAGGAGATCGGCCTCGACAACGTCGGCCTCAACCCCGACGTCGCGAACCTCATCCGCCTGCACCGCCCGGTCGAGAGCTGGCGCGAGCTGTACGCGAAGACGCTGCCGTACGCGAACTACTGGCACGTGAAGAACTACATGCGCGACGAGGCGGCCGACGGCAGCTGGGCCACGAGCGTGCCCACCACCATGAGGGCCGGCCTCATCGACTACCGGCAGGTCATCCGCGACGCGGTCGAGCTCGGCTTCGACGGGATCATCCTCACCGAGCAGTACGGCGGCGACAGCCTCGGCGTCTGCGCGGAGAACCGCGACTACATCCGCACCCTGCTCCCGCAGGGCGCACGAGGGGAAGGGGCGTCATGAGCGACGCGCAGAGCACGCCGAAGGACATCGCCATCGTCGGATCCGGCTACATGGGCGGCGGCATCGCGCAGGTGCTCGCGCTCGCGGGCGCCCGCGTGCGCATCGCCGACATCTCGGAGGAGATCGCGGTCGCGAACCACGCGCGCCTCATCGCCGAGGCGGAGCGGTTCGTCGCGGACGGCCTGTTCCCGGCGGACGCCGTGGAGCGGATCCGGGCGGCCGTGACGCCCGCCGCGTCCATCGAGGAGGCCGTCGCCGACGCCGACCTCATCGAGGAGGCCGTGCCGGAGAAGCTCGAGATCAAGCACGCGACGCTCGCGCGGATCTCGGCGGCCGCGCGGCCCGACGCGATCATCGGGTCCAACACCTCCACCATCCTCATCGGCTCGCTCGCCGAGGCCGTCACGAACCCGGAGCGGTTCCTCGGCGTGCACTTCTCGAACCCGGCGCCGTTCATCCCGGGCGTCGAGCTGATCCCGCACGCGGGCACCGACGAGTCCGCCATCCGGGCCGCCGAGGCGCTCGTCGCGTCCACCGGCAAGGAGACCGCGCGCGTCACGGACTCCACGGGCTTCGTGCTCAACCGCCTCCAGTACGCGCTCTTCCACGAGGCGACGCAGATCGTGGAGGAGGGCATCGCGACCCCCGAGGACATCGACACGATCGTCCGCACCACCTTCGGCTTCCGCCTCCCGGTCTTCGGCCCGTTCGCCATCGCGGACATGGCCGGCCTAGACGTGTACGCGTTCTGCTACGCGTCGCTGCAGACCCGCTGGCCCGAGCGCTTCGCGACGCCGGCGTCGCTGCAGGAGCACGTCGACGCGGGCGAGTACGGCACCAAGACCGGATCCGGCTACCTCGACGTGCCGGCCGAGCGCACCGAGGCGCTCGTCGCATACCGGAACAAGGCGTACGTGGCGATCAAGCAGCTGATGGACGAGCTGGGGCCGGCGCCCGTCGGGTAGGGGAGCGTCAGCCCGCGGGCGCGTCGTCCGCGTCGCGCCGCGACCGCTCCCGCACCCGCTCGATGTGCTCCCGCATCGCGGCGGCCGCGGCCTCGGGGCCCTCGGCGA
This sequence comes from Clavibacter sp. CT19, assembly GCF_027858075.1. Lineage (NCBI taxonomy): Bacteria > Bacillati > Actinomycetota > Actinomycetes > Micrococcales > Microbacteriaceae > Clavibacter > Clavibacter sp. CT19. The sequence continues at coordinate 60,217 of NZ_JAQHYR010000003.1, read as the reverse complement.
CCGCGGCGATGATGGCCCGGTGCTCGTGCACGGCGTCGTCCGCGTCGTGCACGCCCGTGCGGAGGTTCTGGCGCATGCGGTGCACGCGCGTGGAGATGGCGTCGGACATGTCGAGGAGGAAGGGGTTGCCGGTGGCCTCGAAGATGCGGTGGTGGAAGTCCCAGTCCACGACGAAGTACTCGCGGATGAGGCCGACCGGCATGTCGGCGGCGTCGCCGGATGCGCGGATCCGCCGGGTCGTCTCCTCGTGCGCCGCGAGGGCCTCCTCGAGCGCGGGCACGAGGCGCGCGGGATCCGCGGCGGCCAGCGCCGTCGCCCCGCCCTCGAGCACCAGGCGCGCGTCGAACAGCGCCTCCAGCTGCTCGCCCGCGATGGGCGGCGCCACGCGGTAGCCCTTGTGCGCCTCGCGCGCCACGAGCCCGGTGCGCTCCAGCTGCACGAGCGCCTCGCGGACCGGAGTCGGCGAGACGTGCAGCTCGCGGGCGATCTGGTCGATGGCGAGGCGGGAGCCGGGCTCCATCTCGGAGCCGAGGAGCATGTCGAGCACGAGGTCGTAGACGCGGTCGCGGAGGCCGCGACGCGCGTGCATCGAGGAGGCGTCGAGCGGGAGGCCGGTGGTCACCAGGACAGTCTGCCGTCACCCGGGTCGTGGTCCGGCCGGGACGCCAGTGCGTGCACCTCGTCCAGCACGGCCGCGAGGCCCGCGGGATCGTGCGCGCGGCGTCCGAGGAACAGGCCGTCGACGTCCTCCGCGATGCGCGTGAGGAGCCCGGGCCCCGCGCTGCCGCCGTAGATGACGGCGGATCCGGGGTGCGCGTCGAGCTCGTCGACGCGCGCCCGCAGGCGGCGGCACACCGCCGTGATGTGCGCGTCGGACGCGGGCTCCTCGGCCCCGATCGCCCAGAGCGGCTCGTACGCGACGACCACGCGCCCGCCGTGCACGCGCCCGCCGTGCCCGTGCCCGCCGTGCCCGCGCTCCCGGGGCAGGGCGAGCGCGTCGTCGAGCTGCCGGACGCACGCGGAGGCCGCGCGATCCGCATCCCCGCGCTGCTCCTCGCCGACGCAGAGGATCGGCACGAGCCCGTTCCGGAGCGCCGCATCGGCCTTCCGCCGCACGACCTCGTCCGTCTCGCCGAACAGGCGCCGCCGCTCGGCGTGCCCCACCTCGACGAAGCGGCAGCCCGCCTCGGCGACCTGCCCGCCCGACACCTCGCCCGTGAAGGCCCCGGAGTCCTCGGCGGCGAGGTCCTGCGCTCCCACCGCGGCGAGACCGTCGAGGATCCCGACCGCGGCCGGGACCGACAGGTGCGAGGGCAGCACCACGAGCTCCGCCTCGCCGCCCGCGGTCGCCGGGTGCGTCCGCGCGACGTCCGCGACGGCCCGGCACCACGCGACCGTCTCCGCGTGCCCGAGGTGCATCTTCAGGCTCACCCCGACGAACGTCGGCCGCCGGGCCGGATGCGCGGGCACGGCCCTACTTCGCCTCGTACGCGCGGATCTCGTCGACCTTGTCGTTCGACGCGCTCGTCGCATCGAACTCGTACGTCAGCCACTCGCGCACGTTCCGGCGCGCGAGCTCGAGCCCCACGACGCGCTGGCCCATGCAGAGCACCTGCGCGTCGTTGGAGAGCACGCTCCGCTCCACCGAGAAGCCGTCGTGGGCGGTGGCGGCGCGGACGCCGGCCACCTTGTTCGCCGCGATGGCCATGCCGAGGCCCGTGCCGCAGATGAGCACGGCCCGGTCGGCCTCGCCGCGCGCGACCATCTCCGCGGCCGTGGTCGCGACCGTCGGGTAGTTGGTGTGGCCGTCCGCGTCGACGCCCACGTCGACGACCGACACCACGAGGTCGCTCGCCTCGAGATCCGCCTTGATGGCCTCCTTGTGCTCGTAGCCCGCGTCGTCCGCGCCGACGACGATCCGCCATGTCCTGCTCATGCGCTCCTCCTCCTGATGGTCCTGCTGGTGCGTGTCGTGCTGGTCGTGCCCGTCGTGCGGGGGCCGGCGGCTGCCGGGTCCCGGGTCAGCCCTCGCCGAGGCTCCGGCCGACCGCGGTGGCGATCAGCGCGAGCGACACCGCTCCGGGGTCGGGGGTCCCGACCGAGCGATCGCCGTGCGACCGCGCGCGGCCGATGCCGGGCTTCAGGGCCGCCGTCGCGTCCGCCGCCTCCCGGGCCGCCGTGCTCGCGGCGGCCCACGCGTCGCCGAGCGGGGCGCCGGATCCGAGCCGGCCGGCGAGCACCTCGGCGAACGGCACGAGCGCGTCGACCATGGTCTTGTCGCCGACCGCCGCCTTGCCGTGGCCCATGACCGCGTCGCGTGCGGCGCCGATCCCGGCGCTCACCGCCTCCGCGGTCGCGGGGACGTCGCCGTCGTCGGCCAGCGCATCGCCGACCGCCCGGAGGATCAGCCCCCAGAGCGCGCCGGACGTGCCGCCGCCCTTGTCCGACCAGGCCTCGCCCGCGATCCGGAGGACGGTGCGCGCGCCGGCGCCCGCCTCGACGGCCGCGGTCGCCCGGGCGGAGGCCGCGCGGGATCCGCGGAGCATGCCGATCCCGTGGTCGCCGTCGCCCGCGACCGCGTCGAGCCGGCCGAGCTCGTCGGCGTGCTCCTCCAGGGTGGCGCGCACGGCGTCGAGGGCCCCCGCGATCCGGCCCGCCGCCCGCCGCGAGGCCTCGGACGCCTCCGGGATCGCGTCCTCCGCCTCGTCGGCCTCGCGCGCGTCCACGGTCTCGAGCGCGGATCCGTCGAACGCGCCGCTGCGGAACGCCGGGGTGTCTGCGGGGGCGGTCCACAGCCGCTCGAGCTCCTCGTCGAGCCAGAACAGGGTGAGGGAGGCGCCGGCCATGTCGAAGCTGGTGCAGAACTCGCCGACCTGCGGATCCACGAGCACGACCCCGGCCTCCTCCAGCAGGTCCGCGACGCGGGTGTAGACGACGAACAGCTCCTCGGTCTTCACGGAGCCGAGGCCGTTGAGCACGGGCACGACGCGGGCGCCGCGCACCTCCACGCCGTCCGGGATCTCCGCGTCCGCGAGCAGGTGCTGCACGAACAGCTCGGCGAGGCCGTCGGCGGACGGGATGTCGGTCTCGTCGATGCCGGGCTCGCCGTGGATCCCGAGCCCGACCGCCATGCGCCCCTCCGGGACGGAGAAGAGCGGCTCGTCGGCGCCCGGCAGCGTGCACCCGGAGAAGGCGACGCCCATCGACCGGGTGCGCGCGTTGGCGAGGCGGGCGACGCGCTCGGCGTCGTCGAGGTCGTAGCCCGCGGCGGCGGCCGCCCCGGCGGCCTTGAACACGGTGAGGTCGCCGGCGATGCCGCGGCGCTTGGCCTGCTCGTCGGGGGAGGCGCTGAAGATGTCGTCGGTGACCACGACGGTGCGGCAGTCGATCCCGTCGGCGCGGACGGTCTCCTGCGCGTCGTCGAAGTGCAGCACGTCGCCGGCGTAGTTGCCGTAGAGGAGGAGCGCGCCGCGGCCCTGCTCGCTCGAGCGGATCACCGACTCCACCTGGTGCGACGAGGGCGAGGCGAACAGGTTGCCCATCGCGGCGCCGTGCGCGAGGCCCGGTCCCACGAGTCCGCCGAACGCGGGGTAGTGCCCGGATCCGCCGCCGATGACGACGGCCACCTCGGCCTCGGGCGAGCGGGTCGAGCGCGAGACGCCGCCGTGCACGCGGCGCACCCAGCGGCCGTTGGCGCGGACGAAGCCGTCCGTCATGTCGTCCGCGAAGTCCGCGGCGTCGTTCCACAGTCGGGTCATCCGTGCAGTCCTCCTCGTCGAGCACGCGAACGTTCCGAGGAGATCCTATAGGATATTGGATCCGAGGTGGCGGGTCGGATCAGCCGTCCGTCGTGCTCGTCCGCAGCGCCTCGGCCGCCACCTCGCGCAGCCGCCGGGAGGTCTGCCGGGCCTCGCGGCGCAGCACCGCGAACGCCTCGTCGACCGAGATCCCCATCCGCTGCGCCACCGCGCCCTTCGCCTGCTCGATGACCACGCGGCTGTCGAGCGCGTGCTGCAGCTGGTCGCTGAGGAGCTGGCTGCGGTCGAGCGCGTGGTGCTGGAGCACGCTGAGGGTCGCGAGGTCGGCGAGCGTCTGCACGAGCGCCGCCTCCCGGTCGCTGAGCGCGCCGGGCTCGGTCGAGAAGAGGCAGAGCGATCCGAGGGTGCGGCCGCGCAGCCGCATCGGCGTCGCGTGCACGGCCCGGAACCCGCGCGCCTCGGCGATGCGGGAGAACCGCGGCCAGTCCTCGAGCCGGTCGTCGAGGTCCGCCACCTCGATGGCCTCGCCTTCGCGCACGCAGTCGAGGCACGGGCCCTCATCGGTGCCGAGCTGCGCCTCCTCCACGTCCGCCGCGCGCTCGCTCGTCGAGGCGACGACGTGCAGCCGCCCGGACGCGTCCGCGAGCACGATGCCGCCCTCCGCCGCCGAGGTGTGCCGCGTGCTGGCGGTCACGAGGTCCGCCAGCGCGTCGAGGATGTCGGACTCGGCGAGGCTGTCGGCCAGCGCGCTGAAGACGTCGTCGGGATCGCTCACCCCTTCCACGTTAGGCCGGGAACGCGGCGGTGGGGAGGGGCGGAGGCGTCAGGACGTCTCGTCGCAGGCGGCGAGGATCGCGCTCGGGCCGTCGGCCGCGCCCGCCTCGTCCCCCGCCTGCACGCGCGCCACGTCGAGGATCCGCACCGCCTCCGCCGCCGTGACGGTCCACGTGAGCGTCGCCGTCACGGTGGCCGTGTCCTCCTCGGACACGCCCGTGCCGGTGAAGTCGACGCGCACGTCGCGGGTCTCGCGGCTGAGCACGTGCGCCTCGGCGACGGCCTCCAGGATCCGGTCGTCGTCGTAGGGCAGGTTGGTGATGGCCATGGCGGCCCTTCCGATCGGGGTGCGGGTCTGCGGGACGCGGTGCGTCAGGGGGTGGTCGAGCTGTCCGGGGCGGCCGCGGGCTCGCGGACGAGGTGGAGGCCGGCGGACGTGTTGGCGGCGAGCATCATCGCCTCGACCCACGCCATGTTGATGGAGGGCGCGCGTCCGCCGAGGTAGACGAACTCGAGCGGGATCTCGGGGGCGATCCAGATCGTGCGGCGTCCGTCGCCCTCGGAGGCGGGGTTCTTCCAGGAGAACGCGAACGCCTCCTTCCGCCGGAGCTTGTTGAGGATCACGATCTGCAGGTGGGCGAGCGCCCGGTCGTCCATCTCGGTGCGGGTGCCGGAGTCGTAGACGAGGTGGCCCATGCGCGGCTCTCTCTCGGGTGTGGAGCAGCGGGCCCGTCCCGCGTGCGCGCCGTCCGCGGCCGGGTCCTCCGGCGGGATGCCCTCGGACGCGGCGCGCGACGAGCTCGCGGGGAGCGGCTCGATGGCGTGGATCGAGCCTAATCACGCGGGCCCGCATCTCGCCGCGCGCGCGGCCGACTTCTTCACTTCCCGACCAGGCGTCGGCATTCGCCGGGCCGGCGGAGGTGAGCCCGGGACGACGCTGTGGTGGGGTCGTCCCGGGCTCGGCCCGCAGCGTCGTCCGGGTCCGCTGCGGGCGGGATCGCGCGACCGTCGGCCCTCGCGGGCGGTCTCGGTCGCGTCCTCCGATTCGGGTTCGTGCGGGTCCACGATCCTGGTGCCGACGGTAGCGGCAGGTCGCGTCGTCCTGCTCGCCCGGGCCTGACCCTTGACTCGCGGAAGCCGATTCTGCTACCGGATCCGACCCCGACCCCTGCCGCCGGGGCGACCGGCCGACGGGCCTAGCGGTCGACGAGCGTGATCTCGAACGAATAGAGGTCCGGCCGGTAGCAGTGCTGCCCGTGCTCCACGGCGCGGCCCGAGCTGTCGAACGCCGTGCGCGACATGGTGAGCACGGCGCCGCCCCGGGGCAGGTCGAGCAGGCGGCCCTCGGACGCGGTGGCCGCGCGGGCGCCGATGCGTTGCTTGGCGACCCGCATGATCACGCCGCGGCCGCGCAGCAGCTGGTACAGCCCGCGGGTGGTGAGCTCCTCGGGATCCAGGTCGACGAAGGGCTCCGGGAGCACGTTGTCGAGGATCGCGAGCGGCACGCCGTCGGCCGTGCGGAGCCGCGTGAGGTGCAGCACGGGGCTGCCGACCTCGACGCCGAGCGACTCCGCGATGCGCTCGTCGGCCTCGCCGCGCGAGGAGGACAGCAGCTGCGTGGCCGGCTTCTGGCCCTGCCGCTCGAGGTCCTCGTGGAGGCTCGTCAGCTCGACGTTGCGGGTGACGCGGCCGTGCACGACCTGCGTGCCGATGCCGCGGCGGCGGACGAGCAGGCCCTTGTCGACGAGGTCCTGGATGGCCCGGCGGATGGTCGGCCGCGAGAGGCCGAGCCGGGCCCCGAGCGCGATCTCGTTCTCGAGCCGCGCACCCGCGGGGAGCGTGCCGTCGTGGATCGCCGTCTCCAGCAGGTTGGCGACCTGGTAGTAGAGCGGCACGGGTCCGGAGCGGTCGAGCGCGAGGAACAGGTCGGGGGGCAGGATCTGCTCCGGTTGCGTCATCCGGATCGCTCCCTCGGTGTCAGGTCAACGTCTCATCCTGGCATGGGGCGGCTCACGCGCCCGCCGGGGTCCGACCCCCGTCCGGGTCGCCGTCGCGCGCCAGCTCGTGCGCCAGGGAGTCGAGCTCCGCCCCTCCGGCCATGAGGGTCGTGAGCTCCCCGAGCGTGATCTCGTCCTTCTCGAACGTGCCGAGGCTGGATCCGCGGTTGAGCAGCAGGAACCGGTCGCCCACCGGGAACGCGTGGTGCGGGTTGTGCGTGATGAAGACCACACCGAGCCCCTGGTCGCGCGAGCGGGCGATGTGGCGGAGCACGATGCCCGACTGCGTGACGCCGAGGGCCGCGGTCGGCTCGTCGAGGATCAGCACGCGGGCGCCGAAGTGCACGGCCCGGGCGATGGCGACGCACTGTCGCTCGCCGCCGGACAGCGTGCCGATGGGCTGGTCGACGTCGCGGAGGTCGATGCCCATCCGCGCGAGCTGCTCGCGGGTGATCGCCTTCATGGCCGCCACGTCGAGCCGGCGGAACGGCCCCCGCCCCGTGGTGATCTCGGAGCCGAGGAAGAAGTTCCGCCACACGGGCATGAGCGGCACGACCGCGAGGTCCTGGTGGACGGTCGCGATGCCGGCTTGCAGCGCCTGCCGCGGGGACGCGAGGACCACGGGCTCGCCGTCGAGCAGCATCGTGCCCGCGCTCGGCGCGTGCACGCCCGCGAGCACCTTGATGAAGGTCGACTTGCCGGCGCCGTTGTCGCCCAGCACGCACGTGACCTGGCCCGCGTCGACGACGGTCGAGACGCCCGTGAGCGCGGTGACGGCGCCGTACGACTTGCCGAGGTCGCGCACCTCGAGGATGGCCGTCACCGTCCGCCTCCCACGCGGCGGCGCACCAGGTCGTTCAGGAGCACCGCGGCGAGCAGCATCCCGCCGAGGATCGTGCGCAGCCAGTTCGTGTCCCACTGGGCGAAGGTGATGCCCTGGAAGACCATGCCGTAGATGAGCGCGCCGAGCGCCGCGCCGATCGCCGAGCCGAACCCGCCCGTCAGCAGGCAGCCGCCCACGACCGCGCAGATGATGTAGATGAACTCCTGCCCGACGCCCGTGTTCGCCTGCACCGTGGAGGTGCGGAACAGCGAGATCATGCCGACGAGCCAGGCCGCGCCCGCGGTCCCCATGAAGAGGCCGATCTTGGTCTTGAACACCGGCACGCCCACCTGGCGGGCGGACTCCTTCGCGCCGCCGACCGCGAAGATCCAGTTGCCGGCGCGGGTGCGCAGCAGGATCCACGTGGCGACGGCCGCGACCAGGAGCCACCACAGCACCGAGACGTAGAAGTTGCCGCCGCCGATCTGGAGCGACGAGCCGAAGATCGGCTGGATCTGGTCGTAGGACGGCACCTTGGTCATGCCCTGGATCGCGACCTGGCCGGTGATGGCCTTCGTCACCGCGAGGTCGACGCCCGCGAGCGCGAAGAACGTGCCGAGCGTGACGATGAAGCTCGGCAGCCCCGTCTTCATCACGAGGAACCCGTTGAGGGCGCCGATCGCGAGGGCCGCCGCGAGCGAGACGACGGCCGCCACCCAGATGCTCAGGCCGTAGTGCGACGTGAGGATGCCGACCACGAGCGCCGAGAACCCCGTCATCACGCCGGCCGAGAGGTCGAACTCGCCGCCGATCATGAGCATCGCGACGGCGACCGCCATGATCCCGAAGGTCGACGCCGACTCGAGCCACACGCCCGCCCCGCCGAGGGTGAGGAACTGCGGCGTGGAGAGGGAGAAGAACACGAGCACGGCGAGGGCGGCGGCGAGGGCGCCGATCTCGGGCCGGGCGAGGATCTTCCGGATGGGCCCGTCCGCGAGGCGCGGCCTCGGGGCGGTCGGCGCGGTGTCCGTCGGGGTCAACGCGTGCTCCTTGGGTGAGGGGTGCGGTGCGGGGATGGGGGATCGGGGGTGCCGGGCCGGGCGGGCCCGGCCGGGCCGGTCAGCGGGTGCCGTCCTTCGCGAACTCGGCGACCTCGGCCGCGTCGTCCTTCGTCACGAACGCGGGCCCCGAGTACACGGGCTGGCCGCCGCCTAAGACGGTGCCGGTGGTGGCGTGGAGGTCGAGCGCCGTGATGCCCATGAACCCCTGCACGTAGGGCTGCTGGTCGACCGCGAAGAGGATCGAGCCGGACTCGACCGCGGCGACGACGTCCTCCGAGAGGTCGAAGGTGCCGATCCGCGCTCCGCTGCCGGACTCGTCCACGGCGCCGACCGCGTCCATCGCGTACTGGCCGCCGAGCGTGAGGACGCCGTCGATGGACGGATCCGCCTGCAGCTTCGACTTGATGGTCGCCTTCACGTCGGCGTCGTTCGTGCCGTCGACCTGGAGGTTCGCCATCCGCCCGGGGAAGGCGCTCGCCGCGGACGCGCAGCGCTCCTCGAGGCCCACGTTGCCGGCCTCCTGGATCACGCACAGCACGTTCCCGAGCCCGGCGTCGCCGAGGCGCTTCCCGACCGCCTCGCCCGCGACCGTCTCGCTCTGGCCGACGTGCACGAGGGCGCCGAACTCGGCCGAGCGCTCGATCCCGGAGTTGATCGTGACCACGGGGATGCCCGCGGCGACGGCCTTCTCGACGCTGTCCCTCAGGCCGTCGGGGTTCGCCATCGAGACGACGATGCCGTCCACCCGCTGCGCGACCGCGTTGTCGATGAGCTGGGACTGCTTGGCGGGATCCGGGTCGGCGCTGTAGATGACCTTCGCGCCGTCGCCCGCGCCGGCCTTCTCCGCGCCCGCCTTGACGCGGTCCCAGAAGGCGTCGCCCGGACCCGAGTGCGTGACCACCGCGAAGGTGAGGTCCCCGCCGCCGCCGCTGCCGCCGCCCGCGGCGGGTGCGGGATCCTGGCCGGTGCCCGCGCACGAGGTGAGGAGGAGGCCCGCGGCGACCGCGAGGCCGAGGGGGGCGAGGAATCGGTTCTTCATCGAAGGCTCCTTGTCGAGCGGACGCCCGCGCGGGGTCCATGACGTCGTCGGCGGGCCGAGTGGGCCGGCCCGACATGCCAGTCTGCCCTCTCGCCGGGCCGTGTCGGCGCGCGACGACGACGCCCGTCCGCCGTCGGGGGCGGAGGGCGTCATCCGGCGGGGCGTCCCGCGGGGCGTCCGGCGTCAGAGCGAGACGGGCACCGCCAACCGCTCGACGGCCGAGCGCTGCGCGGCGTCCGCGAGCACGAGGGCCGCGCGGCCGTCCTCGAACGTCGGGCTGTCGGAGTCCTGGCCGCGGGCCAGGCGGATGAAGGCGCGCAGCTCGGCGACGTACGCGGCGGCGTAGCGCTCGAGGAAGAAGTCCTGGTAGGGCGGCTTGCCCTCGACGCTCGTGGCGGTCGAGACGCTGACGAGGCTCGTGAGCGCGTTCGCCACCTGGAGGGATCCGCGCGAGCCGAACGCCTCGATCCGCTGGTCGTACCCGACCGCGCTGTGCCGCGAGTTCGTGATGACGACGAGCGCGCCGGTGGACGCCCGGAGCGTCACGACGGCCGTGTCGAAGTCGCCGTGCTCGCGCGCGCCGGGGTCGAAGGTCGTGGATCCGGTGGCCTGCACCTCCACGATGTCCGGCAGGAAGAAGCGCGCCATGTCGAGGTCGTGGATGGTCATGTCGCGGAAGATCCCGCCGGAGACGCCGACGTACGCGGCGGGCGGCGCGGACGGGTCGCGGCTCACGATCGACAGCTGCTCCAGCTCGCCGACCTCTCCGGCCGCCACGCGGGCGCGCGCCTCCGCGAAGGCCGGGTCGAACCGCCGGTTGAAGCCGAGCGCGACGGGCACGCCGGCGGAGCGCACGCGGGGGAGGAGCGCGTCGACCCGGGCGATGTCGAGGTCGATGGGCTTCTCGCAGAGCACGGGCAGGCCGTGGTCGATCGCCGCCGCGATGAGGTCGACGTGCGTGGGCGTGGGGGACGCGATGAGCACGGCGTCTATGCCGCCGGACGCCATCATCTCCGTCGCGTCCGCCGTCACCCGTCCGCCGAGCCGTGCGGAGAGGGCGTGCGCGCCGTCCACGAAGGGGTCGCAGATCCACGCGAGCTCGGCGTCCGGATCCGCGGCGATGTTCGCGGCGTGGACCTGGCCGATGCGGCCGGTGCCGATCAGGCCGAAGCGCAGGGGGGTCGTGGTCATGGCGGCGTCCTCGTGTCTCTCAGGGGTCGTGCGCGCGGGGGCGCGTGCGGGTCGGATCGGGCGGCTCAGGCCCAGGCGCGGAGGGCCTCGCGGTTCACGCGCTGGTCCTCCGTGCGCTCGGCGCGGAAGGCGCGGATGTCGGCGTCGGGGGCGTTGAGCACGTCCTGCTCCACGACGATCCAGCCGTCGTAGCCCTGGGCCTCGATCGCGGTCATGACGCTCGCGAGGTCGACGTCGCCGCGGCCGAACGCCGCGAACGCGCCGGAGGACCACACCTCCCGCATGCCGCCGCCGGCCGCGAGCACGCGCCGGAGCTCGGCGCCGTCGACGTCCTTGAGGTGCAGGTGCGTGATCCGCGACCCCCACCGCGCGACGGCCGCGACCGGGTCGCCGCCCGCGATGACGAGGTGCCCGGTGTCGAGCGTGAGGCCCACGTCCACGGCGTCGAGGAACCGGTCGACCTCCGCGGGCGACTCGACGAACGTGCCGGCGTGGTGGTGGAAGGTCGGCTCGAAGCCCGCGGCGCGCGTGATGTCCGCGGCGCGCGCGGTGTTGCGCACGAGCCGCGACCAGGCGGCGTCGTCGAGCGGGTCGGCCTCGTGGCCGCGGCCGGGAGCGGCGGCGCGCGCCGCGGATCCGCCGTCGGCGAGCGTCGGGAGCGGCAGGCGCGCGGGCCCCGCCTCGGACGCCTCCTGGAAGACGCGGAGCGACGCGTGCAGATCGGGGAGGGAGGCCGCGAACGCGTCATCGTCGGAGAGGGGCAGCTGGATCCAGCCGCCCGCGAGCTCGAGGCCCGCTCCCGCGAGCCGGTCCCGGAGCTCCCGCCCGCGGCCGAGGTACCCGACGGGGCCGAGGTCGATGCCCGCGTACCCGGTCTCCGCGAGCGCCTCCACCATGTCGTCGGGCGTCACGACCTCGGCGCCCTCGGGCGTCAGCTCGAACACGCCGAAGCTCACGGGCGCGCCCGCGACGGTGGCCCTCACGCGGCGGATCCCAGGGGTCGGGTCGTGCGGGCCGCGGACGCGGCGGGGGTGGTGCGGGTCTGGACCATGCGGCGTCGCACTGCTCCTCGGGCCGTCGAGCGCGGATGTTTGTCCTGACGATAGTACGTGGTCCGGTGCCTCCGTCGTCGTCCGATCCGCGCCGCGCGCATGCCCCGCGGCCGGCGGCCGGGCGCCCTGCATGACGGGCGCATGACGACCCGGTGACGATCCGGCCGCGGCCTCCCGCCCGGCCCGCGGCCCGCCTACGCTCGTAGGAGGATCCCCCATGTGGGGGAACCGCGACGCCGAGGGGGACGACGCCATGACCTGCACCGAGACCGCACCCGCATCCGGATCCCCGGAGCGCCGATCGGGGCAAGCCCGCCGCATCGCCCGCCCGCTCGCCGTCGCGACCGCGCTGGCGCTCGGCCTCTCCGCGCTCGTCGCCGGTCCCGCCCAGGCCGCGACCGTCTCCATCGCCGACGTGCAGGGCACCGGCAGCGCGACCCCGTTCGCGGGCAAGGCCGTCACCGTCGAGGGCGTCGTCACGGCCGACTACCGCGGCGCGAGCGGCTACGCGGGGATCGTGATCCAGACCCGCGGCTCCGGCGGGCCGACGGACGCGACGCCCGGCGCCTCCGACGGCGTATTCGTCTACCTCGCGAGCGCCGACCCGGCCGTCGCGATCGGCGACCTCGTGCGCGTCACGGGCACCGCGTCCGAGCGCCAGGGACAGACCCAGATCGCCGCGACCGCGACCGGCCTCGTCGAGGCCGCGGTCGGCGTCCCGGCCCCGACCGCGCTGCCCGACACGCTCCGCGGCGCCGACCGCGAGTCGCTCGAGAGCATGCTCGTGACCCCGACGGGCGACTACCGGGTCGGATCCGCGCATCAGCTCGACACCTACGGCACCCTCTGGCTGAGCGCCGGCGCCGACCTCCCCGTCAAGGCCACCGACGTGGTGCGGCCGGGCGCCGAGGCCGACCGGATCGCCGCCGACAACCGCGCGCGCCGCCTCCTGCTGGACGACGGCTACAACATCCAGCTCACGAACGCGGCCTACCCCGCGGGCGCGACGCAGCCCTACTACTCGGCCGATCGGGTCGTCCGCAACGGCGACGCGCCGGTCTTCCCGACCACGCCCTACGTGCTGGCCTACGGCTTCGACGACTGGCGCCTCCAGCCCACGACGCCCCTCACCTCGCTCGACGCGGCCGGCCGCGTGCCCACCTTCACGAGCGCGAACCCGCGGCCCGCGTCCTCGCCCGAGGTGGGCGGCGACGTGCACATCGCCGGCTTCAACGTCCTCAACTACTTCACGACGCTCGGCGAGCGCGGCGCGAAGACGGCCGCGGAGTTCCAGCGGCAGCGGGCCAAGATCGTCACGGCCATCACGGGGCTCGACGCGCAGGTCGTGACCCTCATGGAGATCGAGAACTCGACCCGCTTCGGCGAGCCGGCCGACACCGCGACGGCCGACCTCGTGCGCGGCCTGAACGACGCGGCGGGGAAGCCGGTGTGGGACTACGTGCGCACCCCGGGCGCGCTGCAGTCGACGCCCACCGACGAGATCCAGAACGCGATCATCTACCGCACGGACGCCGTCACGCCGGTCGGCGCCGCGGCCACGCAGGTCGACGAGACGGTCTGGGGCAACGCCCGCGAGCCGATCGCGCAGTCGTTCCGCGGCGGCGACCAGACCTTCACGGTCGTCGCGAACCACCTCAAGTCGAAGTCGGGCTCGGGCACGCAGCCGGCCGACGGCCAGGGCTTCTTCAACGCCGACCGCGTCGCGCAGGCGAAGGCCGTGGCGCGGTTCGCGGGCGAGCTGCAGGCGTCGAGCGGATCCGACCTCGTCTACCTCCTCGGCGACTTCAACGCGTACTCGGAGGAGGACCCGATCCAGGTCCTCCGCGACGCGGGCTTCGTCGACCTGGTGCCCGCCAAGGCCCCGGGGGAGCGCACGTACTCGTTCGACGGCGAGGTCGGATCCCTCGACCACGTCCTCGCGACGCGCGCCGGCGCCGACCGCGTCACGGGCGTCGGCGTCTGGGACGTCAACGCGCCCGAGTGGGCCGCGCGCGAGTACGGCGGCGCCGCCACCGACGGATCCAGCGCCTTCCGCTCGAGCGACCACGACCCCGTGAAGGTCGGGCTCGACACCGTGCGCGACGCCGCGCACCTCGTCGGGTACGCCGACCGCCTGCTCGTGCGCGGCGGGCAGCCGGAGAGGTACGCGGTCAAGCTCGCGTCGGCGGCGACCGCGCCGACCGGCCTCGTGCAGATCCTCGACGGGGGCCGCGCCATCGCCTCCGTCGACCTGACCGCGGCCGACGCGGGCCGCGCGACCGTCACCCTGCCGCGCCTGTCCCGCGGCATCCACCTGCTCACCGCCGCCTACGCGGGCGACTCCGCGGCGCGCGGCGCGCGCACGCTCTGGCCGTCGATCGTCCTCGTCTGGTAGACCGTCGGCCGGCGGGACCCGCGTGGAATGCCCGCGGGTCCCGCCCGGTTGGACCCCCTGACCGCACGAGCGACACGAGAAGAGGACACACCATGGCCACCACCGAGCTCACGCAGGAGAACTTCGAGAGCATCGTCGACTCCAATGGCATCGTCGTCGTCGACTTCTGGGCCGACTGGTGCGGCCCCTGCAAGCAGTTCGCGCCCGTCTTCGACAGGTCGAGCGAGAAGCACGCCGACATCGTGCACGGCAAGGTCGACACCGAGGCGCAGCAGTTCCTCGCGCAGCAGGCGAACATCTCCGCCATCCCCACGCTCATGATCTTCAAGGACCAGACCCTCATCTTCAGCCAGGCCGGCGCGCTGCCCGCCCCGGCGCTCGAGTCCCTCATCGAGGAGGTGCGCGCCGTCGACGTGGCCGCCCTCAAGGAGCAGGCCGCCGCCGAGGCCGCGCAGGCGACGCCCGGCGCGAGCGCGGACCCCACCGCCATCTGATCCGCGCCTGATCCGCGCCGACGGCCCCTCCCCAGCCGGGAGGGACCGTCGTCGTCCCGAGCCACCGCATCGCCCCCGTCCGCGCCGGGCGCCCCGGATACCATTGCCCCGATGACCAACTCCCCTCCCGCTCCCGTCGACGCCGCGCCGTCGTCCCCCGCGCTGGCCCCCGCCCTCGAGCGCCTCGGCACGGTCTTCGGGTACGACGCGTTCCGCGGCGACCAGCAGGAGATCGTCGAGCACGTCATCGGCGGCGGCGACGCCCTCGTGCTCATGCCCACGGGCGGCGGCAAGTCGCTCTGCTACCAGATCCCGAGCCTCGTGCGCGCGGGCACCGGCGTCGTCATCTCGCCCCTCATCGCGCTCATGCAGGACCAGGTCGACGCGCTCCGGGCGGTCGGCGTGAAGGCCGCGTTCCTCAACTCCACGCAAGACCTCGAGACCAGCCGCGAGGTGGAGCGCGCGCTCCTCGACGGCGACCTCGACCTCCTCTACCTCGCGCCCGAGCGCCTCATCCTCGACCGGATGGGGCGCCTGCTCGACGAGGCGCCCATCGCCCTCTTCGCCATCGACGAGGCGCACTGCGTCTCCCAGTGGGGCCACGACTTCCGCAAGGACTACCTCGCGCTGTCCATGCTCCAGGAGCGCTGGCCGGACGTGCCGCGCATCGCGCTCACGGCCACGGCCAACGAGGCCACGCACGCCGACATCACGGCGCGGCTCGGCCTGCAGGACGCGCGCCACTTCGTCTCCTCGTTCGACCGGCCGAACATCCGCTACCGCATCGTGCCCAAGGCCGAGCCGCGCAAGCAGCTCATCGACCTCATCCGGAACGAGCACGCGGGCGACGCGGGCATCGTCTTCTGCCTCTCGCGGAAGACCGTGGAGCAGACGGCCGAGGCGCTGAACAAGCAGGGCATCACCGCGCTGCCGTACCACGCGGGCCTCGACGCCGCCGTGCGCCAGCGCAACCAGGCGCGCTTCCTCCGCGAGGACGGCATCGTCATGTGCGCCACCATCGCGTTCGGCATGGGCATCGACAAGCCGGACGTGCGCTTCGTCGCGCACGTCGACCTGCCCAAGTCCATCGAGGGCTACTACCAGGAGACCGGCCGCGCGGGCCGCGACGGCCTCCCGTCCACCGCGTGGCTCGCCTACGGCCTGCAGGACGTGGTGCAGCAGCGCCGCATGATCGACCAGTCCGAGGGCGACGCGCAGCACCGCCGGCGCCTGTCGCAGCACCTCGACGCGATGCTCGCCCTCTGCGAGACCGTCGGCTGCCGGCGCGTGCAGCTCCTCCGCTACTTCGGCGAGGAGACGGGGCCCTGCGGCAACTGCGACACGTGCCTCGAGCCCGTCGAGACGTGGGACGCCACGGTGCCGTCGCAGAAGCTGCTGTCCACGATCGTGCGGCTGCAGCGGGAGCGGAACCAGCGCTTCGGGGCCGCGCACCTCATCGACATCCTGCTCGGCAACGAGACCGACCGCGTGCGGCAGCAGGGGCACGACCAGCTCACCACGTTCGGCATCGGCGGCGAGCTCACCGACGTGCAGTGGCGCGGGGTCGTCCGGCAGCTGCTCGCGCAGGGCCTCCTCGGCGTGAGCGACGACGGCTACGGCACCCTCGTGATCACGGCGGGCAGCGGCGACGTGCTCACGGGCGCCCGGAAGGTGCCCATGCGGCAGGAGCCGGAGCGCATCGTGCGCGGCCGCGGCACCCGCACCACGCGGGCCAAGGGCGGCCAGGTCGTCGACCTGCCCGAGGAGGCGCAGGGCCTGTTCGAGGCCCTCCGCGCCTGGCGGTCGGAGCAGGCGAAGGAGCAGGGCGTGCCCGCGTACGTCGTGTTCGCCGACGTCACCCTGCGCGAGGTCGCGACCGTGCGCCCGCAGGACCTCGGGCAGCTCGCCGGCATCACGGGCGTGGGCCAGAAGAAGCTCGACACGTACGGCGAGGGGCTCCTCCAGGTCGTCCGGGCGGAGGCCGCGCCGACCGTCTGACCGGGAGAGGGACCCGGTCCCGAGCCTCGAGGGCTGCGGGACCGAGCCGCGCACACGACCGACTTTTACCCGAAGACCGGTCCGGCGCTGGCGGGACAGCTCACCCGAAGAGCTGTCGCCGTTGCCCACGATCGTACTGGTCCGCCCACGGCCGTCGGCGCGGGTTGTGGGGAGTCGTCGTTGCCGCTAGCGGACCGTGCAAGAGGGAGACGGCGCCGGACGCCTCTCGTGTAAACAGCGTGTAACAGGAGGCCGCAGACGCTTCATCACCATTGCCAACAACGCATGGCGTATTTGTAATATGTCACCTACCACCGGCCGCCCGAGGCCGAGCGAGGGAGCGGGATGGCTGTGACAGGAGCTCATGCGCGTGCGGCAGGCGAGGCCGCCGGGCGTCCCGCGGTGGACCCGAGGACGGGCCGCCGCCGCCCGCTCGGCTCCGCCGCCGTCACCCTCGAGGCCGGGCTCCTCGCCGCGTGGCAGGAGCGCAACCGCGCGCGCACCATCCCGCACGCCATCGCCTCCATGACCGCCGCCGGCAACCTCGATGACCTCCGCGCCGCGGTCGACGGCCCGGGGGAGCGCCCGGTCCCGCGCTACCCGTTCCTCGACACGGACGTCTACAAGACCCTCGAGGGCATCGCCTACGAGGTGGGCCGCGGCACCGCGGACGCGGCGTCGCGCGCCTTCCTCGCGGAGGCGACCGACGTGCTCGAGCGCGTGCAGGCCGCTGACGGGTACATCGGCTCGTACGTGCAGCGACCGGGATCCGACCGTGAGCCCTGGACCGACCTCGCCTGGGGCCACGAGCTCTACAACCTCGGGCACCTGATCCAGGCGGCCGTCGCCGACTCCCGGCAGGGCGGCGACGGCCGTCTCCTCGCCGTCGCCCGCCGGTTCGCGGACGCCGCCGTCCGCGAGTTCGGGCCGGGCGGCCGCGTCGAGGTGTGCGGGCACCCCGAGGTCGAGATGGCGCTCGTCGAGCTCCACCGCGAGACGGGGGAGCGCGCGTACCTCGACCTCGCATCCGCCTTCGTCGACCGGCGCGGGCACGGCACCGTCGCCATCCGCATCTTCCCGGCCGAGTACTTCCAGGACGCGCACCCGTTCCGCGAGATGCCCGCCGTCACGGGCCACGCCGTCCGGATGGCGTACCTCGCCGCGGGCGCCACCGACGTGGCCGTGGAGACGGGCGACGCGGAGCTGCTCGCCGCCTCCGTCCGCCTCTTCGACGACGCCGTGCGCACCCGCCTCTACGTGACCGGCGGCCTCGGCAGCCGCCACTCGGACGAGGCCATCGGCGACGCGTACGAGCTGCCGAGCGAGCGCTCCTACAGCGAGACGTGCGCCGCGATCGCCGTCATGCAGTGGGCCTGGCGCCTGTTCCTCGCCACGGGCGAGCCGCGCTTCCTCGACACGCACGAGACCGTGCTGCTCAACGCCTACGCGGTCGGCCTCTCCGCCGACGGCACCGGCTTCTTCTACGACAACCCGCTGCAGCGGCGCCCCGACCACCACGCGCAGTCGGGCGCCGAGACCGAGGGCGAGCTCATGCGCCGCCCGTGGTTCACCTGCCCGTGCTGCCCGCCGAACATCGTGCGCTGGATGAGCGAGCTGCAGGACCACGTGGCGGTGCAGGACGGCGACGACCTCGTGATCGCGCATCCCGCCGCCTGCGTCATCCGCACGGACGCGCTCGACGTGCGCGTCTCCACCGACTACCCGTGGGACGGCGCCGTGCGCATCGAGGTGCTGCGCGCATCCGGTGCCGCGACCGGGCTCGTGATCCGCCGGCCCGGCTGGTGCCGCACCGCGACCGCCTCCGTGCAGGCGGCCGACGGCACGACCGCGGCGGTCGACGCGAGGGCGGGCGACGGGTGGATCCGCGTCACCCGCCCCTGGGCCGCCGGCGACGCCCTCGTGGTCGAGCTCGACATGCCCGTGCGCGCGCTCGGATCCCACCCGCACCTCGACGCGACGCGCGGCAGCCTCGCGGTCGCCCGCGGCCCCGTCGTCTACGCCGTCGAGCAGCAGGACGCGGGCGCGTCCGTCGACGACCTGCTCCTCGACCCGCGCGACCTCGCGACGGCACGGATCGTGCCGCTCCCGATCGCCGAGCCGTGGGGTCCGGTCGCCGACCCGGCAGCCGCCGACCCCGCCGCACCCGCACCCGGCGTCGCGCTCGCCGTGCGCCTCCGACGTTCCGCCCCCGCCCCGGACGAGCTCTACCCCGAGGTCGTCCCCGGCACCCCCGCCCCCGCCGCGTCACCCGATCCCGTCGACGCGGTCCTCGTGCCCTACGCCCTCTGGGGCAACCGGGCGCCGGGGGCCATGCGGGTCTGGATCCGCGCGGCCGACACCGGCTGATCCGCCGCCCCGCACGCGCGCCGCCCGGGTCCACCCGACCCGGGGCGGACGCCCGCACCTCCTCCCGCACCTCCTTCCCGCAGTTCCCATCGCACGACCCCGTCCGTCATTCCCGCCCCGGTGCGCTCCGGCCGCCATCCACGAAACGAGAGTCCGATGAAGAGACGAATCACCGCCGTCGGGCTGGCCGTCGCCGCCAGCCTCGCCCTCACCTCCTGCGCCGGCGCAGGAGCGAAGTCCACCTCCGACATCACGGGCCCCGCCGACACGGGCGGCACGATGCACGTCCTGCAGGTCGCGGACTTCCCGCACCTCGATCCCGCGATGGGCTACGAGACCGACCTGGCCGACCTCTACCGGCTCATCTACCGCTCGCTCACCACGACCACGGGCAAGGACGGCGCCACGATCGCGCCCGACCTCGCCACCGACACCGGCACCCCCAACGCCGACGACACCGTCTGGACGTTCACGCTCAAGGACGGTGTGAAGTTCGAGGACGGCTCCCCGATCACGAGCCAGTCGATGAAGTTCGGCGTGGAGCGGTCCTTCGACCCCGCGCTCGCCATCGGCTCGCCCTACGCCCGCATGTACCTCGAGGGCGGTGACGCCTACAAGGGCCCGTACCAGTCCGGCGACCTGGCCTCCATCGAGACCCCCGACGAGAAGACCATCGTCTTCCACCTCAACCGCTCCGTGCCCGAGTTCGCGAGCGTCACCGCGCAGAGCACCTTCGTGCCGTTCCCGGTGGACAAGGACCGCGTCACGGTCACGAACATGGACCAGCAGCCCATCTCCTCCGGGCCGTACAAGGTGAGCGCCCGCACGCAGGGACAGTCGCTCACGCTCGTGCGCAACCCCGAGTGGGACGCCTCCACCGACGAGGTCCGGACGGCGAAGCCGGACGAGTGGCAGTTCACGATGGGGCTCGACCAGGCGACCATCGACGAGCGCATGATCGCCGGACAGGGCGACGACCAGGACGCCCTCGCCTACGGGATCACCGCGGCATCCGTCTCCCGCATCCAGACCCCGCAGATCAAGGCGCGCACCGTCTCGGGCGACACCGGGTGCACCACGTACCTCGCGCTCAACACGACGAAGCCGCACCTCGGCGACGTGCGCGTGCGGCAGGCCATCGCGTACGCGGTCGACAAGAAGTCGCTCGCCGACGTGGCGGGCGGTCCCATGATCGCGGAGCCCGCGTCCACGGTCCTCACGCGCAGCGTCCCCGGCCACAAGGACTTCGACCTCTACCCCAGCACCGACAGCTCGGGCGACGTCGACAAGGCCAAGGCGCTCCTCGCCGAGGCGGGCCTCTCGGACGGCTTCACGATCACGCTCGACGTGGCCAGCGTCCCCACCTCGCAGAAGGCGGCGGAGGCGCTCCAGCAGTCCCTCGCCCGCGTCGGCATCACGGTGGCCATCAACCTGCTCGACACGGCGACCTACAACGAGACCATCGCGACCACGTCGCAGCAGCACGACGCGGCCGAGGCCGGCTGGTGCCCCGACTGGAACTCCGCCAGCACGGTGCTGCCGATCCTGTTCGACGGGCGCCAGATCCCCGAGAAGGGCAACAGCAACCTCTCGCAGATCAACGACCCCGGCATCAACGCGAAGATCGACGAGGTCTCGGCCATGACCGACCTGAAGGCCGCCGACGCCGCCTGGGGCGACCTCGACGAGCAGGTGCAGCAGCTCGCGCCCGTGGTGCCGCTGCTCTACGGCCAGGCCGTCCTCGTGCTGGGGCAGAACGTGCGGAACGCGTACTCGAGCCCGATCTACGACGGCGCCCCCGACTTCGCCACCATCGGCCTCCACACGGGGAAGTAGGCCGTGACCGCCACGCTGCAGGGCGCCTCGGTGCCCGACTCGGCATCCCCGTACCCGACGGGACGGCCGCCCGCCGTCACGCCGGCCAAGCGGGTGGTCCAGGCCCTCCGGTCGAAGCCGTCCGTCATCGCCAGCGTCGTGTTCGTCGTGCTGGTCCTGGTGCTCGCGGTGTTCGCGCCGCTCCTGTCCGGGATCACCGGCTGGGGCCCCACGACCTTCGACGCGACGGCCGTGGACCCCGTCCTCGGCGGCCTCCCCATCGGCCCGTTCGGCGGCGTCAGCGCCTCGCACTGGTTCGGCGTGGAGCCGCAGAACGGGCGCGACATCTTCGCCCGCATCGCGTACGGCGCCCGCGTCTCGATGCTCATCGCGGTCTCCGCGACCATCGTCACCACGACCGTCGGCGTGATCGCGGGCATGGTCGCCGGCTACTTCGGCGGCATCGTCGACCAGGTCGTGTCGCGGGTCATGGACTTCCTCATGGCCTTCCCGGCGCTGATCTTCATGATCGCGATCCTGTCGGCGCTGCCCGCGGGCAGCCGGCCGGCGCTGCTCGTCCTCACGCTCAGCGTCTTCGGCTGGCCCTACACGGCCCGCATCGTGCGCGGCCAGACCATGACGATCCGCACGCGCGACTTCGTCGAGGCGGCCCGGGCGTCCGGCGCCTCCTCGATGGGCGTGATCTTCCGGGAGGTGATGCCGAACCTGCGCGGCACGATCATCGTGCTGGCCACGCTCGCGGTGCCGGGGTACATCGGCACGGAGGCGGGCCTGTCCTTCCTCGGCGTCGGCGTGCTGCCGCCGACGCCGTCGTGGGGCCAGATGATCGCCGACTCGGTGAACTGGTACACGGTCGACCCCGCGTACTTCATCGTGCCGGGCTCGTTCCTCTTCCTCACGGTGCTGGCGTTCACGGTCTTCGGCGACCACCTCCGCACCGCGCTCGAGCAGGGGGAGGCGGCATGATCGGCTACCTGATCCGCCGGGCCGGCGCGGCCCTGGTGGTGCTCGCGCTCATCAGCCTCTTCACCTACATGATCTTCTTCCTGCTCCAGCCGGACCCCGCCGTCACCATCTGCGGCAAGACCTGCACGCCGGACAAGATCGACTCCATCCGCCAGCTCCTCGGCCTCGACCGGCCGTTCTGGGCGCAGTACGGCGACTTCATCGCCGGCATCTTCACGGGCCGCACCTACGGCGACGGCCCGACGGCGATCCAGTGCTCCGCGCCCTGCCTCGGCTTCAGCTTCCAGACGCAGCAGTCCGTGCTCGACCTGATGCTGTCCCGCCTCCCCGTGAGCATCACGATCGCGGTCGGCGCGGCCGTCCTCTGGCTCGTGTTCGGCGTCGCCGGCGGTCTCGTCAGCGCCATCCGCCAGGGCAGCGTGTGGGACCGGACCGCGATGGCGGCGGCGCTCACCGGGATCAGCGTGCCCATCACCTTCGCGGCGCTGCTCCTGCAGTACGTGCTCGTCGTGCAGCTGCAGGTGCTGCCGTTCCCGGAGGCGGTGGCGTTCTCGGACGACCCCGTCGGCTGGCTGGAGTCGTACATCATGCCGTGGCTGGTGCTCGCGCTCGGCTACGCGGCGATCTACGCGCGCATCGTGCGGGCCAACGTGATCGACACCCTGCAGGAGGACTACCTGCGGACCGCGCGCGCCAAGGGCCTGCCGGCGGCGCTCGTGATCCGCCGACACGCGCTCCGGCCGTCGCTCACGCCCGTCGTCACCCTGTTCGGCATGGACTTCGCCGGGCTGCTCGGTGGCGCCGTGATCACCGAGAAGGTCTTCGGCCTCAACGGCGTCGGCAAGCTCGCGGCCGACTCCATCGCCAAGAACGACCAGCCCGTCATCATGGGCGTCACGCTCCTCGCCGCGGCCTTCGTGGTGGTGGGGAACGTGGTCGTCGACGTGCTGTACACCGTGCTCGACCCCCGAGTGAGGATCACCGCGTGACCGCCACCGCACCGCACCAGCCGCCCGCCCGGGCCGTCCCCGGGACGCCGCTCCTCGAGGTCCGGGACCTCACGATCGCGTTCCCCACCTCGCGGGGGCCGGTGGAGGTCGTGAAGGACCTCTCCTTCCGGGTGGAGCCGGACAGCACCCTCGGCATCGTGGGGGAGTCGGGCTCCGGCAAGTCGATGACCTCGCTCGCCGTGATGGGCCTCGTGCCCCGCGGCGGCACGGTGACCGGCAGCATCAAGCTCGCGGGCGAGGAGCTCGTGGGCCGGCCCGACGCCGAGCTCCGCCGCTTCCGCGGCGACCGCATGGCGATGGTGTTCCAGGATCCGCTCTCGTCGCTCAACCCGTACTACACGGTGGGGCTCCAGATCGAGGAGGCCTACCGGGCGCACCGCGGCGGATCCCGCCGGGCCGTGCGCCAGGTGGTGGTGGAGGCGCTCGAGCGCGTCCGGATCCGCGAGGCCGGCACCCGCGTCGACCACTACCCGCACCAGTTCTCGGGCGGCATGCGGCAGCGCATCATGATCGCGATGGCGCTCTGCCTCGAGCCCGAGCTGCTCATCGCGGACGAGCCGACCACCGCGCTCGACGTGACGGTGCAGGCGCAGATCCTCGACCTGCTCCGCGAGATCCGCCGCGACACCGGGATGGGCATGCTCGTCATCACCCACGACCTCGCCGTCGTGTCCTCCCTCGCCGACGAGGTGCTCGTCATGCAGGGCGGGCACCGCGTCGAGAGCGGCACCACGGAGCGCGTGTTCACCGCGCCCGAGGACCCGTACACGCACGCGCTGCTCGAGGCGATCCCCCGCATCGACGCCGCCTACGACCGACCGACGACGGGAACCGCCTCATGAGCACCCCCTCCACCGCGCCCGAGCCGTTCCTCTCGGCCCGCGGCCTCACCAAGGAGTACGTGACGCGCGGCGGCCCCGGCCTCCGCCCGCCTGTGCGCCGGTTCCTCGCCGTCGACCACGTCGACCTCGACGTGCCGACCGGGCAGACGCTCTCCATCGTGGGCGAGTCCGGATCCGGCAAGTCGACGACCGCGCGCATCATCGCGCACCTGCTCGACCCCACCTCCGGCACCTTCGCCCTGAAGGGCGAGGACATGACGCACGCATCCGGCGCGCGCCTCCGCGAGTTCCGGCGGCAGGTGCAGGTGGTGTTCCAGGATCCGGCGTCGTCGCTCAACCCGCGGCACACGGTGGAGCAGATCATCAGCGCGCCGCTGCGGTACCAGGGCATCACGACGCCGGGCGGGCACGGGAAGCTCGTGCGCGACCTGCTCGACCGGGTGGGCCTGGACCCCGACCACGCGCAGCGCTACCCCGCGCAGTTCTCGGGCGGCCAGTGCCAGCGCATCGGCATCGCGCGGGCGCTCGCCGTGCAGCCCGGCCTCATCGTGTGCGACGAGGCGGTCTCCGCGCTCGACGTGACGGTGCAGGCCCGCGTCATCGCGCTGCTGCGCGACCTGCAGCGCGAGCGCGGCCTCAGCTACGTCTTCATCGCGCACGACCTCGCCGTCGTGCGGCAGCTCTCCGACCGCGTCGCCGTGATGAGCGCCGGCAAGGTCGTGGAGGAGGGCACGCGCGACGACGTGTTCGAGCGGCCGCAGCACCCGTACACCCGGTCGCTGCTCGACGCCGTGCCGCGCATCGACCCCGAGTGGGACCGGAAGCGGCTCGCCTCGCGGCGCGCGGCCGGCCTCGACACGGCGAGCATCGACACGGCGAGCGTCGACGCTGCGGCTCGCCGCGCGTCGGGCCGCGGCGCGGCGGGCGGGTCGGCCGCGTGATCGTCGGATCCGCGACCGTCCCCGGCGTGCACGTCACCGACCACGAGATCGAGGTGCCGCTCGACTGGGCGGCGGCGCGCGCGGGGGAGCCGACCCCGACGATCACCGTGTTCGCCCGCGAGCTCGTCGCGCCCGGACGCCGGGCGGACGACCTGCCGGCGCTCCTCTACCTGCAGGGCGGGCCGGGCGGGAAGTCGCCGCGGGTCCTCGATGACGGCGGGTGGATCGGCCACGCGCTCCGCACCCACCGCGTCGTGCTGCTCGACCAGCGCGGCACCGGGAGGAGCACGCCCGTGACGGCGCGCACGATGCAGCGGTTCGGCGACGACCACGCATCCGCCGCCCGGTACCTCGCACTGTTCCGCGCCGACTCGATCGTGCAGGACGCGGAGGCGCTCCGGCAGCACCTGGAGGGCGGCCGCCGCTGGTCGACCCTCGGCCAGAGCTACGGCGGGTTCCTCACGCTCACGTACCTGTCGCACGCGCCCGAGGCGCTGTCGGCGTGCTACGTGACGGGCGGGCTCGCGTCGCTCGACCCCGACGCCGAGGAGGTGTACCGGCGCACCTACCCGCGCACGGCCGCCAAGAACGCCGGGTACCACGCGCGCTACCCGGGCGACGTGGCGATCCTGTCCCGGCTCGCCGACCGCCTCGCCGCGGGCGACGTGACGCTGCCCGACGGCGACGTCCTCACGGTCCGGCGCCTGCAGACCCTCGGCATCGACCTCGGCATGGCGCCGGGACGGGAGCGGATCCACGCGCTCCTCGACGAGGCCCTCGACGACCGCGGCGATCCCACCGACGTGCTGCTCGCCGAGGTGCTCCGCCTCACCTCGTACGCGGCGAACCCGCTGTTCGCAGGCTTGCAGGAGAGCATCTACGCATCCGGCACCCGGCCGGCGACGGCGTGGGCGGCCGAGCGGGAGCGCGCCCGCCACCCGGCGTTCTCGCCCGACGCCCGGCCGCTGCTGCTCACCGGCGAGATGATGTACCCCTGGATGTTCGAGGAGATCCGCCTGCTGCGCCCGTTCCGCGGCGCCGTCGAGGAGATGGCCCGCCGCGACGACTGGCCGGAGCTCTACGACCCGGATCGGCTCGCGGCCAACGAGGTGCCCGTCGCCGCCGCGATCTACCACGACGACATGTACGTGGACGCCGGCCTGCAGCAGGAGACGGTCGCGCGCGTGGCGAACGCCCGCGCGTGGATCACGAACGAGCACGAGCACGACGGCCTGGGGGCGCCCGGCGTCCTCGGCCGGCTGATGGACATGATCGCCCGCGATGGAGGAGGGATCCCCCGATGACCGACACGACCCCCGAGACGCCCACCGGCGTCACCCCCGAGGAGCGCCGCCCGCCGCGGCTCGCCCAGGTGCCCGCGTTCCGGGAGCTCATGGCCGGCGGCTGGATCGCGCCCGACCGGACGCCGCCGACCGTGCCCGGCGCGGTCGAGGCGGCGGCCGCGCACCGCGACCGCCTGAGCGCCGCGATGCCCGGCGTCACGATGGCGGTCGTCAGCGGGTACGCGCCCACGCGCAACGACGACTGCCGCTACGCCTTCCGCGCGGACAGCGACTTCGTCTGGCTCACGGGGGTTCAGGTCGAGGGCGCCGTGCTCGTGATGCACGCGGTGCCGGGCGGCCACGACGCCGTCCTGCACGTGCCCGCGCCCGCGCATCCGGGCGACCCGCGCTTCTTCTCCGACGCCGACCACGGCGAGCTGTGGGTGGGGCCCGCGCCCGCGCACGCCGACTGGCAGCGCGCCCTCGGGATCCCGGTGCGCGACCCCGACCGCATCGCGCGCGACCTCGCGGGCGTCCGCGACGTGCGCCGGGCGGGCGCCGTCACGGGCGTCCCCTCCGCGCTCGCCGACGTGCCGCGCGACGACGCGCTCGTGGCGGCGCTCGGCGAGCTGCGCGTGATCAAGGACGCGTGGGAGCTCCAGGAGCTCCGCCGCGCGGTCGACGACACCGTCGAGGGCTTCGCCGAGGTGGTGCGGGCGATCCCGCGGGCCCAGGCGTCCGGCGGCGAGCGCTGGCTGCAGGGCACGTTCGACCGGCACGCGCGCACGGTCGGCAACGGCCCGGGCTACGCCACCATCGTGGGCGGCGGCGGGCACGCGACGATCCTGCACTGGGTGCGCTGCGACGGCCCGCTCCGCGACGGCGAGCTCGTGCTGCTCGACATGGGCGTGGAGGCGCGCAGCCTCTACACGGCCGACGTCACGCGCACGATCCCCGTCTCCGGCACCTTCACGCCCGAGCAGCGGCTCGTGCACGACGTGGTCGAGCGCGCCCACCGCGCGGGTCTCGACGCCGTCGCCCCCGGGCGTCCGCTCGTCGACTTCCACCACGCGTCGATGGAGGTCGTGGCCCAGGGCCTCCACGACCTCGGGCTCCTGCCGGTCTCCGTCGACGAGGCCCTGTCGCCCGCCGGCCAGCACCACCGGCGCTGGCTGGTGTGCGGGATCGGGCACCACCTCGGCCTCGACGTGCACGACTGCTCGGGGGCCGGCGTCGCCGGGTACGAC
This sequence comes from Clavibacter sp. CT19, assembly GCF_027858075.1. Taxonomy (NCBI): domain Bacteria; kingdom Bacillati; phylum Actinomycetota; class Actinomycetes; order Micrococcales; family Microbacteriaceae; genus Clavibacter; species Clavibacter sp. CT19. Next base: position 33,143 of record NZ_JAQHYR010000003.1, on the reverse strand, counting down.
CGCCTCGTGGAGCCCGGCATGGTGCTCACCGTGGAGCCCGGCCTCTACTTCCAGCCGGACGACGCGATGGTGCCGCCCGAGCTCCGCGGCATCGGCGTGCGGATCGAAGACGATATCGTGGTGACGCAGACGGGGTCCGACGTGCTGTCGGACGCGCTGCCGATCGACGCCCTCGGCCTGGAGTCCTGGATGCGGGAGCAGCGGTCCCCGTCCTGACACCCCGAGGAGGTCCCGCGTGAGCCTCTCGGCCCTGCGTCCCGCACCCCCGCGCGCGAGCCTGCGCGAGCACGTCCACCAGGCCCTCTCCGCCGCCATCGTCTCCGGGGAGCTCGAGCCCGGCACGCTCATCACCGTGCCGACGCTCGCGGTGCGCTTCGACGTGTCGGCCACGCCCGTGCGCGAGGCCGTGCTGGAGCTGGAGAAGCGCGGCTTCGTCGAGACCGTGCGCAACAAGGGGTTCCGGGTCACGGCCGTGAGCGACGAGGAGCTCGGCCACCTCGTGCAGGTGCGCCAGCTCCTCGAGGCGCCCGCCATGGAGCGGCTCGCGGGCCGCGTGCCGGACGACGCCCTGCCCGCGCTCGAGGGGCTCGCCGACCGCATCGAGCAGGGTGCCCGCGACGGCGACCTCCGTGCCTACCTCGAGGCCGACCAGGAGTTCCACCTGTCCCTCACGCGCATGCTCGGCAATCCCGTGCTCACGGCCTCCATCGCCGACCTGCGCTCGCGCACGCGGCTCGTCGGGCTCGCGTCGATGAAGGAGAGCAGCCACCTCGACGCGTCGGCCGCCGAGCACCACGAGCTGCTCCGCGCCCTCGTGCGCGGGGCCGGCCGGGAGGCGCACGCGGTGATGGTGCGGCACATCCGGCACGCCACCGGCTGGTGGGCAGGGCACGGCGAGGAGGACGCGGACGCCGGCGACGGCGACGACGGCGGGGACGCTGCTGGCGGCGGCCACGTCGACCGGGTCGCCGTGGATCCGGCAGCCGGACCCGTCGCGCGGGACTGACGCGCGGGACTGACGCGCGCGTCTGCCGGGTATCGCGGGTCCCGACTTCCCCTCGTCGCTGATGTGTGACATATTACTGACACCGCCACCCGCCCCGTCGCCCGACATCGGGCGCCATGACCCGTGAGAGCAGGGACCGCATGACGCGACACGTGGTGGTCGTCGGGGGAGGCATCGTCGGCGCGGCCTGCGCCCGGTCGCTCGCGCGCGCCGGGATCCGCGTCACGGTCGTCGAGCGGGCCGCCGTCGCGTCGGGCACGAGCGCGCAGGGCGAGGGCAACATCCTCGTCTCCGACAAGGGCCCGGGCGCCGAGCTGGAGCTGGCGCAGCTGGCCGCACGCCGCTGGCCCGAGGTCGCCGCCGAGATCGCCGAGGAGCTGGGCAACGCGCTCCCCTCCATCGAGTACGAGCCCAAGGGCGGGCTCGTCGTCACGACCACGGCCGAGGGCGCGGATCCGCTCCTCGCCTTCGCCGCCACCCAGCGCGCCGCGGGCGTCGACGCGGTCCCCGTCGACGTGCGCCGGGCGCTCGAGCTGGAGCCGTGGCTGAACCCCGGCATCACCGCCGCCGTGCACTACCCCGAGGACGCGCAGGTGCAGCCCGCGATCGCGACCGAGGCGCTCGCCGCGTCCGCCCGCCGGGCCGGCGCCGTAGTGCGGACCGGCGTCGAGGTGACCGGGCCGATCCTCGGACCCGACGGCGCGCTCCGCGGCGTGCGGACGACCGCGGGCGACATCGCAGCCGACGACGTGCTCGTCGCGGCCGGCCCCTGGTCGGGCGAGGTGGCGCGCGCCCTCGGCGTGGAGCTGCCGGTGCTGCCGCGGCGCGGGGTCGTGCTGGTCACGACGCGCATGCCGCACCGCATCCACCACAAGGTCTACGACGGCGACTACGTGGGCGCCGTCGGCTCCGGCGACGGGGCGCTGCAGACCTCGGGCGTCGTGGAGTCGACGCCGTCGGGGACCGTGCTCATCGGATCCAGCCGCGAGCGCGTCGGCTTCGACGCGTCGCTGCGCGTGGCCGTGCTCGAGGAGCTCGCCGCCAAGGCCGTGCGGCTCTTCCCCTTCCTCGCCGAGGCGAACGCGATGCGCTCCTACGGCGGCTTCCGGCCCTACCTGCCCGACCACCTGCCGGTCGTCGGGCCCGACCCGCGGCTGCCGGGGCTCTGGCACGCGAGCGGGCACGAGGGCGCCGGGATCGGGCTGTCGATCGCGACGGCCGACCTCATCGCCGCGCTGATGACCGGGGCCGCGACGCCGCTCGACGTCACGCCGTTCTCGGTCGCGCGGGCGTCGCTCGGGCTCGCGATGCGGACCGACGCGGGGGTGCGCGCGTGACGCCGCGGCGCGTGGATCCGGCGCGCGACCCGATCCGCCCCGAGCCCGCTGAGGCCGTGCGCTTCACGGTGGACGGGGATCCGGTGGAGGGCCTGCGCGGCCAGACCATCGCGGGCGCGCTGCTCGCCTCGGGCACGCTCGCCTGGCGGACGACCGCGAGCGCCGGCCGACCGCGCGGCGTCTTCTGCGGGATCGGCGTGTGCTTCGACTGCACCGTGACGGTGAACGGGCTGCCCGACGTGCGCGCCTGCCAGCGGCGCGCGGTCGACGGCGACGTCGTGGAGACGGGGCCGGGGGCGACCGTGCCGGACGCGGACGCTGCGGGGCCCGCTGCTGGGTCGGCCGCCGCTGGGTCTGCCGCCGCCGCCGCGCCTGCCACCGACGGGGACGCCTCGTGAGCGCCGGGGACGACCGGCGGCACGTCGTCGTGATCGGCGCCGGGCCCGCGGGGCTCGCCGCCGCGGTTGCCGCCCGCGCGCGCGGGGCGCGCGTCACGCTGCTCGACGCGTCCGACGAGCTGGGCGGCCAGTACTGGCGGCACCTCCCGGCGTCGCGACCGGCGGCGCGCGAGCGGATCCTGCACCACGGCTGGGACGCGTTCACCGGGATGCGGGCGCGGCTGGCGGCCGACGACGGCTGCGAGATCGTGACGGGCGCGCAGGTGTGGGCGATCGAGGTGGCCTCGGCCGACGCGGAGGCGCCGGCGCCCGCCGCCGTCGTCCACGTGCTCGTCGGCCCGGTCGACGGATCCGGTCGCGCGCCCCGGACCCTCCGCCCGGACGCGCTCGTGCTCGCCACCGGTGCGCACGACCGCACGCTGCCGTTCCCCGGCTGGGACCTGCCGGGCGTCTTCACCGCGGGCGCCGCGCAGGCCCTCGCGAAGGGCGAGCGTGTCGCGATCGGCGACCGCGTGATCGTCGCGGGCGCCGGCCCCTTCCTCCTCCCCGTCGCCGTGTCGCTGGTGCAGGCCGGGGCGCGCGTGGTCGGGATCCACGAGGCCGCGCGCGTTCCGTCGCTCGCCCGCGGCTGGCTGCGGGATCCGCTCGGCCTCGCCCGCGCGCCGCACAAGGCCGCCGAGCTCGCCGGCTACGTCTCCGTGCTGGCGCGCGAGCAGATCGGGTACGCCACGGGCAGCGCGGTCGTCGCCGCGCACGGGACCGACCGCGTCGAGGCCGTCACCGTGCAGCGCCTCGACGCGTCGTGGGCGCCGATCCCCGGCACCGAGCGGCGGGTCGCGGTGGACGCCGTGTGCGTCGGCCACGGCTTCACGCCCCGGCTCGAGCTGCCGATCGCCGCGGGCTGCCGCATCGGACCGGACCGCTTCGTCGAGGTCGACGCGTCGCAGGGCGCCGGACCCGCGGGCGTCTTCGCCGCGGGCGAGATCACGGGCATCGGGGGAGTGGACCAGGCGCTCGCGGAGGGCGAGGTCGCGGGGCACTGCGCCGCGGGCGGATCCCCGTCCGACGCCGCCGTCGCGCCCGCCGTCCGCCGCCGGGCCGTCGCGCACGACGTGGCCGGCCGCATCGAGGCCGCGCACGGCATCCGCCCCGGCTGGACCGGCTGGCTGCGCGACGACACGCTCGCCTGCCGCTGCGAGGAGGTGCCGGTCGGCCGGATCCGGGCCACCGCCCGCGCCGCGCGCTCCACCGACCTGCGCTCGATGAAGCTCGCCACGCGCGCCGGCCTCGGCATCTGCCAGGGCCGCGTGTGCGGACGCACCGTCGAGGAGCTGCTCGCGGGGGAGGCGCCGCCCGCCGGATGCGCGCCCGCCGGATCCGCGCCCGGCGCGGGTCCCGCCGCCACGCCCGCCGCCCTCGGCCCCGGCTCCGACCGCCGCCCCATCGCCTCGCCCGTGCGCCTCGGCGAGCTCGCCGCCGCCTACGACCTCCGCGACGCCGGGCCCCCGTCCCTCGCCGCGGCCGCGCCCGGCGTCGACGACCCGGCCATCGAGGTCGACGATCAGGCCCCCGGCGTCGACGACCCGCCGCCCGACGGCGCCCCGCCGCCCGACCCCGCACCCCCGACCACCCCCGCATCCCCCAGCACCACCGACCGGAAGGACACGCCATGACCGCACCCGCCCTGGACCTCGGAGGCGTCGTCGTCGCCACCACGCTGCCGTTCCGCGAGGACGCCGCCGCTCCCGCCGGCCTCGCCGTCGACTACGACGCGTACGCCGCGCACTGCGACTGGCTCATCTCGAACGGCTGCCGCGGCGTCGGCCCCAACGGCTCGCTCGGCGAGTACTCCTCGCTCACCGACGAGGAGCGCCGGAAGGTCGTGCAGGTCGCGGTCGAGGCGGTCGGCGGGCGGGGCGTCGTCGTGGCCGGCGTGCACGGCGTCGGCTGGCACCAGGCGAAGAAGTGGGCCGAGGTCGCGGCCGAGGACGGCGCCGACGGCGTGCTGCTCCTGCCGCCCACCCTCTACCGGGCGAGCGACGACGAGGTCGTCGAGCACTACGCGCGCGTCGACGAGGTGGGCCTGCCGATCATGGCCTACAACAACCCGTTCGACACCAAGGTCGACTTGACGCCCCAGCTCCTCCAGCGCCTCGACGCGCTCGAGAACGTCGTGGCGATCAAGGAGTTCTCGGGCGACATCCGGCGCGTGACGGAGATCCAGGACCTCACGGGCCTCGACGTCATCGCGGGCGCCGACGACCTGCTGCTGGAGTCGCTCATCATGGGCGCCGTCGGCTGGTTCGCGGGCTACCCGAACGCGTTCCCGCGCGAGGCCGTGGAGCTGTACGGGCTCGCGACGAGCGGTCGCATCGAGGAGGCGAAGGCGCTGTACCAGCACCTCGTGCCCGTGTTCCGCTGGGACTCGCGCACCGAGTTCGTGCAGGCCATCAAGCTGTCGATCGACGTGGCCGGCGAGAGCACGGGCGGCCCCACGCGTCCGCCGCGCGCGCCGCTGCCCGCCGCGGTCGCCGAGCAGGTCACGCGCGACACGCGCCGCGCGCTCGACCACCTCGCCGGGCGATGATCGACGGATGAGGTCCTCCCGCGTCTTCCACGCCGTCGACTCGCACACCGAGGGCATGCCGACCCGCGTCGTCACGAGCGGGTTCGGCGTGATCCCCGGCGCCACCATGAACGAGCGGCGTCTGCACCTCATCGAGCACCTCGACCACCTGCGGCTGCTGCTCATGACGGAGCCGCGCGGCCACGCGGCGATGAGCGGCGCGATCCTGCAGCCGCCCACGCGCGACGACTGCGACTGGGGCGTCCTCTACATCGAGGTGTCCGGCTGCCTCCCGATGTGCGGCCACGGCACCATCGGCGTCGCGACCGTGCTGGTGGAGACCGGGCTCGTCGAGGTGCAGGAGCCGGTCACGACCATCCGGCTCGACACCCCGGCCGGGCTCGTGATCGCGCGCGTCGACGTGGAGGACGGGCGGGCCGCATCCGTCACGATCGAGAACGTCCCCTCCTACGTGGAGCGGCTCGACGCGACGATCGAGGTGCCCGGCCTCGGCGCCGTGCCGTACAGCCTCGCGTTCGGCGGCAACTTCTACGCCGTCGTGGAGCTCGAGCGCCTGGGGCTGCCGTTCGACCGGGAGCGCCAGCAGGAGATCCTCCAGGCCGGGCTCGCGATCATGGGCGCGATCAACGAGCAGGCGCCGCCCTCGCACCCGGAGATAGAAGGGGTCGACCACTGCCACCACGTGGAGTTCCTCGCGCCCGGATCCGACGCGCGGCTCTCCCGGCACGCCATGGCCATCCACCCCGGCTGGTTCGACCGGTCGCCGTGCGGCACCGGCACGTCCGCGCGCATGGCCGAGCTGTGGGCGCGCGGCGAGCTGGCGGTGGGCGACGACTTCGTCAACGAGTCGTTCATCGGCAGCCGCTTCACCGGGCGGATCCTCGCGGAGACGACCGTCGCCGGCCGGCCCGCCATCGTCCCCGCCATCACGGGCCGCGCCTGGATCACGGGCATGGGCCAGTACCTGCTCGACCCCACCGACCCGTTCCCGAGCGGCTTCCGGTTCTGAACCGGCGCGCACGAACACGAGGAGAGACATGACCCCGCACGAGACCGACCCGACCGCCGACGCGACCACCGACCCCGCCGTCGCGGCGACCGTGGAGGCCGTCGCGGCGGCCGCCGCCGAGGCCGCCGCCCCGCTTGCCGCCCTCGCCCCGGCCGTCCGCGCCCGCGCGCTCGAGGCCGTCGCCGACGCGCTCGAGGCGATCCGCCCCGAGCTGCTGCCCGTCGCCGAGCGGGAGACCGCGCTCGCGCCCGGCCGCCTCGGCGGCGAGCTGACGCGCACGACCGTGCAGCTGCGGATCCTCGCGGCCGCGGTGCGCGACGGCCGCTACCTCGATGCGCGCATCGACCACGCGGATCCCGACGCCGCGCCCACCCCGCGCCCGGACCTCCGCCGCTACCTCGTGCCCGTCGGCCCCGTCCTCAACTTCGCGGCGTCGAACTTCCCGTTCGCGTTCTCCGTCGCGGGCGGCGACACGGCATCGGCCCTCGCGGTCGGCTGCCCGGTGGTCGTGAAGGCGCACCCGGGGCACCCCGAGCTGTCGCGCCGCGTCGCCGCGGCCGCGTCCGCCGCGCTCGTCGCCGCGGGGCTGCCCGAGGGCACGCTCCAGCTGGTGGAGGGCGAGGAGGCCGGGCTCGCCGTGCTCCGCGACCCGCGCATCCGCGCCGCCACCTTCACGGGATCGCTCCGCGCCGGCCGCTTCCTCGCCGACGTGGCCGCGGCGCGCCCCGACCCGATCCCGTTCTTCGGCGAGCTGGGCAGCGTCAACCCCGTCGTCATCACCGAGCGGGCCGCCGCCGAGCGCGGCGCGGACATCGCGCGCGCCCTCGTGGCGAGCGCCGCCGGATCCGCCGGGCAGCTGTGCACCGCGCCCGGCATCGTGCTGATCCCCGCCGGCCACGGCCTCGACGCCGTGCTCGCCGAGGAGGCCGGCGCCGTCGCGCCGCACGGGATGCTCAACGCCAGGATCGCGGAGGGCTACGCGGGAGGCCGCGCCGCCGCGATCGCGGTCGACGGCGTGCGCCTCGTCGCCGAGGGCCGCGCGCCCGCGGGAGACGACGGATCCGTGACGCCCACCATCGCGGCCGTCGCCCTCGCCGACTTCGAGGCCGCGGGCGACACCCTCCGCCACGAGGTGTTCGGCCCGTTCGCGCTCCTCGTCGAGTACCCCGCGGGCACCGACCTCGCCGAGCTCGCCGCGCGCACCTTCACGGGCGAGCTGACCGCGAGCGTGCACTTCGGCGCCGACGAGTCCGAGGCGGGCGACGCGGCCGATGCGGCAGCCGACCTGATCCGCGTGCTCGCCGCCCGCGCCGGCCGCGTGCTCGTGGACGCCTGGCCCACGGGCGTCTCCGTCACCGACGCGCAGCAGCACGGCGGGCCCTGGCCCGCCACCACGCTCGACCGCGGCACGAGCGTCGGCACCGCCTCGCTCGACCGGCTGCTCCGCGGCGTCGCGTTCCAGGGCGTGCCCGACGCGCTCCTGCCCGAGCCGCTGCGCACCGCGAACCCGTGGGGCGTGCCGCAGCGGGTGAGCGCCCGCGGGCACCGCGCCTAGGGGCCGGGCAGCGCGCGCCGAGACCGCGCGGGCGCCCGCGGCTGAGGGTTCCCACAAGCCGCGGGCATCCCCGCGGGAGCGCGTTGGAGGCCCGGCACGTGTTTTTCGGCAGGTGGAGGATCCGAACGTAGCGTGGCCGATGCCGGCAGGGACGCCGGCCGAGACGACGGCACGGAGGATCCATGGTCGACACGGCGGCACGAAGCACCACCCGCGGCACCAGGGGGCGGGGCCCGGCTGCGGGCGCGCTCCGGGGGACCCCCGTCCCGGTCGCGGGCGACGTCGACGCCGAGGTCGCGCAGGACCTCGACCGCACCGACGGCCGCCAGGACGCCCCGGGCCGCGGGCCGCGCATCGACGTCGAGGCCCTCGGCCGCGTCCTCCTCGGCCGCTGGGCCGACGTCCGCCGCTCGTCCCGCGAGCTGACGAGCCGCCCCGAGCTGCACCGCGTCGAGGGCCTCGACATGCACCAGCATCGGGCGCGCGTGAGCGAGCAGCTGAGGATCCTCGTCGAGCACGGCGGCGTGCACCGCGCCTACCCCGTGTCCGTCGGCGGGCTCGAGGACCACGGCGGCAACATCGCGGGCTTCGAGGAGCTCGTGGCCGCGGATCCGTCGCTCCAGATCAAGGCCGGCGTGCAGTGGGGCCTCTTCGGCTCCGCGGTGATGCACCTCGGCACCGAGCGCCACCACCGCGACCTCCTGCCGGGGATCATGACGCTCGAGACGCCCGGCGCGTTCGCGATGACGGAGACCGGGCACGGCTCCGACGTCGCGAGCATCGGCACCACCGCGACGTATGACCCCGAGACGGGCGAGTTCGACCTGCACACCCCGTTCCGCGCGGCGTGGAAGGACTACCTCGGCAACGCGGCGGTCGACGGCCGCGCCGCCACGGTCTTCGCGCAGCTGGTGACCCAGGGCGTGAACCACGGCGTGCACTGCTTCTTCGTGCCGCTCCGCGACGAGACCGGTGCGTTCCTCCCCGGCGTCGGCGGCGAGGACGACGGTCTCAAGGGCGGCCTCAACGGCATCGACAACGGCCGGCTCCACTTCGACCACGTGCGCGTGCCGCGCGCGAACCTCCTCAACCGCTACGGGGACGTGGCCGAGGACGGCACGTACACGTCCGAGATCACGAGCCCCGGGCGCCGCTTCTTCACGATGCTCGGCACGCTCGTGCAGGGCCGCGTCTCGCTCGACGGTGCCGCCACGAGCGCCGCGAAGATCGCGCTGCAGATCGCCGTCACGTACGGCAACCAGCGCCGCCAGTTCGTCGCCGGCGGCACCGACGAGGAGGTGCTGCTCGACTACCAGCGGCACCAGCGCCGGCTGATCCCGCGCATCGCCACCACCTACGCCGCCTCGTTCGCGCACGAGAAGCTGCTCGCGCAGTTCGACTCGGTGTTCTCCGGGAAGACCGACACCGACCAGGACCGGCAGGACCTCGAGACCCTCGCCGCCGCGCTCAAGCCGCTCAGCACGTGGCACGCGCTCGACACCATCCAGGAGGCGCGCGAGGCGTGCGGCGGCCAGGGCTTCCTCGCGGAGAACCGGCTCGTCGGGCTCCGCGCCGACCTCGACGTCTACGCGACCTTCGAGGGCGACAACACCGTGCTCCTCCAGCTCGTCGCCAAGCGCCTGCTCACCGACGTCAACCGCCGGTTCGCGAAGGCCGACTTCGGGGTGCTCGCGCGCTACGCCGTGGAGCAGGCCACCGACCGCACGCTCCGCTCGACGGGCCTCCGCCGGATCGGGCAGGCGCTCGCGGACCGCGGATCCACCGCCCGCTCGGTCGGCCAGCTCCGCGAGCCGGAGACGCAGCGCGCGCTCCTGACCGGCCGCGTGGAGACGATGGTCGCCGAGATCGCGACGGCGCTGCGGGCCACCCGCACGATGCCGCCCGCCGAGGCCGCCGCGCTGTTCAACCGGCACCAGGACGCGCTCATCGAGGCGGCCCGCGCGCACGCGCAGCTGCTGCAGTGGGAGGCGTTCACTGAGGCGCTCGACCCCGCGTCGGAGACCGGCCGCGCCATGGACGACGGCACGCGCCGGATCCTCACCTGGACCCGCGACCTGTTCGGCCTCCGCCTCATCGAGGACGACCTGGCCTGGTATCTGATCCACGGCCGCATCAGCTCGCCGCGCGCCCGCGCCGTGACGGCCTACATCGACCGGCTCGTCGCGCGCCTCCGCCCGCACGCGCAGGACCTCGTGGACGCGTTCGGCTACACGCAGGCGCACGTGCGCGCCCCCGTGGCGTCGGGCGAGGAGAAGGACCGCCAGGACGAGGCGCGCGCGTACCGCGACGCCCGGATCGCGGACGGCTCGGCGCCGCGCATGGAGAAGACCGCGAAGAAGTAGGAGCAGCTGAGGCGCCGCCGCGCATACACCACGCGGCGGTGTCTCCCGCACCGTTTGACAGCGCCTGCGGGACGCCCGGAGACTGATCTCGTCCGAGCAGCGCCCCCGAGCGGGGGTGCTCGGCATGCCATGGGGAACCGGGTGCGCGAGCGCCGGAGCGGGAGCCCCGAGCGCGATCGCGCGGCGGCCGACGGACGACCGGGAGGAGACGTCCGTGGCGGAGGGCTACCGCATCGATCCGCAGGGCGTCCAGGACGTCCTGACCGCGGTGCAGCAGGCATCGCAGGACCTGTCGGCGGCGATCAGCGGCATCGGCGGTGCTCAGACCGACGTGGAGACCGGGGCGTCGTCCACCTGCTCGGCGGTGCCCGCGGCGCTGTCGGCGTTCCTCGACGCGCAGACCGCGTCGGTCACGGACGTCACGAACCGCATCACCGCATGCATCTTCGGCGCCGCCACAGCGACCACGGACTACGTGGAGGCCGACGACACGATGGCGTCCGACGTGACGCAGGCGCAGACGGCCGCGGTCGACGCGGCCGTGGGTGGCGAGGGGCGCGCGGCGGGCGACTTCAGCTGGTTCACCTCCCGAGCCGGGGGCCGGTGATGGCCGCGGTCGCGGGCGGCGGCACACGCCGCGCGGACGGACTCATCGATCCCGACGGCATCCCCGGCGTCGACATGGCGCCGGAGCTCATCCGCAGCGCCGCCTGGACGCTCGCGTCCGCCTCGGCCGGCGTCTCGCAGCACGGCGCCACGGCCGTGACCAAGTGGCAGACGATGTCGACGGTCTACGAGGCGCCGGAGTCGGAGGCGCTGCTGGCCGTGATGGGGCCGGTCGGCCAGGAGACCACGGCTCTCGCGGACGGGTTCACGAAGGTGGGGAAGGCTCTCACGGACTTCGCCGACACCGTGGCGCCCATCGTCGCGAAGCTGGTCGAGCTGAAGGCCGAGGCGGTCGCATTCGTCGCGCAGGCGGAGCAGGGGTACGACGTGCCGGCGATCGGGCCGCAGCCCACGACGCAGCTCACCGACTACGGCTCGGTGCAATCCTCGCCCGGCGGCATGTACTCGGCACCGGCGCATCACGTGGAGTGGACGGAGTACGCGCCCTACAGCCAGCGCAACGACAAGCTGATCATGGCGGTCGCGACGCTCGCGACGGCGTTGGACGAGGCGCAGGCCGACTGCGTGAACAAGATCGCGGCGGCGCATCCGCCGGCGAATTCGTGCCCGGAGACCGTGCACGGCACGGACTTCACGACCGCCGCGAAGGAGGGCAAGCCGCTGCCGTTCGGGCAGACGGCGGCGGGGCGGCCCAACTGCGTGACGTCGTTCGGCGGCGGCGTGGGCGATGCGGCGAAGGGGATGGTCGAGGGGCTGGGGAGCCTCGTGTCGTACAACCCGGAGACGGGGCAGTGGGGCGACTGGGATCACGCGGGCAAGGCGGCGTTGGGCGTGGTGGAGGGGCTCGGTTCCCTGATCGCGCCGACGCCGTTGTTCCAGGTGCTCGCGGATGATTCCAGTGGTGTGACGCCGGGGTGGATGCGGGACTTCTCGAAGTCGACGTTGGACAAGCAGCAGCAGATGGTGGACGGGTTCGTCGGCAGCAAGGAGCAGTGGCAGACGGATCCGGCGCGGGCGGCGGGGTCGTTGTTCGTGAACGTGGGGTCGTTGTTCATCCCGGGGGCCGGTGAGGTCGCGGCGGGGGCGAAGGTGGTGTCGGTCGGGGCGCGGATGATCGAGGTCGGCGGCAAGGCGGCGGAGGCGGCGGACGTCGCCACGGTGGCGGGGCGGTTGACGAAGGTCGGCGGGAATGCGCTGTTGGACTCGGGTCTGTACGTGAAGCAGACCGGGTTGGCACTGGAGGCGGTCTCGGATCGCGTGGCGGAGCTCGCGGCTCTGCCGCGGACGGCGGCGGCGGGTGCGGTCTCGTCGCTGCGGGAGGCGTTGGAGCGGGTGCCGCGGGTGAGCGTGTCGGTCGAGCGCACGGTGACGGCCGACGGGGCATGGGAGATCCCGAACCTGCACGTGAGCGTGGAGCATCCGGGGTCGGGTCGGGCGGCATCTGCCGCGGCGGGTGGTCGGCATGCGGCCGAGATGGCGGCCGGGCCGTCGGCGGAGGCGCGTGCGGCTGGTGCGGCGGGCGCGGATGCCGCGCGCGGGGGATCGTCGGAGCTGTCGCGGATGGCATCGCGAGCGGGAGGGGCGAGTGATGCCGTCCAGCATGGCGGAGCGCGCACCGGAGCGGATGCGCTGCACGACGGCCTTCCGGCGCGCGAAGGCGGGCACGGCACGACGACGGTGGACGAGCGGGCCGCGTCTGCGGATCACCCCTCGGGAGCTCATCACGACCCGGCAGGAGCAGACGGCGCCCATCACGGCGATCCGGGGGCGCACGCCGCCTCGCCGGATGCGGTGCACGGGAACCACGATGCCGCCTTCGAGCACCCGCGTCCCGAGGGCGCGGCGGCCTTCGACGGTCCCGGCGCAGATGTCGCGAACCGGCATCCGATACCCTCGTGGATCACGGACCGGCTCGCCAACCCCGAGATCGCCGCCTGGAAGAAGCGCATCCTCGAAGGCCACGAGTTCAACTACGCGAACCACCACCGGTACCCGCAGTACGAGGTCGTTCTCGAGGATAAGTCACGTGTCGATTCGTACGCAGTCGACGAGTGGATAGCCTCACGAAAGCACACGCAAGCCGCTCGTGTCCGTTGGTTCACGATGAAGAGATACATTGATGAGATTGAGAAGAAATATGCCCCGGGCAAGATAGTCAAGCAAAGCGGCGATCCGCTCACTGGCATGAAGGTGCTAGAGTTGCCGCCTCAGACGGCCCCTATTCCGCAAAAAGTACTCGACTATGCATCGAGTGTAGACGTGATCATACGCGACTCAAATGGGCGTGCATACAATATTCCTGATTCAATGGGTGGACTGTGACGCAATTCACATATTCGTACAAATGGTCTTTCGTGGGTGGGAAGCCCCGCCAGCCCCTCGAGCTGTCGGAGGTGCAGAGGCGATTCGAGGGGCGTGCAAAAGATGCCGACAACTGGTTCTCCGTCGCAGCCTGGCCCGATGGGCGGGTGCAAGAAGGCGTCCCCGACTATGTGCTCGAGATTACCCCTCGAGCTGAATATGTCAACACCCATCTCATGGACGAGTACAATCGACTTCGATTCATTTACAATTTTGAACGCCGGGAACAAAGACTGTTCCTCTTCAGTCGTGTGGAATATACGTATCCCGACAGGCCCGGGTATATGATTCCGCCGGCTTCGAGTGTGATAGAGCGCGTGTCTTTCAAGCCCGACGGCTACATGAGGCGGAGGTTGAATGACAAGTCTCAATCCTCCATCGAGGAGTGGGAGTACCGCGACGTAGACCTCACGGATAACTGGGAGGTGTTGCCGGAGTTCGGGAGTTGGGGTCACCTTGGTCGATACAGGGGATAGTCGACAACAGCATTTCACAGTGCGCCCGTGGCTCTGCGATTAAGCTCTAGTTGAGCGCATTGGCCGGTAGATGGCCCACGTGGGCGTCAACGTCGTCAAGGCGAGGACAGCGCAGCGATTCCTGTGCTCCGAAAAATGGCATCAACGTTTGGCGGTTCCGCCGGCTGCTCTCACGAGCAGCAAGCACGAAATCGCTTTGAGTCGCACGGTGTCAATTCTGATGCTTGGTTCACTGTAGGCGCAGTTCAGGAGGGGCGACGAGAAGGAGAGCCTCCAGAGTTCGTGCTCGAAGTCACCGCTCGGGCAGACTTCATCTACGCCTACCTCCTCGACCAGTGGCAACGCATCTGCATCAAGACTGAGCCAAGGAGGTATTCGTGCATTGTATCTACGGCACAAGGTGGAGTGGTAGGAAGCGGGCGCCGCTTGAGGCTCTGACGGAGTCTGAGGCTCGTCGCAGGTTCGACGGTCTCGTTCCTGAGCCGGATCATTGGTTCTCGGTGGGTGTCAAGCGCGACGGAGCAAGTGATCTGGCTGCGCCGGAGTTCATCCTCGAGGTCTTGCCTCATGCTGAGTATGTCAAAGTCCTATTCGTGGATCAGTACCATACGCTGCGATTCGCTTATGGGTTTAGGGATCTGGGTGGGCGTATGTTCATGACGAATGTCAAAGAAAATCGCTACCCTGACGCGGAGCGATTCCATCCGCTCAATGAATCCGTGTGGTCGCAGTCAATCGTCATTGAGCCGACGGGATACGTAAAGGAGGTCGCTTACGATCTGCTCGCGAAAGAGCGGCACTTGTCGGAGTATCGGGATGTCGATGTGAGTCCGAACTGGGAGGATGTCCCCGAGTTCGGGGACTGGGAACGATTCGGCGAGTTTGACAGGTAATTGTGATGTATGTGTATGGCACGAGGTGGAGCGGTAGGAAGCGGGGGCCGCTTGAGGCTCTGACGGAGTCTGAGGCTCGTCGCCGGTTCGATGGTCTCGTCGCTGAGCCGGATCATTGGTTCTCGGTGGGTGTCAAGCGTGATGAGGCGGATGAGCTGGCTGCCCCGGAGTTCATTTTGGAGATCCTTCCTCATGCGAAGTACGTGAAGGTCATATTTGTCGACCAGCATCATACGCAGCGATTCGCCTATGGGTTTACGAACATGGAGGGTCGCATGTTCATGACCGATGTCACCGAGCATCGCTATCCTGACGCTGAGCGTTTCCGTCCACTCAATGAGGCGGTGTGGTACGAGTCAATGCTCATCAAGCCGACGGGGTATGTGAAGGAAACCGTCTATGACTACTCAGTCAACGAGACGCACCTGTCGGAGTACAAGGATGTGGATGTCACCGCAAACTGGGAGGATGTCCCCGAGTTCGGGGACTGGGAGCGTTTCGGCAAGTTTGGCAGGTGAATGTGAAGTACGTGTATGGCACGAGGTGGAGCGGTAGGAAGCGGGGGCCGCTTGAGGCCCTGACGGAGTCGGAGGCTCGTCGCAGGTTCGACGGTCTCGTCGCTGAGCCGGATCATTGGTTCTCGGTGGGTGTCAAGCGTGATGAGGCGGGTGAGCTGGCTGCTCCGGAGTTCATTCTGGAGACCCTTCCCCATGCGAAGTACGTGAAGGTCATATTCGTCGACCAGCATCATACGCAGCGATTCTCATATGGGTTCACGAACATGGAGGGTCGCATGTTCATGACCGACGTCACCGAGAACCGCTACCCTGACGCTGAGCGCTTCCATCCGCTCAATGAGACGGTATGGACGTCGTCGATGCTCATCAAGCCGACGGGGTACGTCAGGGAGACTGTGTATGACCTCGCCGCGAAAGAGCAGCACCTGTCGGAGTATCGGGATGTCGATGTGAGTCCGAACTGGGAGGACGTTCCCGAGTTCGGGGATTGGGAACCTTTCGGCAAGTTTGACAGGTAATTGTGAAGTACGTGTATGGCACGATATGGAGCGGTAGGAAGCGAGGGCCTCTCGAGGCGCTGACGGAGTCTGAGGCTCGCCGCAGGTTCGACGGTCTCGTCGCCGAGCCGGATCACTGGTTCTCGGTGGGCGTGAAGCGCGAGGGGGCGAGTGAGCCGGCTGCCCCGGAGTTCATCCTGGAGATCCTGCCGCATGCGGAGTACGTGAAGGTCATATTCGTCGACCAGCACCACACACAGCGATTCTCGTATGGGTTCAAGAATATGGATGGACGCATGTTCATGAGGCATGTCTCGGAGAGTCGCTACCCCGACGCCGATCGATTCCATCCCCTGAACGAGTCGATATGGTACGAGTCGATCGTCATCGACCCTACGGGGTACGTGAAGCAGCTCGTCTACGACTACTCGGTCAACGAGACGCACCTGTCGGAGTACCGGGACGTCGACGTCCGCGAGAACTGGGAGGACGTTCCCGCGTTCGGCGACTGGGAGCGGTTCGGGGAGTTCGACAGGTGGCGACCCCGCCGCGAATCATGATCGACTCGAGCTTCTGCATCTCGCATGGGAACAGCCGCGCCTGCGTCCTGATGGACATCGATGATCGTCGAGGAGAGACATGAGTGGATACGAGTACTGCTACCAGTGGTCATTCGCCAGGAGGGTCCCGATGACCGAGCTGACGCGTGACGAGGCGCGAGCGCGGTTCGGCGGGCGGAGGAAGGAACCCGACGACTGGTTCTCCGTTGTCGCTCGCGCACAGGACGCCGCGGCCGCGGGAGTCGTCGACTACGTGCTCGAGGTCACCCCGCACGCAGAGTTCGTCAATACGGTCTTGTGCGATGAGTGGGGAAGCATCAAGCACTTCTATAGCTTTCGGCGAGAACCCGCCGGCATGTTCCTCTTCTCTCGCAAGGAGTTCACCTATCCAGGCGAGCCACGGCGATTCCTGCAGCATCAATGGTTGGCGGTCGAGACCATCATCTTCAAGCTCGACGGCTCGATGACGCGCCGGCTGAACGAGAAATCCCGCCCCGGCATCCAGCAGTGGGAGCACCACGACGTCGACCTCTCCGACAACTGGGAACCCGTCCCCGCGTTCGAGCAGTGGGACGCGATCGGCCGGTACCGGGCGTAGTCGCGCAGCCGCATCGCGACATGGTGGGGACCGTCCCGGGCTGGACGGCCGGGCCAGCCGGGCGTCAGCCGGCCGTGGGCCGCACATCACACCGCGAGCAGCAGCCGCACCGCGGCCGACACCTGCGCCATGAGGTAGCCGGGGAGGCGACCCACGGGGTAGGGGTCGATGAACTCACGACTGACCGGCCCGAGCTGGGAGACCACGGCCACGGAGTCCTTGC
This sequence comes from Clavibacter sp. CT19, assembly GCF_027858075.1. Taxonomy (NCBI): domain Bacteria; kingdom Bacillati; phylum Actinomycetota; class Actinomycetes; order Micrococcales; family Microbacteriaceae; genus Clavibacter; species Clavibacter sp. CT19. The sequence goes on along the minus strand of NZ_JAQHYR010000003.1, from coordinate 16,135 downwards.
CCAGCCCCGACGCCGCCGCCGGGATGAACACGTTCCCGGGGAAGACCTGGAGGCGCACCTGCGAGGTGAACGGGATGAGCACGATCGTGGCGTTGGCGCTCTCGGTGAGCCAGTCGTCCTGGATGACGAGGGACGGTCGGATCTTCGCGGGCTCCGACCCGCGCGGAGCGCCGAAGTCGACCCACACGACGTCGCCTCGCGAGATCACCACTCCGAGCCGGTCCGTGCGATGCGCTCCGACTCGCGCAGGAAGTCCTCGCCCGCGGTGGGCTGCCCGACCTCGGCGATGGCCGCGTCCGCGAGGCGGGTCAGCTCGGCCTTGCCCGCCCCCTCCAGCTCGTCGGCGAGCTTCTGACCCGCGACCCGGTAGAACTCGGAGCGGGTCATCCCGTGGCGCTTGGCGAGGCGGTCGAATCTCTCGAAGTCGGCGTCCGGGACGGAGATGGCGGTCTTCATGGCGGCGAGTATAACCGGTCATACCGCTTGCGGGTTTGGAGCGCGTCAGTCGCGCGGTGACCGCGGATCCCCCAGGAACGGCATCGTCGCGTCCGCCCAGTGCGCGTGCATCACGCGGTACGAGAAGCGGTCGCGCACGTGCATGCGCGTGCCGGAGATGTCGGGGTACGGCGCGAAGACGATCCCGCGGGCGGGGTCGTCGAGCAGGCTCGTGGCCCGGTTCAGCCGGGTCACCTGGGCGAGCAGGAGCTTCCGTCCGAGCATCGGGATCGGCTGGAAGCGGTCCATGGGCGGGATGCCCGAGAGCACGATCCGGCACCGGTCGCCCGCCTGCGCGCGGATGCTCCGGACGATGGCCGTGAGCCGGTCGGTCCACTCGGCGGCCGAGGTCGCGACGAGCACGTCGGGGATGCCGAGCGCCACGACGGCGAGATCGAGGCCGCCGGTCCGGGTGGCGACCGCCGCGGCGGCCTTGCGCGCCGTCATGTCGTACGACGCGACCGTCTCCCACTCCACGCCGCGACCCGTGCGGGCCGCCCGCCTGCCGGCCACCTGGGCGGGCATCGCCATGCCCGCGAGGAGCACGCCGTACCCGGCCACGCCGATGTCGCCCACGAAGAGCACGCGCTCCGGATCCGGCCCGGCGATGGCGGAGGCGTCGTCGTGCGGGGGGAAGATCGCCGCCTCCATGTCGCGCATGTACAGCGCCAGGTGCAGGCGGAGCGTGGGACGCGCGACGGCCAGGGCGGCGAACGAGGCCAGCGGCAGCAGCGGCCGCAGCGTCGCCCGCGGTGTGGTCCGCGTCGACGGGCGCCTCTCGGGCAGGGCGGGCAAGGGGTCCTCGTCTCTCGGCGGGGAGGGTGGTGTCTTGGGAAGGGTACGCGGCGTCCGGCGCCCGCGTCCCTCGCCGCCCCGGATCGGGGGCGCGCCGCCGCCTAGGCTCGTCGCATGCAGACCCTCTTCCCCGAGATCGACCCGTACGACACCGGCATGCTCGACGTGGGCGACGGGCAGCTCCTCCACTGGGAGACCTCGGGGAACCCGTACGGGATCCCCGTCGTGTTCCTGCACGGCGGCCCCGGCGGCGGCACCAGCCCGACGCATCGGCGCCTGTTCGACCCGGCGCGCTACCGCATCGTCCTCGTCGACCAGCGCGGCTGCGGCCGGAGCACGCCGCACGTCTCCGACCCGTCGGCCGACCTGTCCGTCAACACGACCTGGCACCTCGTCGCCGACCTCGAGCGGCTGCGGGAGCACCTGGGGGTCGAGCGCTGGCTCGTCTTCGGCGGATCCTGGGGCTCGACCCTCGCGCTCGCCTACGCCGAGACGCACCCCGAGCGCGTGACCGGGCTGATCCTCCGCGGCATCTTCACGCTGCGCGCCAGCGAGCTCGACTGGTTCTACGAGGGCCCGGCGGGGATGGTCTACCCGGACGGCTGGGAGGCGTTCACGGCGCCCGTGCCCGGGGTGGAGCGCGGCGGCATCATCGCGGCGTACGCGCGGCTGCTCGCGGATCCGGATCCCGCGGTGCACGGGCCGGCCGCGGTCGCGTGGAGCACGTGGGAGGCGTCGGGCATCACGCTGCTCCCGAAGCCCGAGGTGGTGGCGCGCTTCGCCGAGCCGACGTACGCGCTCGCGTTCGCCCGCATCGAGAACCACTACTTCATGCACGGCGGGTGGATGGAGGACGGCCAGCTGATCCGCGACGCGCACCTCCTGCGCGGCATCCCCACCGAGATCGTGCAGGGCCGCTACGACATGTGCACGCCGCCCGCGACCGCGTGGGACCTGCACCGGGCGCTGCCCGAGGCGCGCTTCACGATGGTGCCGGATGCGGGGCACGCGTTCGACGAGCCGGGGATCCTCGCGGCGCTCCTCGAGGCGACCGAGCGCGCGGCGGACCGGCTGGGGGCGGCGGGCTGATCCGCGGCGGGGCGACCGGCCACGGGCTGTGCGGCCGCGGCGGCGGGCTCCGCGGCCCAGGCGGCGGACCGACCGGCGGCGGGCTCTGCGGCCACGGCGGCGGACTGATCAGCGTCGGGCCGACCGGCGGCCCCGATCAGCGGCGCGCGGCCCCCGCGTCGACCCGCGCGCCCTCTCTGGCGGCCAGCCTCGCCTTCAACCGCGCATCCAGCGGGGCGCTCACGAAGCGGTGGCTGAGCACGGACGCGAGCACGGTCGCCGGGATGGCGATCCACGCGACGGAGGCGGGCGTGCCCCCGGTGATCGCCGTCAGGTACTGCAGCAGCGGGTAGTGCCAGAGGTACAGCTCGTAGCTGATGGCGCCGACCGCCACGAGGGGCGACCAGGAGAGAGCGCGGGTGACGCGCCCGCCGCCCTCGACCAGCGCGGCGAGCAGGAGGACGGATCCGAGCGCCGCCAGGGCGAGACCGGGGCCGGCCTTGGGGGTCACGCCGCCGACCACGACGGCGGCGGCGAGCGCGGCGATGCCGGCCGGCGCGACCAGCGCGTGCCGGGCGGCGGCCGCCCACGACGACCGGGTCAGCGCGAGCACGCAGCCGATCGCGAGTCCGCCCGCGCTCACCAGCGGGTTGGCGCTGGAGATCCCGGTCCCGGGCAGGCTGCCGACGACGATCGAGGCGAGGGCGAGCGCCGTGAGCACGCCCACCGCGATCCGCGGTGACCGCCGGGCGTCCGCGAACGCCAGGAGGAACACGACGGGCCACAGGAGGTAGAACTGCTCCTCGAGCGCGAGCGTCCACGTGTGGGCCCAGCCCTGCACGCCGCTCCCGGTGACGGTCGCGTAGAGGTTCATCAGGTAGAGCGCCGACAGGCCGGACGCCTTCGCGTAGCCCACGACGCCGGATACGGCGATGCCGAGGGGCGCGAGCACGAGCAGCGCGGTGAGCAGCGGCGGGTACAGCCGCAGCGCCCGGCGCAGCGAGAAGCGCACGAGGTCGATGCGCCCGGTGCGGGCGTGCTCGCGCAGGAGGAGGGACGTGATGAGGAACCCGGACAGCACGAAGAAGACGTGCACGCCGATCCAGCCGCCGGTCTCCACCGGGGGCGTGACGTGGTGGACGATCACCAGCGCGACCGCGATGCCGCGCAGGCCGTCGAGCTGCGGCATGTAGGCCATCGACGGCGATGCCGCGGGCGCGGCGCCGGGCACTGCGCCGGCCGTCGGGGGAGTCGTGCGCGTCATCGGCCCGGGGTCACGGCGTGGCGAGCGCGGGCGCGGCGGCCGGCACGGCGAGCGGGGCCGCCGCGGGGGCGCCCATGCCGCTGAGGATGTCGAGCGCGCGCCGGAGCCGGGTGCTGGAGGTGTGCATCGTGTACGGGAAGTACACGACCTCCACGCCCACCGCGGCGAACTCCGCCTCGAGGCGCTCGCCCTTCGCGGTGCCGCGCCAGTCGTCGCCCTTGAAGAAGACGTCGAAGCCGACCTCGCGCCAGGTGTCGAGCTTGTCGGGCAGCGTCTCCGCGCGGGCCTGGTCGACGTAGCTGATGTGGCTCACGATCTCGAGGCGCTCGGCGAGCGGCACCACGGGCGTGATGCCCTTGGTGAGCTCGAGCATCTCGTCGGAGACGACGCCCGCGATGAGGAGGTCGCACTGGCTCTTCGCGTGCTTGAGGATGTTGAGGTGGCCGACGTGGAACAGGTCGAATGCTCCAGCGGCGTAGCCGATTCGGGTCATGGCTCGTCGTTCTTCCGGGTGGACCGCGACCGGGCGCGGGTACGCGCGGATGCGGGATCGGGTGCAGCCCGGAGCGGGTACGCCGGGCGGAGGCCGACCCGCTCGCGCGACGCGGGTACGTCGGCCGCCCTGGGTGGGGGCGGCGTGGAGCGGGTGGATCTGACCCCGAGCATAGGTCGCGGGCTCCCGCCGGGGGAAGCGGGAGCCCGCGAACGGGGGGGGGGTGGGGCGGCCTAGAAGATGCCGACCCGCTTGACGCCCGTCGCCTGCCCGAGGAGCGAGGCGATCGCCGACGGGAGCGCGACCGCGAGGGACGCCGCCTGGCCGAGGTACGCGGACATGCCCGACACCGTGGTGGCGCCGGTCGTCTGCGTGTTCCGCCAGCCGCTGCCCTTCGCGGCCGCGAGCGCGGCGGGCGTCTCGTAGCGCACGAGGGTCCTGTTGTCGCCCTGGCCCCACGCGACCATGGCCGGGTCGGTCGTCGCCACGCGCTTCGCGAACAGGTTGCCCGTGATCGTCAGGTTCCACCGGTCCACGGCGATGCCCGTCTTCTTGTCGAGGGCGTAGATGAGGAAGTTGCCGCCCGTCGCGAAGACGTTGTTGCTGATCTGGATGTTGCGCGTCAGCCACGGCACGGTGGGGTCGATCGCGGGACGGCGCGGATCCTGCCCCTCGAAGGACGCGACCGACTGGCGCCGCTCGTCCTGGAGCAGCGTCATGCCGAACTTCGAGTTGCCGCCGAGCGTGTTGTTGAAGATCCTCACGTTGCCGGTGTCGAAGACGTTGATGCCCGTCTGGCCGCCCGTGGTGCTGTTGCCGGCGATGACCGCGGTGTCGGAGAGCTCGAGCTGGATGCCCGTGTACTCGTTGTCGTTCGACGTGTTGCCCGTGACGGTGATGTCGTAGCAGGACTCGTCGAACCAGATCCCGCTGCCGTTGTTGCGGCTGGTGTCGCTGTCGCGGACGGTGACGTCGCGCGAGCGGCCGATCTTGATGCCGCCGGAGACGGGCGCCGCCTTGAAGCGCTCGGAGTTGTTGCCCGTGATGACGCTGTCCTCGACGACCATCCCGTAGGCGTACGCGGCGCTGATGCCGAGCATGCCGCTGCGCTGCACCGTGACGCGGGAGAGCAGGGCGCCGTCGTTGCCGATGGTGATGCCCGTCATGGCGTTGTCCTGCACGACCAGGTCGCGGACGGTCGCGCGCACGTTGTCGAAGCGGATCGTGCCGCGGTCCTCGTAGGCGGTCGCGTAGCGGCGCACGCCGAAGCCCCGGAGCGTCGTGCCGGCCGACTGGACCTGCAGCGCCTGCCGGAGGTCGCTCGCGCGCACCTCCTTGCCGGTCGGGTCCGTGCCGATGCGGAGGGTCTTCGCCGCGGTGTCGACGTGGAAGGTGCCGGGCACGACCTGGGACGCGGACGCCACCTGGCGCAGCTGCGTGCCGCCCACGAACACCTGGTCGAGGCGGGCCGCGAGCGGCGCCTCCGGCCGGACGAAGCGCGGGTTGTCGCGGATGCCGGCGATGGTCGTCGGGTGCTTCGGCGTGTAGCCCGACACGACCCAGGAGCCGCCGCTCTTCGCGAAGCCGGAGAACGTGCGGGATCCGTCGAGCCAGACGGCCTCGCGCGGGTACGCCTGGATGGTGAGCTGCTTCGCGTAGGGCACCACGACGGCCTCGTGGTAGGTGCCGCCGCGGAGCACGATCGTCTGGCCCGAGCGTGCCTTCCCGACCGCCGCGACGATCGTCCGGAGCGGTGCGCCCTGCGTGCCCGCGGCCCCGTCGTCCCCGGAGCCGCTGCTCACGAAGAGCGCACCGGACGGCACCGGGTAGGCGGCGGAGCCGACGGCGGCCGAGCCGCGCGCGCCGGTCGCGGGGACGGCGACGGGCGTCGACGGCGTGGGCGTCGGGGCGGGAGACGGCGCGGCCGATGCGGTGGGCGTCAGGGTCGGGCTCGGCGCGGGCGTCGCCGTGGATCCGGCGGGGACGCGCGAGAGGTCGTCGAACGCGACCGTCGTGGTGCGGCTGTTGCTGCCGGATGCGTAGGACCACACGCCCGTGGCGCCGGCCTTCGCGATGCGGGCGCTCGAGGCGTCGGTCGCGGTCGCCTGCCAGTCGGGCTCGTCCGTGCCGGCGACCCACGCCTTCGCCGCGAGGGCGACGGGCGCGGTGCCGGTGGCGCGCACGCGCACGTTCACGTCCGTCCCGGCCTCCGCGGTGCCGGCCGCGACGACGCTGCCGAGCGCGGTGGACGCCCCGCTCGACGCCGTGCGGGAGAGGCTCACGCGGAGGGCGCCGGACCGGCCGAGCTCCACCTTGCCGCGGTAGGAGCTGCCGTCGGCCTGGCGGCGGATCTCGACCGCCTGGTACAGGCCGAGCGGCGTCGTGCCGACGAGGGCGACGGTCGCTCCGGCGGTGCCGTCGAGCATCGCGGTGCCGGCGGACCAGGCGCCCGCGGACGTGCCCGCCGGGATCCCGGCGATGCGGGCGCGGCCGCCGTCGACGGAGAAGGCGGCGCCGGCCGGGCCGTACGACGTGTACGCGCCGCCCGTCTCGGCGGTGCCCCAGCCGCCCGTGCTCTGGCGGCTGAAGGAGTCGCTCGTCGCGGCGGCGACGGCCGGTGCGGTCTCGGACGCGACGACGGCGCCGAGCGCGACCGCGACGACGGTGGCGGCGGCGGCGATGCCGCGCAGCCGGCGACGCGGCGCGCGGTCCCGCGGGGCGCGGGGGAGGGGGGTGGAGGCGGTCATGACGTTCTTCCTCTGCTTCGGAAAGCGGGGACCCGCCGGCGAGCCGGCAGGCGTGGGGGATGAGCGGGCGCGGCCGACCGGATGGTCGGGGCCCGTGGTGGCCCGAGACGGGCGATCGCCCGCGCAGGCGTCCCGGGCCCTCCCGGGTGCGCGGCGCGGAGCGGATCGGTCATCCGCGTCCGGCGGGTGGCGACGCGATGTGCAGGACACTACGTCCGCGTCGGGGCGCGATCGGGGTCGCCCGGTGCCGATCAGTACCGGGCGCGCGCATCACCAGTAGGGCGGTGGCGCCAGCAGCCCGAGGAGGCCGCGCGGTGCGGGGGCGGGCAGGGGGACGGGGGACTCGGCCAGGGGGATCAAGAGGTCCTCGGGTGTCATCGCGACCGACCCCGTCCGCGCGGGAGCGCGGAGGATCAGACGGCAGGCGGGCAACGGGCGCCCGGTCGGGGGACCGGTCGCCGCTCGCACCGGACGACGGGAGGACCGCGACGGATCCGCGTGCCGCGGGCCGCTCGCCGGCCCTTCGGGACCCGCGCCTGGTGATGACCCGACTCTATACGGATCGGCGCTACCACAGAAGGCTCTCCGGCATCTCATCTTGTGCACACCCAGTGCGGGGGGTGCCTGACCCCAGAGCGGGGGACGGCGGATCCGGCTCCCGTCCCGCGTCGCTCCCGCATGGTGGACACGGCCGTCCGCCGACCTATCCTGTGAGCTGGACCAGCGCCCAGAAGGACGGTACCCGTGGTCTCCTCTCCCCGCCGGTCGACCCCGGCACGACGTCGTCGACCCGCGCCCCGCGGCCCGGCCGAGGCCGCCGTCGGCGCGCCCGGCACCGCCCTCGCGCCGGATGCGCCGCATCCGGCGTCCACCGCTGCGGCGTCGGCTGCCGCGCCGTCCGCCGCGCCGTCCACCGCCTCGGCCGCCGCGGCGCATCCGCTGCTCCGCGCGCTTGCCGCGGTCACGATCGTCGCCCTGGCGCTCCGGATCCCCCTCCAGCAGGGCCTCGAGGTCGGCCACGTGCTCGCCGTCGTGCTGGCGCCGCTCTGGATCCCGCGCCTCGCCCGGTACCGCGGCGCCGTGGTCGTCGCCGGCGCGATCGTGCTCGCCGTCGGCGCGGGCCTCTGGCTCACCGAGGCGTCCCGCGGCGACCACGTGGTCTCCCGCACCGAGACCACGTACGTGACCGTCATGGTGCTGGGCCTGCTGGCCGGGATCGGCGTGCTGCTCTGGGCGCGGACGCTCATGCGGGACGCGACCGTCGCGGTGTGGTTCGGCGTCGGCATGCTCGCCGGGGTGAACCCCTCCTCCAGCCTCTTCTCCAGCAACCCCTGGAAGTTCGGCCTGACGGTGCCCGTGACCGTCCTCGTCCTCGCCCTGGCCTGGCGGTGGGGCAGCCGACGCGCGGCCGCGGTGGCGCTCGTCGTGCTCGTCGTGCTCGCGGGCCTCAACGACGCGCGGTCCGAGCTGGCGATCCTGCTCCTCGTGCTGCTCGTCGTGCTGTGGGAGATGCGGCCGTCGATGCCCGGCCGCCGGGGGAGCGTCGCGCTGACGCTGCTCGGCCTGGGCGGGCTCGCGCTCGTCGTCTCCCAGGCGGGGCAGGCCCTGATCCTCGAGGGCTACCTCGGCGAGGCCACCCGGCAGCGGACCGAGGCGCAGCTCGACGAGTCGGGGTCCGTGATCACGGGCGGGCGCCCCGAGGTCGGCGCGTTCGTCGCGCTCCTGCGCGCGCACCCGTGGGGCTTCGGCTCCGGCACGTTCCCGACCTCCACGGAGCTCGGCATCGCCAAGACGGGCATGGCCGCGCTCGGCTACGACCCGGACAACGGCTACGTCGAGGACTACCTCTTCGGCGAGGGGTTCGAGCTGCACTCCCTCGTGGGCGACCTCTGGACGCGCTTCGGCCTGATCGGGATCGCGCTCTCGGTCGTCATCCTCGTCGTCGTCCTCACGGGCGCGGCCCGGTCGGTGGCGCACCGGGCGGGCGCGGCGGTGCTCGTGTACGTCGCCGTGAAGACCCTCTGGAACCTGCCGTTCAGCCCGCTGTACAGCAGCATCCCGCTCCTCGTGCTCGCCGTCGGGCTGTGCCTGATCCCGCGCGCGGCCGACCCCGCGACCGCCCGCGGCGAGCCGTCCGGAGCGCACCCGCACCCGCACCCGCCCCCGCACCCGACCAGCACGGAGCCCGCATGGACCGCTCGACGCCTGACGACACCGCGACCACCGCGACCACCGCGACCACCGCGACCACCGCGACCGCCGCGACCGCCGCGACCGGACGCCGCCGGCGCCTCGTGATGCTCGTGGTCGCGACCGTCGTGGTCGCGGTCCTCGTGGTCGCCGCCGTCCTCGCCTCCCGCGGCGGGGCCGACGGCGGCACGGGGCCGGGCGGCGCCGACCCCGACGCGCCCGCTCCCGTCACGTCGCAGGATCCGGCCGACGGCCAGTCGCCGCCCGCCGAGGCGCCCGCGGTGGGCCTCGACGCGACCGCCCAGCCCGTGCCCGGCGTCGACGTGTCCATCGACGAGCTGCGGGCCGTCGAGGGCGTCGCCGACGGCGCGGGCGAGATCGCCGGCCCCGCCCTGTCCTTCGTCGTCACCGTCGCGAACGGCACCGACGCGCCCGTCTCCCTCGCCGCCGCGGTGGTCACCGTCGCCTCCGGCGCGGACCTCCTCCCGGCCGACCCGCTCCGCACCGGCAGCACGCCGCTGCCCGCCGAGGTCCCGGCCGGCGGGACCGCCACGGCGACCTACGTGTTCACCGTCCCGGTCGAGCGCCGCGACGACGTGCGCATCGCCTACGACCACCGCGCGGGCACCCCCGCCGTGGTCTTCTCCGGACAGGCGCCGCGGCCCTGATCCGCCGCCGGTCCCCGTCCCCGCGGGGCCGGCGCAGGCCACCCCCGCACTGGGGGATCCGGCCGGATCGACCGTGAAAGTAGGATCCGGTCAGCGCACCGGCAACCCGAAAGGCCGGCGCGCGTCACCCGAACCCGAATGAGGCCTCACCATGGGCATTACCCTGCCCGCGCGCCTGCGTCCGCTCGCGCTCGCCACCGCCGTCGCCGTCCTGGCATCGGCCTTCGTGGGCGTCCAGCCCGCCGTGGCGGACACCGTCCCCGTCGAATCCGCCACGCCCACCACCGTCTCCGCGGACGCCCTGCCCACCGTGCAGATCGACGGCGTGGTCTGGACCCAGGAGGTGGTGGGCGACACCGTCTTCGTGGGCGGCAGCTTCGCCACCGCCCAGCCGGCCGGAGCCGCGCCCGGCGTGGGCGCCGTCCCGCGCTCCAACCTCCTCGCCTACGACATCCGCACGGGCGCGCTCATCACCTCCTTCGCGCCGGTCGTCAACGGCCAGGTCAAGGCCATCGAGGCGTCGCCGGACGGGAAGCGCATCTACATCGGCGGCACGTTCACCTCCGTCAACGGCGTGAACAAGTACCGCGTGGCGGCCCTGGACCCGGTCACCGGCCAGGTCATCGGCTCCTTCACGGCGGGCACCAACGCCTCGGTGAGCACCATCGTCGCGACGGCGTCGACCGTCTACATCGGCGGGGCCTTCTCCTCGATCGGCAAGAGCGTCCGGTCGCGCATCGCGGCCGTGAACGCCTCGAACGGCGTGGAGACGGCGTTCGCGCCCACGACGTCGGACGGGACGGTGACCTCGATGGTCATCTCGCCCGACGGCCAGAAGCTCGTCCTCGGCGGCAGCTTCACGAGCCTCAACGGCTCGAGCGACCCGGGCTACGGCCTGGGCGCGGTCAGCACCGCCACGGGCCGGAACCTGCCGTGGGGGATCAACTCCCTCGTGCGCAACGCCGGCAAGGACGCGGCGATCACGAGCCTCACCAGCGACTCCGACAGCGTCTACGGCACGGGCTACACGTACGGCAAGACCGGAAACCTCGAGGGCGCCTTCCGCGCCGACTGGGCCACCGGCACCACCACGTGGGTCGAGGACTGCCACGGCGACACGCACTCCGCCGTGCCCTTCGGCGACACCGTCTACGTCGCGGGCCACCCGCACTACTGCGGCAACGTCGGCGGCTTCGGCCAGACCGAGCCGACCTGGACCTTCTACCGCGGCCTCGCGTTCTCGAAGGCCGTCACGGGGACGCTGACGCGCGACCCCATGGGCTACCACAACTTCGAGGGCACCCCGGCCCCGACGCTGCTCGACTGGTACCCCGACTTCAACGTCGGCACGGTCACCGGCCAGAGCCAGGGACCGTGGAGCGTCGCCGCCGGCGACGGCTACCTCTCCTACGCGGGCGAGTTCACGCAGGTGAACGGCAAGCGCCAGCAGGGCATCGTGCGCTTCGCCGTGAAGGACAGGGCGCCGAACACGCAGGGGCCGATCGACGCCGGCGCCCTCTTCAAGCCCACCGTGACGAGCTTCGAGCCCGGCACCGCGCGCGTCACGTGGCCGGCCAACGCCGACCGCGACAACCGCCGGCTCACGTACGCCGTCTACCGCGACGGCAACACCTCCACGCCCGTGTACACGACCACGCAGGACTCGCGCCCGTGGGACCGCCCGGCGATGGGCTTCGTCGACCGCGGCCTCACGGCGGGCACGACGTACACGTACCGGATCCGCGCCACCGACCCGCTCGGCAACACCGTCCTCGGCGACACCGCGCCGGTCACCGTGACGGGCGTCGACCCGGGCGGCTACGTCGACGCCGTGCGCGCCGACGGGGCCTCCGGGTTCTGGCGCCTCGGCGAGCCGTCGGGCCCGACCGTCTACGACTGGGCCGGCTTCGCCGACCAGGTGGCGGGCGCCGGCGTCAGCCGCGGCGCGCCGGGGGCCGTCGTCGGCGACCCGACGACGTCCTCGACGTTCAGCGGCACCGACGCGGGGCTCTCGGCCACGCAGCAGCTGATCCCCGCGCCGCAGACCTTCTCCGTGGAGGCGTGGATCAAGACCACGACCACCGCGGGCGGGAAGATCGTCGGCTTCGGCGACAGGAGCACGGGCACCTCGAGCAACTACGACCGCCACCTCTACATGGACGGCAGCGGCTACGTGACGTTCGGCGTGTACCCCGGCACCGAGCGGAAGCTGAGGTCCAGCACGGCGCTCAACGACGGGAAGTGGCACCAGCTGGTCGGCACGCTCGGCTCCGGCGGCATGCAGCTCTTCGTCGACGGCGTCCGCGCGGGCTACCGCGCCGACACGACCGGCGGGCAGGACTACCGGGGCTTCTGGCGCATCGGCGGCGACAACTCGTGGAGCGGCGGCCCGTGGTTCGCGGGCGAGATCGACGAGGTCGCGGTGTACCCGACCGCGCTCGACCGGAGCCGCGTGGACGCGCACTACGTCGCCTCGGGCCGCGCGTCCACCCTGCCGCAGGCGCCCGCCGACTCGTACGGCAGCCGCGTGTTCCAGGACGACGCCGACTCCTTCTGGCGCCTCGACGAGAAGGGGGGCACCACCGTGGCCGCCGACGCGAGCACCACGGCGAGCCCGGCCGCCTACGTGGGCGGCGTGACGCAGGGCGTGCCCGGCGTGCTCACGACCGCGGGCAGCGCGGCCGCGCGCTTCGACGGCCAGTCGGGGATGGTGCCCGGCACGCGCCGCGTCTCCGACCCGCAGGTGTACTCGCTCGAGCTCTGGTTCAGCTCGACGACGAACCGGGGCGGCAAGCTCATCGGCTTCGGCGACAACCCGAACGGCCTGTCGAACAACTACGACCGGCACGTGTTCCTCCGCGACGACGGCCGGATCACCTTCGGCACGTGGACGGGCCAGGAGAACACGGTCACCACGCCGGGCTCCTACACCGACGGACGCTGGCACCAGGTGGTGGCGACGCAGTCGGGCGAGGGCCTGAAGCTCTACGTCGACGGCGCCCTCATCGGCACCCATCCGCAGACGCAGGCGCAGGGCTACGACGGCTTCTGGAAGCTCGGCGGCGACCCGACCTGGGGATCCTCCAGCCCCTACGTGCAGGCGACCATCGACGAGGCGGCCGTGTACACGACCGCGCTCTCGGCGAGCACCGTCGCCCAGCACTACGCGCTCGGCCAGGGCACCGCGCCCAACCAGGCGCCGACGGCCGCGTTCGACGCGGAGCCGACGGACCTGCAGGTGGCGGTGGACGCGTCCGCGTCGGCCGACGCCGACGGCACGGTGGCCTCCTACGCCTGGGACTTCGGCGACGGCGGCACGGCCACCGGCGCGAAGGCGACCCACGCCTACGCCCGGCCCGGCACCTACCCGGTGCGCCTCACGGTGACGGATGACGAGGGCGCCACGGCGGTCAAGACCGCCGACGTCACGGTCGTCGCCCCGCGCGCGAACCAGGCGCCGACGGCCGCCTTCACCTCCACGATGGACGCCCTCGCGCTCGCCGTCGACGGGCGGGCGTCCGCCGACGCGGACGGGCGCATCGCCTCCCACGCCTGGGCGTTCGGCGACGGATCCACCGCCACGGGCGCCGAGGCGCGTCACACCTACGCCGCGGCGGGGACCTACCCGGTCACCCTCACGGTCACGGACGACGAGGGCCTCACGGGCGTCAGCACGACGTCGGTGACGGTGACCGCCGCGCCCCCCGCGAACCAGGCGCCCACCGCCTCGTTCACGAGCCGCGTCACGGACCTGTCCGTCGCGGTGGACGGGACGGCGTCCGCGGACGCCGACGGCCGGGTCGCCTCCTACGCCTGGCAGTTCGGCGACGGCGCGACGGCGACCGGCGCCACGGCGACGCACGCCTACGCCGCGGCGGGCACCTACCAGGTGCGCCTCACGGTCACGGACGGCGAGGGGTCCACGGCGACGAGCCTGCAGAGCGTCACGGCGACGGCCCCCGTGGTCGTCGACGGGCCTCCGACGGCGTCCTTCACGAGCGCGGTGACCGGATCCGCGGTCGCGGTCGACGCCTCCGCGTCCTCCGACGCCGAGGGCCCGATCGCCTCGTACGCCTGGCAGTTCGGCGACGGCACCTCGGCCGCCGGCCGCACTGCCAGCCGCGTCTACGCCGCCCCCGGCACCTACACGGTGACGCTGACGGTCACGGACTCCGCGGGCGCCACGGCGACCTCGACCGGCACCGTGACGATCGCCGCGGCGCCCGTCGCCGCCCCGCTCGCCCGCGACGCGTTCACGCGCAGCGCGACGAACGGCTGGGGCACGGCGGACGTGGGCGGGGCGTGGACCCGCTGGGGCCTCGCGTCCTACCTGAGCGTCAAGGACGGCGCCGCGAGGATCGCGCTGCCGAGCACCGGCGTGCAGGGCGGCGGGACGCTCCAGGGCGTGAGGTCGACCGACACCGACCTGCGGACGACCTTCTCGCTCGACAAGGCGGCCACCGGCGGCGGCACGTACCTCTACGCGACCGGGCGCCGGGTGGCGGACGACAACGAGTACCGCGCGCTGGTGCGCATGAAGAGCACGGGCACGGTCGCCGTGTCGCTGCTCGCGTACCGGAACTCGTCGTCGAGCACGGTCATCGCACCCGAGGTGCAGGTGCCCGGCACCGTCGCCCCGGGGACCGCGGTGAGCGTGCGCCTGCAGGTGACGGGCACGTCGCCCACCACGATCGCGGCCAAGGTCTGGATCGCGGGGACGCCCGAGCCCGCCGCGTGGACGGTGCGGGCCACCGACTCCACCGCGAGCCTGCAGGCGCCCGGCGGCGTGGGCCTCGTCGGCTACATCTCGGGCAGCGCCACGAACGCGCCGCAGACCATCTCGGTCACCGAGTTCAGCGCGTTCCGACCCTGATGCGCGCGCGGCGGGGTCGGCCGGATGCGGCCGGCCCGGCCTCGCGCGTCCCCTCCCCTCGCGCGTCCCCGCCCCTCGGCGGCACCCGCCTCCCGCACCGCCGCCCGCCCATCGACCTGGAGCACCACGTGAGCCGCCGACCCGATCCGACCGCCCCGTCCCGGCGCGCCCGCGCCCTCGTGGTGCAGCAGTCCTTCCCCACGCCCCGGCCCACCACGAACCCGTACCTCGTGATGCTCGCCGAGAGCATCGCCCGCCAGCCCGGCGTCGCGGTCCGCACCTTCTCCTGGACGAGCGCGCTGCTGCGGCCCTACGACGTGCTGCACGTGCACTGGCCCGAGATCCTGGTCTCCGGGCACGGGCCGCTCAAGCGGCTCGTGCGGCAGGGCCTCACGGTCGCGCTCGTCGCGCGGCTCGCGATCACGCGCACGCCGCTCGTGCGGACGCTGCACAACCTCGAGCTGCCCGACGGGATCTCCCGCCGGGAGCGCGCGCTGCTGCGGCTGATGGAGCGGCGGACGACCCTCTGGATCCACCTCAACGAGGACACCCCGGAGCGCGCCGACCGTCCGCACGAGACCATCGTCCACGGCCACTACCGGGACTGGTTCCGCCACCACCCGCGACCCGACGTCGTGCCCGGCCGCATCGGCTACTTCGGCCTCATCCGCCGCTACAAGGGCGTCGACCGGCTGCTCGCGGCGTTCCGCGGCATGCCCCGGGACGCGTCGCTGCGCGTGGGCGGCCGCCCGTCGTCGCCGGAGCTCGCCGCCTCGCTCGAGGGCCTCGCGGCGGCCGACGACCGCGTCCGGCTCGACCTCCGCTTCCTCGCGGACGCCGAGGTGGTCGAGCTCGTCGGCGCCTCCGAGCTCGTGGTGCTGCCCTACCGGGAGATGCACAACTCCGGCGGCGCCCTCACGACCCTGAGCCTCGACCGGCCCGTGCTGATGCCCGCCAACCGCGTGAACGCGCGCCTCGCCGCGGAGGTCGGGCCCGGCTGGGTGCACGCCTACGAGGGCGAGCTCGAGGCCGCGGACGTGGCCGCGGCGCTGGATGCCGTGCGCGCGCTCGCGCCCGGCGCACGGCCCGACCTGTCCCGCCGCGAGTGGCCGGAGGCGGGCGCCCGGCACGTCGCCGCGTACCGGCGCGCGGTCGCGATCGTCGCGGGCCGCCGGGCCTGTGGCTGACCGGGGGAGGGGCGGCGGCGGATGCGGCGGATCCGCGGGACCCGCGGGACCCGTGGGACCCGCGGGCTCCGTGGCGGCCCGGCGCCCGCGTCCCGCGCGACCCCGCTCAGGCGGACGGCCGCGCGTACTCCCGGTGGGCGTGGCCCCAGGCGCCCGAGACGATGCCCGCGCCGCGCGCGAGCGTGCGCACGCCGCGCGCACGCCGGCCGAGCCCCGCGCCCGCGCTCCTCCTCACGCGGCTCATGGTGCGGATCGCGCAGCACGTCGACGACCTCGCGATCGTCGACGCCGGGCTCGCCGTTGCCGGCCGCACCGGCACCCTCGCGGAGGGCGGCCGGTTCACGGGGGAGGCCGC